>JBAVLA010000111.1:0-57490 GCA_049688595.1 Candidatus Nanopelagicales bacterium | reverse complement strand
GCGGCCGGCCTTCGGGTTGACCACGGCCGGACGGTGAGCCCCCCGGCGGCAGATCGGCCCGCGATTGGGGCAGGCGTGCTGTCCATCCGCATCAGCAGCGTCACCCCGACCATCCCCGAGGAGGAGGACACGGTCCTGCTGCGCGGGAGCATCACCAACTCGTCGACCACGGCAGTCACCGGGGTGGTCGCAGCAATGCGGATCTCCCCCACGCCCCTGGCCGGTCGATCGGAGATCCCGGGCGTGGTCTCCGGCAGCAGCAACCGCTTCGGCACTCGCGTGGAGGGGGCCCGGCAGGACGTCGCAGGCACGCTCGAGCCGGGCTCCTCAGCCGAGTTCTCGCTGCGCGCCGAGATCGCCGACCTCGGACTGACCGAAGTGGGCGCGTACGTCATAGGCGCTGAGGTGCTCGGCAATTCCGGGGCCGGAGTCCAGCGACAGGATCTGGACCGCACCTTCCTGCCCTGGTGGCCGAAGGGGGCCAACGCGGAGCCCCTGCTCCTGACGATGCTCTGGCCGGTGGCCGGCAGGCCGGTCCGGGACGCCGAGGGCGTACTGCCCGACGAGGAGCTCGCCGTCGACATGTCCCCCACGGGACGGCTGGCGGTCCTGGTCGACGCCGGGTCGCGGGGCAAGGACGCACTGAATTGGGTCCTCGACCCAGAGGTCGCCGAGGCAGCCGACGCCATGTCAGACGGATACCTGGTCCGCGGCGACGACGGCTCGACAGGAGAGGGCGCCAGGCAGAAGGAGGTGGCCGGCTGGCTCGCCCAGCTCACAGCTGCGCTGGGAGACTCGAGCGCGAACTCGACGGCCGGCCTCTACGCCACGCCCGACCTCGTCGCGGCCAGCAGGGACGAGCTGGTCAACACGATCTTGAAGCAGCGCAGGGACATCAACAGCCGGACAGCCCAGACCATCGGCATGGCACTGCCCAGTCGGACAGTGCTCATGCCCGGGGGGAATGCCGACGACACCACCCTCGCGGACCTGGCCGAGGGCGGCGTGCGGTCAGTCGTCCTCGACGATTGGGCGATGCCGACCCGGCCCCCAGTCACCTTCACGCCGAGCGGCAATGTCGTGCTGGACACGAGCGAGGGCGAGTTGAAGGTGCTGCTGAACGACTCCGCCCTGTCCGACGCACTGGCAATGCCGATGAGCAGCCAGCCCGAGGTCAGCGCTGCGCGGCAACGCCTCCTCGCCGAGACGCTCGTCACCGTCGGTGAACTGCCCAGCAGCCAGAGGCTGGTCGTCGCTGTGCCGGCAACGGACTGGGCCCCGTCACAGGCCGCCGCGCGCATGGTCGTGGACTTCGTCTCCGCCACGCCGTGGATCGCCCCCACGAGCATGGCCGACGCATTGGCCCGCGAGCCGAGCAGCATCGGCAGGGCGCACGTGGCCTATGACGCTGAGGTGTCCGGACCAGAGCTCCCCCGCGCGCACGTCGCCTCCGTCGAGGACCAGTTCAGCGACCTGGCCACCTATGGCAGCGTCACCACGCGGCCGAGCGACGTACCAGTCAGTGCCGCGCTGGCACCGACCCGCCAGCTGGGCAGCTACTTCCGCGACCGCAAGTCCGCGCGAAGGGAGCTGCAACGGGCGGCCACCAAGCAGATCGGCGCCCTGATCGACTCGGTCTCCGTGGTGTCCAGCGGATCGATCACGGTCTCCGGCTCCTCCGGCACGATCCCGATCACCGTGGAGAACTCCGGGCCCAGCTCGGTCACAGTCGGCCTGTCCTTCTCCTCAGTCCCGCCGCAGGTGTTCACGGCTGCCCCGGTGGAACCGTTCGACGTGGCCCCGGAGCGGCGGACATCAGTTGCGGTCAGCGCCGAGGTCACCGGCGGCGGACAGATCCCCGTGGCGATCCAGTTGGTCACCACGGATGGCACCCCGTACGGGGAACCCGTCCAGCTGGTGGTCCAGTCCTCGGCCTACGCCAATGCGACGCGCATCCTGGTCCGAGTCGCCTTGGCCCTGCTCGTGCTGGCGGTGCTGGTGCACGGCATCCGCAGGCTCCGCCGCGCCAGGAGGGCCAACCGCTAGGCGCCGGTTGTAGGGTGGCCGCGGCCACGGACGGAGGCGCCGATGCCCGACGAGATGATGCCCAGCGACATGGTGCCCGAGGACTCCGAGCCCATCGTTGAGCCGGATTCCGCCGCCGTCGAGGCCCCCCGTCAGGGAGAGCTGCTGGCCAAGGGCGCGTGGATGGCGATGGGCACGATCGTCAGCCGGATCACTGGCCTCATGCGGGACATAACCATGACCGCGGCCCTCGGACTCGGGATCGTTGCCGACGTCTTCACCTTGGGCAACTCGATCCCCAACCAGCTGTACGCACTCACCGTCGGCGGCGCGATGAATGCGATCTTCGTGCCCCAGCTCGTGCGTCGGATGAAGGACGACACCGACGGCGGCCTGGGCTTCGCGGACCGCCTCATGACCCTGACCGGTGTGGTGCTGCTCCTGGTGACTGGCGTGGCACTGCTGTTCGCACCGTTCCTCACCAGCATCTACGCATCGCCGGACTACACCTCCGAGCAGATGTCGCTGGCGGTGGCGTTCGCCCGGTTCTGCCTGCCGCAGATCTTCTTCTACGGCCTGTTCACGATGCTCTCGCAGGTGCTCAACGCCCGCGGCCGGTTCACCGCGCCGATGTTCGCGCCGATCGCCAACAACGTGGTCGCGATCGCCGTGTTCGCCTCGTTCCTGGTGGTGGCCGGACCGGCCGCAGTCGAGGATGGGATGCTCGAGCCCGAGCAGGCGGCCTGGCTGGGGATCGGGTCGACGATCGCGGTGGCAACCCAGGCGCTGATCCTGGTTCCGTCACTGCGCTCGACGGGCTACCGCTGGCACCCCCGGTTCGACTGGCGCGGCTGGGGATTCAGCCGAACCGGGAGCTTGGCCGGGTGGACGTTCGGCCTGCTGGCGGCCAACCAGGTCTCATACATCGTCCACAGCCGCCTGGCCACATCAGCCAACCTGATGGCCGCTGCGGAGGGCCTGCCCGAGGCCGGCATCTCCACCTACCTGAAGGCCAACCTGATCTTCTTCCTGCCGCATTCAGTCGTGACCGTGTCGCTGGTGACCGCACTGCTGCCGGGCCTGAGCCGGGTCGCCCACGCCAAGCAGTACGACACCATGACCCGGTCGATGACCGACACGATCCGGACCGTCACGGCGCTGGCGGTGCCGATGACCGCAGTCCTCCTGCCGCTGGCCCCGTTCCTGTCGGCGCTCCTGTTCGGCTACGGGGCGGCGGCAAGGGACGCCTCCTACCAGATCGGCTACACGGTCATCGGCATGCTGATCGGCCTGGTGCCGTTCTCGATCTACTACATCCTCCTGCGAGGGTGGTACGCGCTCGAGGACACGAAGACCCCCTTCCACCTCTCCCTGGTCCTCAACACGATCAACGTCACACTGAGCATCGCGTTCTTCTACGCCGTGCCCACCCAGTGGAAGGTCCCGGCCATCGGGCTCGCCTTCGGGCTGACCTACTGGGCCATGATGGCCGTGGCCTGGCCAGTCCTGGGCCGGCGGCTGGGTGACCTGCGCACCCGGGACACCTGGGGGGCAGTCTTCCGGATGATCCTCGCCGGCGTGATCGCCGGGGCGGCCGTGGCAGTCGGACTCATAGGCCAGGACATGCTGTTCGACGGCCTGTGGGACTCGCGCGTCCAGCAGGTCGTCGCCCTGGTGGTCGCGAGCTTGGTCGGCCTGGTGACCTACTTGCTCGCCGCGCGGGCGCTGCGCATCCGGGAGGTGTCCCGGGCCGTCGCGATGCTGCGCAGTCGGCTGGGCCGCTGAGCCAAGTGGCGAGCACGTCGTGCAGGCCAACGGCGCCACGTGTCGGCCCTGACATTCCGAGCATTCCAGACGCGTCCGGCTCGCCGTCGGCGCCCTCAACCGGCGCTCGGCCGTTGTGTCCTACCATGCCCTTGTGAACAACATGGGCCTGGGCAGCGTCACACCCAACCGCCAGGTCGGGCGGTTCACCCTTGCCGACCTCGTGGAGGATCGCCCCGGATGCCAGATCTGGCGGGCAGTGGACGGCACCCTGAACCGCGAGGTCGCACTCTGGCTGATCCCGCTGGACAATGAGTTCGTCCTCGACGTCGAAGTGGCGACTCAGACTGCTGCGACGATCGACGACCGACGGATCGTGCGCGTCCTGGACGCGTTCTGGAGCGACACGCATCTCGTGGTCGTCACTGAGTGGGTGGAGGGCGAGGTCCTTCGTGATCACCTGACCGAGCCGATGAACCCCGTGGAGGCTGGTCGCATCGCCTTCGAGGTGGCTCGTGGCATCGAGTCCGCCCATGCCAAGGGGATCGCCCATGGTCGGCTCCGTCCCTCGAATGTCCTCATCGGGCCGGACGGGGAGGTCCGGATCTCCGGCTTCGGAATCGACGGGGTCCTCGCTGGGATCGAACCGGCGGCGCAGGGCGACCCGGTCCGCGCCGACCTGCATGGGATCGGCGCCGCGCTCTACGCCTGCCTGACCGGGCGTTGGCCGGGCGACGAGGACGTGGCAGGCGTTCCGGCGGCCCCGCAGGTGGAGGGCCATACTCCTCCGCCGTCCCGGATCCTGGCAGACGTCCCCGAGTCCCTTGACGACATCTGCGCCCGGACTGTCATCTCCGTCGTGCCCCCCCGCGGCCGACCAGTGCTGACCGCAGCATCCCAAGCCAGGGAGATGCTCGGTGCCAGCCTCACGGACCTCACGGGGAAGCGCTGGCACTTCTCGTCCAGCACGCACCGAAGGACGAAGGCCTGGCCCCGGATCCTCGTGGCCGTCGGCGCACTGCTCGCTGTGCTGTGCCTCGGCGCCCTCCTCTGGAACCTCCTTCACAGGGACGCCGCTTCCGCCGGTGGCCCAGCCAGCACGAGCGCCAAGCCGACCCAGTCCGGCAATGCCGATGCCACGCCGCAGGTCGTCACCTACCGCATTGCCAGCGCCCGGGACTTCGATCCGCTCGGCAACGGCGAGGAGAACCCCGGCCGGATCCCGTTCTCCTACGACGGCGACCGGAACACCGCTTGGCGCACGGTCACGTACTACAACAAGAGCCTCGACAAGCCGGGTGTCGGCGTCCTGCTCGACCTCGGAGCGCCCCGGTCGGTTGGGAGCGTGACGCTCAACCTCGTCGGCAACGGCACGGACCTGCAGGTCCTGACAAGCAACGAGCCCGGCAAGAGCCCCAAGAGCTATGAGCTCATGGCCCAGGCCACCGAGGCCGGTGAGAAGGTCCGGCTCAAGAGCCCGCGACCCGCCTCAGCCAGGTACGTGCTGGTCTGGATGACCGGCCTGCCCCAGGTGGACGGAGGCTGGCGCGGCGGGATCCGCGAGGTGAAGGTGACCAGCTGACGCCAGCTGGCCACAGTCGGCCCAGTTCCCGCGCGGAGGACCGGCGCGAGAGGCTGCGGATCTACAGACCGGTTGGATGGCAGATCGAGAGGTGCACACGTGGCTGACGATGTCCGAGACCTGGTGATCGTGGGATCCGGCCCAGCCGGGTACACGGCTGCCATCTACGCGGCCCGGGCGAACCTCCGGCCACTGCTCCTCGAGGGTGCGGTGACGGCGGGCGGCGCGCTGATGAACACCACTGAGGTGGAGAACTACCCCGGCTTCCCGCAGGGGATCATGGGTCCTGACCTCATGGACAACATGCGCGCCCAAGCTGAGCGGTTCGGCGCAGATCTCATCACCGACGACGCCACGTCAATCACGTTGGACGGGCCGGTCAAGGTCGTGGTCGACGGCGAGGGCCGCCAGCATCGAGCGAACGCGGTGATCCTGGCCATGGGATCGGGCTACCGCGAACTCGGACTGCCCGACGAGAAGCGCCTCTCCGGCCACGGGGTCTCGTGGTGTGCCACGTGCGACGGGTTCTTCTTCCGGGGTCAGGCCATCGCCGTCGTCGGCGGGGGCGACTCCGCGATCGAGGAGGCGCTGTTCCTGACGAAGTTCGCCGACTCAGTCACGATCGTCCATCGCCGCGATCAGCTCCGCGCGAGTCACATCATGGCCGAGCGTGCCCACGCCAACCCCAAGCTGAGGTTCGCCTGGAACAGCGTGGTCACCGCCATAAACGGCGCCGAGAGGGTAGCCTCCGTCACCCTGGCTGACGTCCGCTCGGGTGCCACCCGGGAGCTCCCGGTCACTGGGCTGTTCGTCGCGATCGGCCACGACCCACGCTCGGAGCTGGTGCGCGGCCAGGTGGACACCGATCCTGCCGGCTACGTCGAGGTGGAGGTCCGCTCCACCAGGGTCCTGGCCGATTCAGCGGTGCTCCCCGGCGTGTTCGCCGCCGGGGATCTCGTCGATCACACCTACCGCCAGGCGATCACCGCTGCCGGAAGCGGCTGCGCCGCCGCATTGGACGCCCAGCGGTACCTTGCTGACCGGGCGCATGGGCTCGTGGCCACGCCGTGAGCACCGTTAGACTTCACATGCCTGACGACAAGGAGTACCCATGCCCATGCAGGTCGTGACCGACGCCACTTTCGCTGACGACGTGCTGAAGTCGGACAAGCCGGTGATCGTCGACTACTGGGCTGCGTGGTGCGGGCCGTGCCGCCTGGTCGCGCCGATCCTCGAGGAGATCAGCGTCGCACACGGCGACAAGGTCCGGATCGCCAAGCTCAATGTCGACGAGAACCCGCGCACCGCCGCCGCGCACGGCATCGTCTCGATCCCCACCTTGAACGTCTTCAAGGGTGGTCGAGTGGTCAAGCAGATCATCGGGGCGAAGCCCAAGGCTGCACTCCTGAGGGATCTGGCCGAGTTCATCTGACGTCTGGCTCCCTGCCTGCCATGTACCCGCCACCCACATCGCCGCCACCGCGAGGATCCGCGGGTCAGACATATCGACTCGGAGCCTCCGGCCCCGCTGTCGCCGAGATCCGGCACCGACTCCACCGATTGGGCCTTCTGACTGAGGGCCACGGGGACGCCTTCGACGACCATGTGGATCAGGCGGTGCGCCAGTTCCAGCAGGAGCGGGGCCTGTCAGTGGACGGCATCGTCGGCAAGCAGACCTTCAGGATGCTCGAGGAAGCCCGCTGGCGCCTGGGGGACCGGGTCATGTCGTTCATGCCGTCGCATCTGATGGTTGGCGACGACGTCCTGGCCCTCCAGGAGCGCCTCATCGGCCTGGGCTTCTCGCCCGGCAGACCGGACGGCATCTTCGGGCGCAGGACCGACCACGCCGTCCGCGAGTTCCAGTTGAACACAGGTCTGCCCACTGACGGCACCGCCGGACCGGATACGTTCCGCGCCCTGTCCCGGCTCACGAGGACGGTCAGTGGTGGGGCTTCGACCCTGCTGCGGGAGCAGCAGGCCTTCGACGTCCTGCGCACCGGAGTGACCCACAAGGTCGTGCTCATCGATGCTGGCCCGGACCACTTGCGCCGCGGCCACGTCGGGCACGGGCTGTCCGAGGAGGACATCGCCGCAGACATCGCCGTCAGGGTGGAGCGCCGCCTGGCTGCGTTGGGCACCACTGTCCTGGTGACAGGGCCGGCCCGCGCTGGCCACACGTCCTTCGACGAGTCGGCACGGGCGGCGATCGCCAACGAGGTCTCGGCTGACGCGGTCGTCTCCCTGCACTGCGACACCCATCCCAACCCTGAGGCCAACGGGATGGCGGCCTTCTACTTCGGCGCCGTCGCGGCCGGCGGTGCCAGGTCGGTCGCCGGGCAGACTCTGGCCGAGCTGCTCCTCGAGGAGATCTCCGTGCGCAGCACAGCGCGGAACTGCGGTGCGCACCCGAAGTCCTGGGAGCTCCTTCGCCTGACCCGGATGCCGTGCGTGCATCTGGACCTGGGCTACTTGACCAACGAGCAGGACGCCGCTCGCCTTGGTGACTCCGACGGGCGCGACCAGATCGCGCGGGCCATCACAGCGGCGCTCATCCGGTTCTTCGCCCCGCCCCCGGATTGAGGCGAAGTCCAGGGAGCACGGTCCAGCATGGGGGTGACGACGCCGCCCCCGGGTCCGCGATGTACCACACGATTCCACCGGATGCGGCGCTCCGCACGATGCGGTGATCTTCGAAATGCCGTGCCTGCGCCCAGCCGGAGGGCGAACGCAATTTCGCAATGGTGATGGCTCCGCGGGATCCCGCGGAGCCTTCACCTCCGATCTCGCCGCTACGGCGCCTAGTCCATTCCCTCCAACTGCTCGTCGGTCATGCCCCGGACGTCGATGGACTGGTCACCCGATATGTTCAGGACGTACGAGCCCTTCTTCTTCTTGCTGTTCTTGGCGACGATCTTCTTCAGGAAGTCGAAGTTGTCCTTGTACTGCTGGTACAGCGCGGGCGCGTTCTGGATCTCGGTGATCAGCTCATCCGATCCGCTCAGCCCGGGTGATGACCAGTTGGCCGACCCGGTCATCACGTACTTCTGGGCGCTTCCCCTGACATAGCCGTTGACCAGCATCATCTTGTGGTGGGTGAAGATGTCGTTGCGGATGCACAGGACCGCCCACACCTTCTTCACGGTGTCGTACTTGGGCTTGACCGGGCAGGACATCCGTACGGTCAGCCGACCACCGGTGACCTTGCTCTTGCGATTCAGCCACGTTCCTGAGCGGGTGACGGGAACCTGACCGCGCAGCGTCCCCTTGCTGCACTTCCCCTTGCGCAGCAGCGTGTTGACCACCGTCTTGCGCTTGGCCGACTTGCCCTTCTTGGCCTTGACCACGATCGTCTTCGTCGGCTTGGTGGAGAGGCAGTCCGCAACTCCGTATCCAGTCAGCGCCTTGCCGTTGGCCCCCTTCACGCGCTGGCTCATCTGCGTGTAGACGACCTCGACATCGCAACCCTTCTCGAACGCGAGGCGCCACAGGTCCTGGGCCAGTCCCTTCCTGGTGAACACGAACACCGATACCCGGATGCTGGTCCGCTGGGTCTTGCCGCCGGACTTGTACCTGCAGCGGACCGTCTTGAGGATGTCGCGGTTGATGTCACCGTTCGTCTGCGGCAGGAGGTGGACGATGGTGGGGCGGGCCCCTGTGCTCGCGTTGCCCGCGGACCGGAAGGTCCGGAAGTAGTTCCTCGTCAGGATCTGGCCTTTCGAGGCCGCGACCATGTCGCCGAAGTACCGCCTGAGGATGTCGTAGAGGCCCTTGTCAGCAACCGCGATGTTCAGGTTGTTGAAGCCCTTGCGCGATTGCTGGTAGGTGGGGTTGCCCGAGCTGTATGCGCTGACCCACTGCCGCCGGTTCTTGCCCGTGCCCACGGTCGAGAACAGGTAGATCTTCGAGTGCAGCGAAGGGTACATGGGCTCCATGTTGTCGGGGACGGTCTTCTCGCCCCGAGTGGTGTGCGTGACTCCGGCCGAGTCCGTGACTGTCAGGGAGGTCTTATACGTCCCCGGCTTCCGATAGGTCTTCCGGTGCGGCCCCGGTCCCGACGCGCCATGGCCGTCACCGAAGTTCCATCGCCACTTCACGATCGGCCGGTCGCCCCGCAGCGAGCGGTTCTTGAAGACCACGGTCCGGGAGGTCAGCGTCGTCGAGGCTGCGTCGTACCACGCCGTGGGACCCCCGGCCACCGGCGGCGTCCGGGGTGTCAGGCAGCCCTGCCAGCATGTGACACCGAAGTTGACGGCATTCGGGTTGGAGCCGATGGTCTTGACCAACTGCTTCCAGGCCGAGTACTTGTCGGCGTGGCTGTTGGTCAGCGCCTGGACCGAGACGCCGCGCCTGGCGGCGGCGGTCAGCGCCTCCTGGATCGGCGGGTAGCTCAGGGAGTAGAAGCTGAACTTGATCGAGGCCTGCGAGCCATCCGGGTTCCGGGGGGGCGTGCAGTCGATCATCTTGATCAGGTAGCGCAGCATCTGGTACTGCTGGGCGCTGGTGCCCGCCGGGTTGTTGAACATCGTCCGGGTCTGCGCCACGAAGGTCGCATCACAGGAATGGGGGCGGGCCGTCACGTTGATGTTGACCTTCACCGAGCCCTTGCGTCCATCGGAGGCCGTGCCGATCACGACGAACTCATCGGGACCGGAGTACTCGGGAAGGGGGTCCTGCACCCCGGTGGCCGGATCTGGCGGGTAGAAGCCGGGGACGTAGGCGAAGTTCCCGTTCGCCTTGTCCACGGATGCCTTGCCGTTGAACGGGCCGGAGACGTCTGCCAGGTACCGTGCCAGGGAGTAAGTGACAGCCCGCCCGCCCGAGTGGACGCAAGTGACGTTGCCCGTTACGCGGGTGTCCATCATCGTGTTGACTGGATTCCCGGGCTTGGTGACCCTGCAGGTGACTGTGGGCGTGGTGGCCGCTGTGGCGGGCATCATGCCCGCAGTCTCCGCGACCAGAGCCAAACCCACAAGGAGCGATGAGACGAGCCGAGCACCTGGACCCACGAGCGATCTCCTCCCCATGCGTGGGCCCAATCTAGACCATGCCCTCCAAGGGGACGTGCGAGCACCTGCTATGGCGTGGCTATGGGTGCCTCATCCGAGGTCGTGCGTGCCACCCCCGCATAGCGACGCGGCCGCAGGAGGGACACCACGAACCCCAACAGGCCCCCCGCCAGCAGCGCCGCCGCAACCAGTGCGACCCACCGTGAAGCGCGCATCCGGTCCACCTCCTATCGGCATCGGGCATCCTATGTGCATGACCGGTGGTACGCGCCTCGACCCATGGTTCACCAGCTATGCCCAGCGGACGCTGGGACTGGCTGTCTCCGAGATCCGGGCGCTCTTCGCGGTGGCCAGCAGGCCCGAGGTGGTGTCGTTGGCCGGCGGGATGCCGTACGTGTCCGCGCTGGACCTCGACGCCGTCAGCGAGACCGTTGCCCGCCTCATCCGGGAGCGGGGGGCCACAGCCCTGCAGTACGGGTCTGGACAGGGGGAGCAGCGGCTTCGTGAGCAGATCCTCGAGGTCATGGAACCGGTGGGGATCACCGCGCATCCCGACGACATCGTGGTGACGACCGGCTCCCAGATGGCCCTGGACCTGGTCGTCCGCACGTTCTGCGACCCCGGGGACGTCGTCGTGGTCGAATCGCCGTCCTACGTGGGGGCCCTGGGAGTCTTCCACTCGTTCCAGTGCCGCGTCGTGCACGTCCCGATGGACGACGAGGGGCTGTCATCCATCGCCCTGGCCGAGACGATCGACCAGGTCGTGGCTGACGGCGGACGCGTGAAGCTGGTCTACACGATCCCCTCCTTCCACAACCCCGCCGGGCTGACCCAAGGCCCTGCGCGCCGACTGGAGATCCTCGAGGTCGCCCGCTCCCGGGGCGTCCTGCTGCTCGAGGACGACCCCTACGGGCTCCTGGGCTTCGATGGTCAGGTGCCCCGGGCGATCCGGGCCGACGATCCCATCGGCGTGATCTACCTGGGGTCCTTCTCGAAGACCATCGCCTCGGGGCTCCGCGTGGGCTGGGCCGTCGCGCCCCATGGCGTCCGTGAGAAGCTCGTCCTCGCCGCCGAGTCAGCCATTCTCTGCCCCTCGAACTACGCACAGCTGACCGTGTCCGAGTACCTGGCCACCAACCCGTGGATGGACCAGATCAGGGTCTTCCGTGCGCTGTACCGGGAGCGCCGCGACGCGCTGCTCGACGCCTTGGAGGACCACATGCCCCCAGGCACCACCTGGACGAGGCCGACTGGTGGCTTCTACTCCTGGGTGACGCTGCCGGAGGGCTTGGACGCACGGGCCATGCTGCCCCGGGCCGTCGCCTCGCGGGTTGCCTACGTGCCGGGGACAGGCTTCTACTCAGGACAGGCTGAGCAGGAGGCGAACAAGCGCTCGATGCGGCTTAGCTACTGCTTCCCGACCCCAGACCGCATCCGTGAGGGCGTGCGCCGCCTCGGCAACGTCATCGATGACGAGATGGCCCTGCTCGACACCTTCGGCGAGGCCGCACCTGGTACGGGACACAGAGAGCACGAGGATGCGACACTGACCACGCCCGGGCCGGACTTGGCCTAGGACAGGAATAGGACAATGACCAAGACGATCACCGTGCTTGCCGGGGGACTGTCCCATGAGCGGGACGTTTCGATCCGATCCGGCAGGCGGGTGGCCGAGTCCCTGCGGGCGGTCGGCGCGGACGTGACCGTTCGAGACATGGACTCGTCCCTGATCCCCGCGCTCAAGGCGGACCGGCCTGACTGCGTCATCCCCCTGCTGCATGGCCCAACCGGCGAGGACGGGTCCCTCCGGGATGTCCTCGAGGCACTCGGCCTTCCCTACGTCGGGTCGCGCCCGAACTCCTGCCGGCTGTCCTTCGACAAGATGGTGGCCAAGGCCCACGTCGCCGCCGCCGGGGTCACGACAGCGCCCTCAGTCGCACTGCCCCACTCGACGTTCCGGGATCTCGGGGCCCATGCCGTCCTGGAGGCCCTCGTGACGCACCTTGGTCTCCCGCTCGTCGTCAAGCCAACCCGAGGGGGCTCTGCCCTTGGGGCCAGCGTGGTCCGGCAGCGGGCCGAGCTGGCTGCCGCCATGGTGGGTGCCTTCTCCTACGCCGACACGGCGATGCTCGAAGTCCACGTGCCGGGCACGGAGGTGGCGGTATCCGTCATCGAGCGCGCGGACGGCACGCGGCAGGCCCTGCCACCGGTCGAGATCCGTCCGGACTTCGAGCTGTTCGACTTCACGTCCAGGTACACCGCGGGAGCGACAGAGTACTTCGTGCCGGCGCGGCTGCCCAGGGATGTCGCTGCGGAGTGCGCCCGCGTCGCCCTGTTGGCACATGAGCAACTGGGCCTGCGTCATCTCTCGCGGGCGGACCTGATCGTGACTCCGGCGGGTCAGGTCACCTTCCTCGAGGTCAGTGTGGCCCCCGGGTGCACCGAGACGTCCCTGCTCCCACAAGGCGTGGAGGCTGCCGGCCTTGACCTCGGCGCAGTCTTCCTGGAGCTCGTGGATCTTGCTGTGGGGTAGGGCAGCCAAGCCCTGGCCTGATCGCCGCCGGAACGCCGACGCCTGCGATCCCCATGGACACCTGACCTCGGTCACGCCTGGTGCACCTTCCCCGATACGCGGCGCGGACGGTGCGACGACGCAGCCGTGACGCTGCCTCTGACACCGTCCGATCGGGCGCCATCGCACGCCCGAAACCTAGGAGGTGACGATGGAAGTCAATTCCTTCCTCGGTCCAGAACCCGTAGAGGTGCCTGGCGAGGTCGTGATCAGCCTCAAGCCCGAAATCGGCAGCACCCTTGAGGTGAGCGTGCCGAACGGCCCCAGCCGGGGCGGGCCCACCGGCCTGCGGGCCCTCGGATCCTCCACCCTCGACGATGCCCTGAGCAAGCTCAAGGTCGTCGACGTGCGCAAGGTCCACCCGCCCCTGCCTCCGGCTCCCCGCGGTGTGATGGCCGCCGACGTTCAGGCCACCCTGGAGAACACCTACCGCGTCCGGTTCGACCCAGCCACGAAGGTGTCCACGGCAGTGACCAGGCTCAACGGCCTGGACGAGGTGGCCTACGCCGAGCCGGTCCTCCTGCGCGAGGCGTTCGTGGTCCCCAACGATCCCCGGTATCCCCAGCAGTGGGGCCTGGCCAAGATCCGTGGCCCTGAGGCCTGGGACCGGACCACGGGCGACGCCTCGGTGATCGTCGCGGTCGTGGACACCGGGGTGGACCTGGACCATCCAGAGCTTGCCGGACTCCTCCTGCCCGGGCAGGACCTGGTCGACTTCGGCCCGAACCCGGGGCCGCCCCAGCCTGGATGGGTCTGGGAGGGCGACTTCAACGGCAGGGACAATGTCCCCCAGGACGAGGTGGGACACGGCACCCATGTCGCAGGGACTATTGCATGCGCCAGCAACGAGGGCGTGGGGGTGGCCGGGGTCACCTGGAGCTGCCGGATCCTTCCCGTCAAGGTGCTGAACCGAGCGCGGCGGCTCTCCGACAACCGCATCAGCGGCTTCGGCTCCTCGGTCGACATCGCCGCCGGAATCCGTTGGGCAGCCGACCACGGCGCCCGGGTCATCAACATGAGTCTCGGTGGCCCAGGTGCCGATCAGGTGACCGCCGACGCCATCGCCTACGCGAACACGCGTGGCTGCTTGGTGGTGGTCGCCATGGGGAACACCGGGAACTCGGTCCCCCAGTTCCCGGCGGCGTTCGCCGGGGTCATGGCCGTCGGGGCCGTCGACATCAACGATGCCCGCGCTCCGTTCTCCAGCATGGGCACGCACATAGCGGTGTCGGCACCCGGCGTGGGCATCCTCAGCACGGTGTGGGACAACTCCCATGCCACGATGGACGGGACGTCGATGGCCTCGCCGCACGTGGCCGGAGTCGCCGCGCTGCTGTTCTCCTGCCGCAGTGCCCTCACCGCCGCACAGGTGCGCCAGGCGATCCTCGACACCGCCCGCCCGCTGCGGGACAACCCTGGCGATCCCGTCCCGAACGATCGCTACGGCGCAGGACTGGTCGATGCACGCGCCGCGCTGGATCGCGCCTGCCCGCCGGTATCACGCCAACTCGTGTCGTGCGGTGGGCTGGTCACCCGGCCGGTCATCTGCGACCAGCCTGTGTCGCGACTTGTCTCATGCCGGACGCAGACCGTGTCCTGCCAGCAGGTGACCCGGCCGATCGTGTGCCAGTCACCGTCCCAGATCGTCGTGTGCGAGCCGGTCAGCCGGCAGGTGATCTGTCAGCGGACGGTGGGCGTCGCATGCGATCCGCGCCCGTCAGCCCTCGTCGCCTGTCCCAGCGTGGCGGTGTGCCCGAGCGTGCAGGCCTGCCCGAGCGGGCCGGTCTGTGGGGGTAACCCAGACCTGCCCATCCGCGGCTTCGACGTGTTCGGCGATGACCCGTACGGCACCGACTACGGCGAATCCTGACCGCCTTGTCGTCGACGATGGCAACCGACCGGTGGGGCGCGGGTCTGCCGCGTCCCCCCGGTCCGTGGGCGGCGGCAGCGGCAGCAGGGCTGCCCGATGCCGGTTCGGCCGAGGCGACCCAGATCGGCGGGTCGCACTCGGTTCATCGGGTCTCAGCTTCTGGCCGCAGCGTGATCGTGAAGGTACCCGCGATCGACGCGCTCGAGGCCGGTCGGACTCTGGCTGCTGAAGCCTTCGCCTACCGGCTGGCCTCCTGGCGGCCCGGCCTGGCTTCGGTGATGCCACGGGTGCATCTGGTCGACGAGCGGCGCCAGGTCGTGGTCATCGAGGCCGCGGACACGCAGTCCACGGGTCGGGACCTCGTGTCGCGCGCCCTCCTGCCGAGCCCGAGCGCCTCGGCTGCCCTCGGCCGGGCGCTGGCGCGCGCCCATCTGGCCACGCAGGGCGTTCCGATCCCGTTCCGGGCCTCCGCTGGGGTGCTCGACCTGTCCTGTGATCCGCCGCCCGTGATCACCCTTGCGCGGGCCCGGCAGGTGGCCCTGTCACTGGCTGGGGACACCGTGCTCGGACCTGCCCTGACCCGGGCCCGGAGCCTGTGGCAGGCCACGTGTCTGGTACACGGCGACGTGAAGTGGGACAACTGCCTGGTGGACCTGACGGCCACGCCGCCGGTCGTGCGGCTGATCGACTGGGAGCTGTCCGGGCTCGGCGACCCGGCCTGGGATCTCGCTGCGGCGATGGCCTCGTCAATCGCCTTGGAGGCCGATTCCGGCAGACCCGGGGATGACGACCGGTCAGCCCTGGTGAGCGCCTACTTCGCTGAGGGCGGTCCAGCTGATCCGGCGCGGGTCGCTGACTACTGGCCGGCGCGGCTGGTGCACCTTGCGCTGGAATGCGCCGAGGCCGGCGCCGACGTGGAGTCAGCTGCGCTGCTGGAGCGGGCAAGGCTGCTGGTGGGGGATGGCGACCGGCTCGCGGGCATGATGGTGCGGTGGGCGCAGCGCTTCCGCCCGGGGTAGCCCGGGACCTGACGCGGCTGGCCCGCATGGTCACGCGATCCCCCAATGGGCAAGCCGGCCCCGGATCTGCGCCCCCGGTTCGGGGTGGCGGGGCGTCGGACACCACGTGGGCATCGATGGGGGTCGCCGAGATCGCCTCGGCCATCTACGGCGCCTGGTACCTCGACTCCCGGGCCGAGATCGTGCCTGGGCGGCCCTCTGATGACCGGCCCGTCGGTGAATCGGAACCATCGGACTGGCAGGGCGCCGGGTCGCGGGACGACCTGTCGGGGGTCCTGCGGGCCTCCCACGCGGGGTCGACCACCTACTCCCGGGGCTGGGTGGTGCTGGCCGTGCTCGACGGGGGTGGCTGCCTGGTCGGTCGGGATCGGGAGCAGCGCGTGGTCCCGATCGGCTCCTACGTGAACCTGAATCGCCCTGGCATCCCGATCGCCCCCGGTGAGGAGGCGGCCATCTCCCGGTTGGTCGACCGGGTGGACTACGAGACGCGCTGGTGGGGTACGCGCTCCGAGTTGGGGGAGCCGGCCCAGCCCCTGGGCCGGCACTACCTGCACCCCTGCGTCCCCGGCGTGGCCGGGGTCGTCCATGGCATCACCTCCCTGCTGCTGGATGCCGACTTCCCCTGGTCGCTCAAGCTCCCGATCGATCCCTTGGCCTGGCGGCGTCCCGATGCCCTCGTGGTGTACGCGGAATGCGCGCAGTCCGCCCAGGTAAGGGCCGCTCTGGCCGAGGTGGCGTCGGCGCAGTCGAGGTTCATGCAGCCGCACCTGCCACCGCTGACCGAGCCGATCGGGGAGCTGATCTCCTACGCGGAGGATCCCGGCGGTGACCACAGCTTCGGATCGCACATCTGCGCGGCCCTGGCCCCCGGGGTGTTGGGGCTGGCGTCGGCGGGCGCGGCCATGGCCGACCCGCTGGCGGTTCTCGCCGACGCCCTGGCAGCATCCGGGGTGGACCCGACACGGCCGTGGCTGAGGAGCCCGGATGCCTGACCGACATCGATTGGCCGGCATCGAACTGGCGCGGCAGATCGCAGATGAAGCGATCGGGTCGGCGGTGCCGCCTCCAACTGGGCCATCCCCCGGCGTGCCCCCAGCTATGGGCGTCGCGCCGGCGCGCGACGTATCCAGCCGAACCGGGCTCCGGTGGATCGGTCCTGAGGTCCTCGGCAACGACCTCGACTGGCGCATCGCTGACCTCCCGGTGGGGCCCGGGCTCTACTCCGGGTCCAGCGGCATCGCCCTGGCCCTGGCCGGGGCTGGGAGAGTGGCAGACGACGATCGACTGCTCGATCTCGCCACGAGCGCTGCTGCGGAGTCCTTGACGGCCGGGGCTGCCTTGGCCCGATCCGGGTCGGTCGACCTCGCCTCGGGTTCTTCCGGGATCGCTCACGCGGCAGCCTGGGTCGGTCACCTGGCATCTGACCGGGACCTGCTGCTTGGAGCGATTGACCTGGCCCGGTCGACCGCCAGCGTGATCGCGGACCTGCCCGTCGATCCTGACTATTTGGGTGGGACCGCTGGGGTGATCCTCGCCCTGCTCGCCACGTGCCCGGACGATGAGCAGTTGCGCACCGCCGTGGGAGCTGCCGCACAGCGGCTCGCCGCGCAGGCCCGACCTGGGCTGATCGGAGCTTCCTGGCCCGAGTCGGACGGTCCAGACGGCCGTGGTCTCCTCGGACTGGCGCACGGAGCGTCGGGAACCGGATTGGCCCTGATGGCAGCTTCGCAGTGTCGCGACGACCTGGCGGACGTGGCTCGCGCCGCATGGGACTACGAGCGGTCCTGGTTCGACCCCGACACCTCGAACTGGCCGGACCTGCGCCCTTCCCTCGGGCGCGACCTCGAACGGGACACCCGATCAGCGGCCACCCGGGGCAGTCCGGGCATGGTCGCTTGGTGCCACGGGGCGCTCGGCATCGGCTGCGCCCGGCTTGCATGGCTGTCGTGGTTCCCGGACTCCCCACTGAGACTCGCGCTGCTGGCCGAGGTCACCGCTGCCATCGAATCCGGTCGCAGGCGCGCCATGGCAGCCCGGGCCGCGCTGCGCGAAGGCATCACGACGGACGCCTCCCTCTGCCACGGCCTCGGGGGAGTGACGGAACTGCTGCTCGCGGCGGCGGACCTCCCCGGAGGCCACGACCACCTGCGCGCAGCGACCCGCGTTGGCGACGTGATCCTGGCGCAGCGGGAGCATTCGGGGGCGTGGCCGTGCGGACTGCCCGCCCCCCAGGGGACCACCATCGCCTCGGTGCCGGGCCCGTCCGAAGCTGCTCTGGGCTCCTCGGCCGGGGAACCCCCCGGTCTGTACCTGGGACGTGCCGGGATCGCCCTTGGCCTGCTGCGCCTGGACGCCCGCCACGAGCTCCCATCCATGGCCCTCCCGAGACCGATCCCGGCGCGAGACGGCTGAGCGTCGTGGTGGACTCCTCATCGCCGTCCGAGCCCTACTGGTCGAACGCCCCGTAGATCCGCTCCTGCTCCGCGTAGGCGACGCCAGGGATCATCCTGAGCTGCGCGAGCAGCGCCACAGGGGCCTGATCTGCCGGGATCCGGACAACCAGGACGTCGGGCAGCACCTCACCGACGTCGAGCGCCTCGGTTCCAGCTGGCAGCCCGCTGTCGAGGACGGCCCGCCGGACCAGCGTTGGATCGGCCCCGTGCGCGAACCCGATCACGACTCGACACGTCATAGCAGCCAGCATGGTCCATGCCGGGGCCGCCGCCAAGCCCCCAAGGAGTCGCCGTCCCCGGTCCAACGTGGTTGGCGGCGGCCCTGGTGGAATCCGTTGTCGGAATCGAAGCGGGGCGTGCTCGTGGAGAGGCTCTGCGCTGGATGCACGCCGTGGGTGGGGTGACCCGTCACCACAACCTCGCAGCCAAGTTGTCGAGAATGGCCCCGCCTCGCCCCCATGAGCGCCAACCTCGCGCCCCAGTTGTGGGCTATGGCGCCCACGCGTGACCCGATAAGCCACAACTCAGCTGCGAGGTCACCCCCACGCGGCCGCCGCCGAGGCCATAACCCACAACTCAACTGCGAGGTTACCAACCGGGGCTGCCTGGGCCTCGGGCTGCGACTCGAGGACTGCCGACCACGGCACGCGATCCGCGACGAGCGGGGCGGTGCCAACCCTGGGGGTGGAACACCGTGCCTCGCGTTCTGCTGCCTTCCGTGCCGGTCAGGCACAATTATTGGGTCTGGGCTCGGAGGCACCTACGGGTTGACGGGGACGACTGGGCAGCGCAAGCGGGCCGCTCCGCTGGAACCGGGCCCGGGCTTCCCGCAACGCAGGGGGCGACGGACGCCAGCAAGGGGACTCACGTGGAACCGGTTGGGAACGATCGACCGCAGGCGAGTTTCGCGCGTCCGCCCGCCTGGTTGCTGGCGGGGTTGGCTGCGTCGGCGGTGTGGGTCCTGCTGCACGTGGGTGCGCACTGGTTCGACCAGCTGGACGTGCGGGTGTACCGCATGGGGGCGCGGGCGCTTCTGTCCGGTTCCGGTCTCTACTCGACGGTCGAGCCGACCACGGGACTGCCGTTCACCTACCCGCCGTTCGCCGCTGCAGCGATGATCCCGCTGGCCTGGCTGCCGACGCCGGTGGCTGGGCTGGTTGTCGGGATCACCTCCTGCTTGGCATTGGCCCGGATCGCACACCTGTGCGTGACCAGGGTCGCCCCACTGCCACGGCTCGAGCCGGGGGCAGCGACGTGGTTGGTGCTGGCCGTGGGCATGCTCAGCGAACCGGTGGCCTCGACGCTGTGGTTCGGCCAGGTCAACCTGGTCCTGACCTGGCTGGTGCTCGAGGACCTCACGCGCCCCCCCGGGCGTATGAGCGGGATCGCCACTGGGCTGGCCACGGCGGTGAAGCTCGTTCCCGGCGTGTTCCTCGTGTGGGCGTGGCTCGCCGGTCGGAGCGGCACGGCCCTGCGGGGCATGCTGGCGTTCATCGCGACCGGCGCGCTCGCCGCAGCAACGTTCTGGAACGACTCGGCACTGTTCTGGTCAGGCATGTTCGCCGACGCCGGGCACGTCGGTGGCATTCCCTATCAGGGCAACCAGTCGGTGCTCGGCGTGGCTGCCCGGCTGTTGGGCACCGCGGCCCCTCCTGCCGCGGTGCACCTGGTCGGAGCCACCGCCCTGACGTGTGCCCTGGGCCTGGGGGCTTGGTTCGCCCGGCGCGGGGAGGCCGGGCGCGGCCTGGTCCTGGCCGGGATCGGAGGGCTGCTGGCATCACCGATCTCGTGGAGCCACCACTGGATCTGGTGGCTGCCCATGGCCTGCGTGCTTGCTGCCGACGCAGCTGCGCGACGTCCCGGTGCTCGGTGGCTGCTGGTCGCAACGCTCCTCGTGTTCCTGGTCCGCCCGCTCTGGTGGCCTTCCCCGGTCGGCGACGCGGCCCTGCACTTCAGCGGCGTCGAGCAGTTGCTCACCGCGGCCTATGCGCTGTGGGCCGTGGCGGTGCTGGCCTGGCACGTCTGGATCTGGATCGGCGAGCGCCGGAGCGGAACTCAGGGAACGGATGAGGCGTCGCGCGCGGCCCATGCTGGCTCGTGACGGGCAGCCCCCGAGTGTGCGAGGCTGGGCGCGGTAACCGGGCCATCCACAGCAGTGCCCCTCGACAGACCCGCTCGCGCAGCTGGCCACGCTGGCCACGGCGCCAACGCGCGTCTCCCGGAGCCCAGCGTGTCGACCCATCAGGCAGGCCCTACGCTGGCCACGTGCTTGTCGAGTCGACCATGGTCCCCCTCGGTGCCCCGCTGCCTAGCTTCGCCCTGGCCGACTTGTCGGGTGCGACCGTGTCGAGCGCGAGCTTCGCCGGTGCGCCGCTCCTCGTCGCGTTCGTATGCAACCACTGTCCGTACGTCAAGCACGTGGAGCGGCGCTTCGGTGCCCTGGTACGCGCGCACCCCGAACTCGCAGTGGTCGCCGTGTGCAGCAACGACGCCCTGGCCTACCCCGACGATGCTCCCGCCCGGTTGGCCGACCAGGCAGCCCGATCCGGATGGGAGTTCCCCTACCTGGTCGACACGACTGAGCAGGTGGGCCGCGCCTTCGGCGCCGCGTGCACCCCGGATTTCTTCCTGTACGACGCGGCCGGGCAGCTTGCCTACCGCGGGGCGATGGACGCGTCGACCCCCGGCAACGGCCTGCCCGTGACCGGCGAGCTGCTCGAGGACGCCATCCGCCGCGTGCTGGCCGGTCAGCCCGTGCCCGAGCCACACCGGCCGAGCATGGGCTGCTCGATCAAGTGGCGTGCCTGATCTGACCGGAACGGTCATAGCTGCTGGCAGCCGGGGCAGTAGTGGACGCTGCCGCCGAGGAATGCCTCCTTGACGCGCGGAGTGCCGCAGGCTGGACAGGGCTCGCCGACGTGCAGCCGGCTCATCACGGTCTGGTAGCCGCCGGGCTGGCCGAACAGGTCGGACTCAGTGTCGCGCCCGCCCATCGCGGCCATCGTGGCGAGCAGTTCCACGATCGTGGCGTGGAGCCTCACCACCTCGGCCCGGTCCAGAGTGCTCACCTTGCGTCGCGGGTGGAGCCTCGCGGTCCAGAGGATGTCCTGGAGCACGCCGTTTCCGAGCCCGGGGATCCGCTGCTCCGTGGCCAGGGCGGCCTTGATGCTGAGCTTCTGGACCTCGGCAGGCGCCAGGAGCGCGTCGAAGTGCGCGGCGTCGAAGGCTGCCGTGAGCGGCGAGGGCTTGGCGAGCGCGACCGCGTAGTACGGGTTGTCGCAGGTTCCGGTCGGGTAGCACAGCAGGGAGCCATACATCCGTACCGTGGCGCTGAGGGTTGACCCGTCACTGAAACCGACGAGCAGTTGGTGCTTGCGGGGCGTCACAGCCCCGGGCTCGTGGCAGCGCAGGTTGACGCCGTCGTTGACCAGCAGGCTGGTGCCACCGAGCAGGATCTCGACCATGCCGCCGACAGCCCGGGCGTCCGCGAGGACCTGCCCCCGCAGCACGCCGTCGTAGGAGTCGGGATCGCCGTTGAAGAAGGCGAACCTGTGCGGCGTGTGGGCGGCGACGACGCTGGCAACCGTCCTCCCGCGCAGCGTCGCGGCCATTTGTCCGGCCGTCACGACCGCTTCCGGGATCTCGAGCATCGCGGCCTCCGTCACGGTGTCGGGGAAAGAGGCGCGCAGCGCGTGCGACTCGGTTGACGAGGCTGGCGGCGGGGCTGACCCACGATCGGGGGCGCTGCCCGCCCGGTGCCGCCGCGTGAGCTACCCAGGCCTGTGACGTCGACTGCTGCCGCGTCGGGTGCCAGTACGTCGAGCCGGTGCAGGATCGCCAGGAGCCGGGCCGTGGCGAACGGCGACGGCTGCGCCTTCTGCCCGAACGAGAAGGACTCGAACTCCCGGTAGGTCGACCTTGGCACGACCCTTCCTTCCGTGGTCATGTTGTACGCGATCAGGCACGCGGCCAGCTCGGCCAGCGCCCGCCGATCACCGTCGGATGATCCTGGCTCGGCCCACAGCCCCGGGTAGCGGCCGAGGCCGTCGAGGATGGCGTCCACCCGATACCACATCGCCGGCCACTTGACGGTCTTGAACGTGCGGCCGTGACCGAACATGTACGGCTTCTCGGTTCCGCGGTCGGTCCACGCGCGCAGCGACGTTCGGGCGACGTCATGAAGGCCCGCCGGTCGCTGTGCCGAAGGGAGCCGGGCGAAGGTGCGCAAGGCCTCGAGGGTTACCTGGGGGCAGCAGTCGCCCCTGCGACCGGGGCCGCGGAATCCGGTGGCTGGGTCGGGCCGGCACGGCCACGCGGGTCCCTGCGCCGTCGTCGTCAGGTCGCCAGCCATACGGACCAGGGCGGCATGAACTCGCGCGTCGCCGCCGAGGCCGTAGCGCACGAGGACCTCCGTGGTGGCGTGGCTGTCACACAGCAGTGCACCCCAGACCGGCGTGGACGAGCCGCGGAGCGGGGCGAACGAGGCGAAGCGCCCGTCGCCGTCCTGATGGGCCAGCATCTGCTCGAGCAGCCGGTCGATCCGGGGGTCATCCCCGGCCCGAACGCCCATGTCCGCCAACAGGGCCAGCAGGTTCGGTGCGAACGCCGGACTGTCGTGACCCGAGAACGGCATCCCGGCCTCCCAATCGGGGAGGCGTCGGATCAGAGCCTCCGTTCCGGGATCGGCCAGCACGGCCTCCTGCGCGGCAGCCACCCAGGCGTCATCTGGGCCGCGGTCGAGGACTCCGGTCAGCAGGGCCCAGTGCGCGGCCGGCTCGCCCGATCCCAGCACCCAGTCACGCGGGTCCTCCGCGAAGAAGTGCGCCCAAGGCCAGGCGGCGTTGCTTGGCGGGAAGGCTTCCGAAGGCGACGGCACATCTGGACACTATTCCCCGAGCAGCCCGCAGGACGGCCCAAGGAGAGCCCGACGTCAGGAGCCGAGAGGTCGCCGCAGCACCAGGCGGCGGCGACTCCAGCCACGGACCTGAGTAGGCCGCGAACCGCCTCAGGGAGGGGGCGCCACCCGATTCCAGTAGCAGGATGTACCTGGGAGGTGGTCCGGCCGGTCGGGTCCGTGCGCCGAGCAGCTCCGGGTGGCGGGATCTACCTGATCCGCGACTTCCTGCTGCGCACGGCGACCGAACGCGCGTCCGCCCCGATTGCCGGCGACGACGCTGAAGCCGCACGCTGGGTGACGCGAACCGAACTGGAATCACTTCCGCTGGTGGAAGGACTCGTCGAGGCCCTCACGGCGTGGTCGGTGCTGCCGGACTGACAAGCCGCAGTTGCACAGCAGGCCATGAGGACGGCGATGCATAGGGGTACCCCACCGACTTCCACCTCCGCGGACTTGCCGTGGCCTGCTCTTGACCCAAGGACCCGACTCTGGGACATGACCCATGGACATGTCTGCCCGCTGCACTGAAGCCGGTTCGACGTGCGCTCGACCAGTCACCCTGATGACCGGTCCACGCGGGTCCACCGCCGGTGTCCTCAGCGGGACTGCCACCAGCGGCGCGGCTTTGCCACCGAGCCGGCGCCTGCGGCACCGGGCATCAGGATCACCGGCACGACCTGCCCTGATCGCGCTGCCCTGCTGCGCGCCGTGAACAGGTCCGCCGGCTGCGTCGCCGTCAGGCTCGACTCCGTCTCGACCACTGTCACAGTTGGTACGACTTGAGCCTCGTGTGGGCTGGCGTCCCAGGTCTGCGCCGCCCCGGGCTGCTCCGCAGGAGCTGTCTGTCCCTCGGACCCCGGGTCGACCGCACGGTTCTCGGGGACCTGCCCGGAGAAGCCTGCTGGCGCCGGGGGCGTGGACGGGACTCCCCCTGCCGCAGAGGGCGAGGACGCAGCTGACGCTGACGGATGCCAGGCTCCCGGCCAGGACGGCTCAGGGGCGACCGGCGGCTGGCCGCTGCTCGGAGCCGCGGAGAGCGCCCGCAGCGCCAGGCGTGCGTCGGCCAGGGCTAGGCCGCGTTCAGCCGCCTCGGCCTCGGCCCGGGCGAGCCGGATGCGGACGTCGTCCCATCGGTCCCGCGGGATCGTGATCAACTCGGGGCCGGTGCTGCGCGGCGGGGCGGGCTCGCTCGAGCCGCCCTGGCGCAGGTCGAGGGTCTCGGCTGCCCGGCGCTCCGTGGGCATCGATCGACCGGGGTGCAGGCCGACAGCCAGGAGCGCCTCAACCGGTATCCGCCAGATGCCGTCTGCATCCTTCGCCGCCCCGTGCGTGGCCAACTCCGGGAGCTTGCGCGTGATCGTCTTCCGACTGACCACGCAGGCAACGGCGGCATCGGTGATGGTGAATGAGGGTCGGCGGCCAACGGCCTGCTCCCCGGCGCCGGCGGGCACACCAACCCCGTCCGACCCAACCCCTCTGTCCAACCCAACCCCTCCGTCCCCCGCGGCTCCGACGGCCGATCCCGATGCCTTGGACTGCCCCTCGTCCGCAGGCCTGCTGACGCCTCGCGCAGTCGTCTCCCGGCCACGGGCAACTGGCATGTTGGCATCAGTCGTCGTCATGGCTTCGATCCTAGGCGGACTCTGCTGAAGGGCCTGGGAGGCGAGCGCCAGGCCATTTGTGTCCCGGCTGCGTCGGCACCTGTGTCCTAGGTCGGCGACCCACCCGTGGCGATCAGCTCGAGGATGCGCTCCAGATCGTCGATCCCGGCGAACTCGATCGTCACCCGGCCCTTGGATCTACCCATGGTAACCACGACCCTGGTGTCGAGACGCTCCGCGAGGTCCTCGGCGACCGACTCGAGCCCAGCCGCGGACCTCCGGCTCGGCGGCCGGCGCGGCTTGGCCTGGGCCGGGGGTCGGTCACCCACTGACACGATCTCCTCGACAGTGCGGACAGACAACCCCTCGCTGACGATCCGTGTGGCAAGGGACTCCATGCTCTCCGGGTCAACCAGGGACAGCAGGGCTCGGGCATGTCCTTGGGACAGGACGCCGGCGGCCACCCGGCGCTGGACGGCCGGGGGCAGCTTCAGAAGCCGGATCGTGTTGGAGATGTGCGGCCGGGACCTGCCGATCCGCTCCGCGAGCTCCTCCTGCGTGCAGCCGAAGTCCGCGAGCAGCTGCTGGTACGCAGCCGCCTCCTCGAGTGGGTTCAGCGCAGCGCGCTGCAGGTTCTCCAGGAGTGCGTCGCGCAGGAGATCGCCGTCGTCGGTCAGCCGGACAACTGCCGGAACCACCGGCCACCCGAGCTGGCGCACGCAGCGAAGTCGTCGCTCACCTGCAACGAGCTCGTACTTGTCCACAGGCGCCGCAGAAGCTGGGCGCACGACGATCGGCTGCAGCAGACCCACCTGGGCGATCGACACTGTCAACTCGGCCAAGGCGTCCTCATCGAACACCTTTCGGGGCTGACGCGGGTTGGGCACGATGGCATCCACGGGGATCCGCGCGAATTCGATGTCCCTTGGAGTGGGCGATGACGGCAGGTCATGCACCGCGTTGGCGGCCGGCACCAGCAGGACCTCGGCCCAGTTGCCCGGGCCCGAGTCGGCACGGATCGCTGTCTTCGTGAGGTTCATCACACTCCAGTCCTTGGTTCCATTCTGATCCTACGCTGGCACCCCTCCAACGAGGTGTTATCCACAAAATTCCTGTGGATAAGTTGGGGATGATTTGACCGTTATCGCGGGAATGTCGAGGAGGTTGCATTTTGGTTACGTACCGACCAATGGTCGCCATCTCGTTCCGGTGACCGCAGGGAGGCGCCGACCGGATCCGGCCTTCGCGCGGCACCCAAAGCATCCCGGTCAATGCACGAGTACCGTCCTCACCCCGGGAACGTGCCCGCTCAACAAGATGCGAGCGATGGCTAGACCCTCTGGTCCCGCCTCCGTCCGGGTCCGGTCCGGGCGGTCCCGGAGCCGGTTCGACGAATCAGCACGGCGGTTGTCGGCGGGTCCACGACGCCGGTCCCGAAATGCCGGATCACCGGGTCCTGGCCCCCGTGGCGCCTGATCACCACACGCGCCTCGGAGGCCTCGGCCTGCGCCGCCGTGCCCTTGAGTGCGACTACCAGCCCACCTATCCGGACTAGCGGCAACGTCCATGCGGCAAGCCGGTCCAGGCGGGCAACTGCCCGCGCCGTGACCACGTCGAACTCAACGGCACGAACGTCCTCGGCCCGCACTCGAAGCACGTGGACCCGCCCTGCCAAGCCGAGCTCGTCGACGACTTCATTCAAGAACGTGGCCCGGCGCAACAGCGGCTCGATCAGCGTCACCGTGAGTCCCGGTCGAACGATCGCCCACACCAGCCCCGGCAGCCCCGCGCCTGATCCGACGTCAGCAACACTGGAACCGTCAGGGATCTCGGTCCGGGCCTCCTGGGCAACAACAGCACAGTTCGCGATGTGACGCGGCCAGATGCGGGGCACTTCCCGAGGTCCCACCACGCCGCGCTCGACGCCGACGCCGACCAGGATGTCCACATAGCCAAGCAGGTCCGGATAAGCCGAGTAGTGCTCGATCAACGCCGCTGTTTCCCGTGAAACGCTGGTCCCTCCGGGAAGGTCACTCACGCTGGCATGACCACAACGCGACGCGCTGCTCCCTCGCCCTCGCTCTCGCTGCGCAACCCAGCCTCCGTGACCACGTCGTGGACCACCTTGCGCTCGAAAGCCGTCATCGGGGCAAGCTTCACAGGCTCGGCAGTGCGCCGGACGTCTGCGACAGCCCGTTCGGCCAACTCGGTCAGCACCCGGCGTCGCCCGGCGCGGAAGCCGGCGATGTCCAGCATCAGCCTGCTCCGCTCCCCGGTCTCCCTGGTCACCGCGAGTCGGGTCAGTTCCTGCAGAGCCTCCAGCACGCGACCGTCCTCGCCGACGAGGTCGTCGAGATCTCCGCCGACGATCGAGACCATCGCGCGATCCCGCTCAACGTCCATGTCGATGTCGCCGTCGAGGTCGGCGATGTCCAACAGCGCCTCCAAGTAGTCGGCGGCGATGTCACCTTCGCGCTCGAGGTCTGGAGTCGTGCTCATTGCGGTCCTTCCAAGTGCTCTCGGTTGTCCGTCACGCCTAGCTCGACTTGGGCGGCGGGCCCGTGCGCTTGGCTCGCGACTGCCGCTTGGGCTGGTTGCGCTGCCTCGGCTGCGCCTGGTCGGGAACGACCTCGCCCTGGATCACGGGCGGGCGGCTCCCGCCCCCCGCCGCGCCCCCGGACGCGCCTCCAGTCGGTTCGGCTGGGAGCCCCTTCTTCTCCGACTTGCGAGCCTTGCGCTCCGCGGCGGCTATGGCCGCAGGTGTCCCAGGCTGCGGGTTGTTCCGGATGACCCAGAACTGCTGCCCCATAGTCCAGATGTTCGTGGTGAACCAGTAGATGAGCACCCCGATCGGGAAGTTCAAGCCGCCGATCGCGAACATGATCGGGAAGACGTACATCATGATCTTCATCTGCTGGGCGATCGGGTTGTCGCTGGCAGTGTTCTTCAGCAGCAACTGCCGCTGCGTGATGAAGGTCGTGACTGACATCAGGACGATCAGGATGAGTGCCAGGACCCTGGTGGCAGTTGGGTTCGGGGTCTGGTCAGCAAGCCTGAAGGTCCCGTAGAGCGGGACGCCGAAGATCTGCGCATTGTGCGCGGAGGGCAGCAGGTAGGCGTACTGCTCCCACTTGAACACCCCGCGGGGGATCTCCATGGCGACGCCCTGGAGCACCGTGAACAGCGCGAAGAAGACCGGTGTCTGCAGCAGGATGGGCAGGCACGAGGAGAACGGGTTGGTACCCGACTCCTTGTAGAGCGCCATCGTCTCCTGGGTCAGCCGCTCGCGGTCCCCAGCGTGCTTGGCTTGGAGCTCCTTGAGCTGCGGCTGGATGGCCTGCAGGTTCCGCTGAGCTCGGATCTGCTTGACGAACAGCGGGATCAGCATGATCCGGATGACCACGACCAGGCCCACGATGGACCAGACCCACGCCCAACCGCTCTCGTCCCCCCAAACCGCGGAGAACAACTGGTGGAACATGACGAGAATCCATGAGACCGCGATCTGCAGCCATTCCCAGAGGAACACGACTAGCTCCCAACTCGTTCAGCGGTGGGTCGGACGTCCTTCCCACCCCGCCACGACCCCTTGGCAGGCACGTGGTCGATACCACCCGGGGACCAGGGGTTGCACCGCACGAGGCGCGCACTGGCCAGCAGGCTCCCCTTGACCGCACCATGCGTGCGCACCGCCCCCAGAGCATATGCCGAGCAGGATGGGTAGTACCGGCAGGTCGGCCCGAAGAGCGGGGATACGAATCGCTGGTACCCGTGGATCGCCGCGACCAGCACAGCCACCATCAGCCGACCCAGGGTCATGTCCCAAGCGCGCCGTGCGGCGGTCCAAGCCTGTCGCGGTGCGGTCATGGGGATACCGCCTCCGACGTCCGGGCCACCTGGACCACCTTGTCCAGCGCGCGGCGAAGCGCCCAGGACAACTCCGCCGCGAGCTCCTGGCTGGTGGCGTCCCCCGCGGGAGGCAGTGCCCGAACGACGATCGCCGTCCCCGGCGCGACGTCGTCCAACACGTTTGCGAGCACGTGACGAAGGCGGCGGGAGACCCTGTTGCGAACCACGGCATTGCCCACAGGACGACCAACTATCAGTCCGGCACGTGCCGGGCCAGTGCCCGTGGCGCACACGTGAACCACGAGACAGCGTCTTGCAGACCTGCTCCCCAAGCTCAGGACGGACCGGAAGTCCTCGGACCGCCGCACCCTGCGGTGCTTCGGCAGCACGGCGAGGGTCGGCCCTACGCCGACAGGCGAACGCGACCCTTGCTGCGCCGGGCAGCCAGGACGGACCGACCGCCACGTGTGCTCATGCGGGTCCGGAAGCCGTGCGTGCGAGCACGCCGCCGGTTGTTCGGCTGGAAGGTGCGCTTCATCTGGGGATCATCCTTGCCGCTGGGGGTATCTGCCGGAGGTCGACCTCTTCGTGGCGATCATGTCCGGGCGGACCTCTTCGGCCTACAAAGGTACGCATCGGTCGGCTGCGCGGTCAAACGGCCGTTGCCGCCATCGTGGATCCGAGCACGCCCGGGCGTCGGCAGGGGACCCCGTGCAACTGTCCGGCGAGCCTGTGGAAAACTCCTCTCCCAAGCAGTTCCGGCCGCTGCATCGGCCGGTTGGTACCGGGCTTCCCACCTTCGACGCACCCTGCTTGGGGCGCGCTGCGCACACTCGATGGAGGTATCAACGTGGATGGCACTGCAGAACCCTCGGAGATCTGGGCCAGCGTCATCCGCTCCCTCGACGGCACCGACCTGAGCCGATCCCACCGGGCCTTCCTGCAGTTGAGCCGCCTGATGAACGTCTACGGAAGCCTCGCCGTGCTGGCTGCGCCGAACGCCTTCGCGGAGGACGTCCTGCAATCCAAGCTCCGTCCGCTGATCGAGGAGACCCTCCACCAGCTGCTCGGCGTCAAGCTCACGCTGGTCGTGACGGTCGACGAATCGCTAGGCGTCGACGAGGAGATGGCCGACATGATGGCCGACGCCACCTACGCCAATACCACGCCGCCCCGAGCCCCCGTGCGCGCGCAATCCAGGAACACTGAGCCGATCACCGCTGACAACAGGTCCCGGCTCAACCCTCGGTACACGTTCGAGACCTTCGTGGCCGGCGCCAGCAACAGGTTCGCCCACGCGGCGGCAGTGGCCGTGGCAGAGCAACCCGCCCGCAGCTACAACCCCTTGGTCATCTACGGCGAGTCCGGGCTTGGGAAGACCCACCTGCTGCACGCGATCGGTCACTACACGCAGACCAACTACTCGGGGACTCGCGTGCGGTACGTGTCCAGCGAGGAGTTCACCAATGAGTTCATCAACTCGATCCGCGACGGTGACGACGCCGCCAAGCAGTTCAAGAAGCGCTACCGCGATGTGGACGTGCTGCTCGTCGACGACATCCAGTTCATGTCGGGCAAGGTGCAGACCCAGGAGGAGTTCTTCCACACCTTCAACACGCTGCACAATGCCAACAAGCAGATCGTCCTGACCTCCGACATCGCGCCGGTCAACCTCAAGAACTTCGAGGACCGGATGCGGACGCGCTTCGGATGGGGGCTCACCACTGACATCCAGCCACCCGACCTCGAGACCCGGATAGCCATCCTGCGCCGCAAGACCGATCAGGAGGCGGTATCCGTCCCAGCCGACGTGTTGGAGTACATCGCCAGTCGGATCTCCCGGAACATCCGAGAGCTCGAAGGGGCCCTCATCCGCGTGACCGCCTACGCGAGCCTGAGCAAGCGCCCAGTGGACTTCACCCTGGCCCAGGAGGTGCTCCGCAACGTCATCCCGAACGAGGCCGGACCGGAGATCACCGGACCGGACATCATGCTCGAGACAGCGAAGTTCTACTCCGTGACGATCGACGACCTCACCGGCGCCTCGCGCTCCCGCACCCTGGTGACGGCCCGCCAGGTCGCCATGTACCTGTGCCGGGAGCTCACCGACCTGTCGCTGCCCAAGATCGGGGAGCTGTTCGGTGGTCGTGATCACACCACCGTGATGCACGCTGATCGGAAGATCCGCAAGCTCATGGCTGAGCGCCGATCGCTGTACAACTCGGTGACGGACCTGACGACGCGGATCCGGTCCACGACAGCCGTCAGGTGACCGTGGCGCTCACCGTGCTCGCCTGTGGACAAGACCTGGCGAACGACACCTGTCGTGTGGACGGAGGAGCCGGGCTCGTGGACGACCGACGCGCAACAGCGCGCGCCGAGGGATCGATCCACGAATCACAACGTCCCGACGCATTGACGTGCACAGCCCCTGTGCCTCACGACACGCCTGCTGATCTGGCCGTACTCGGGCTTTGCACAGAACCCACAGGACCTACTGCGAGAACTGCAAGTGAACGGAAGGTCGCGAGTCCACCACCATCAACGGACGCCCGATCTGTGGATGCCGAGCAGGACATCCGTGTCGTCCAGGACGTGCGGCGTCGAGCACCTGCCGTCCCCGGACTTGACCCCCGGCAGCACGTCAAGGCATTGTCGGGCAGCCGTCGTAGTCTGGCCCCGAGCCGGCGAACCAGGAGGAACCAGTGGCAAGCCTCGACCATGAGAACCCCATGCACGAGTCCGCCACCCGAGCCTCCGTGCTGAACCGGGAGCCCATGAGGTTCCGCGTCGACCGGGACAGGTTCGCGGAGGCCGTGACGTGGGCCGGGCGCACCGTCCCGGCCAGGCCCACAGCGCCCATGCTGTCCGGCCTCCGGCTTGAGGCGTTGGCCGACGCCAAGGCGTGCTTGCGGGTCGAGTCCTACGACTTCGAGGTTTCGGGTCGGGCCGAGATCGCGGCTGATGTCGAGGTCCCCGGAGTTGCGCTCGTGAACGGGCGCCTGCTGGTCGACATTGCCAAGGCCCTGCCGGCCCAGCCGGTCGACGTCGAGGTCGAGGGCACCCGTATGGCAGTCCGGTGCGGCCGGTCCTCGTTCGCGCTGCCCACGCTCCCGGTCGAGGACTACCCGAATCTGCCGCCCATGCCGGAGCCCAACGGCACGGTTCCCGGCCCGGTGCTCGCTTCAGCGGTGTCCCAGGTCGCAGTCGCAGCCGGGAGGGACGACACGCTGGCCTTCCTGACGGGCGTCCGTGTCGAGGTCGACGGTGATTCGGTGACGCTGGCCGCCACGGACCGGTACCGCTTGGCCGTTCGCACCTTCAACTGGACGCCGCGAGATCCCCAGTTCACGGCAGCCGCTCTGGTCCCGGCCCGCACCCTGGCCGACACCTCGAAGTCCCTCATGCACGCCGACGAGGTCCGACTGGCCTTCTCCCTCGCCTCTGCCGGCGAAGGGCTGCTGGGGATCGAGGGCTTGGATCGACGCACGACCACCCGGCTGCTGAACGGCGACTTCCCCAAGTTCCGCGACCTGCTGCCGAAACAGCCGAGCACCGTCGCGCGCGTGGAGACCGCAGCCCTGACCGAGGCGGTCAAGCGGGTATCCCTGGTCGCCGAGCGCTCATCGGCTGTAAGGCTGATCTTCAGCGGGCAGGAGGTGGTCCTCGAGGCCGGTACCGGTGATGACGCCCTGGGGACGGACGCGATCGAGTGCGAGTTGCAGGGTGAGTCGATGGAACGGATCGCCTTCAACGCGGCCTATCTGCTGGAGGGCCTTGCCGCGATCGGCAAGCCAGTGACGATGATGTCGTTCACTGAACCCGGCAAGGCCGCGGTGCTCACGGGTTCTGCCAGCTTCGACGCCGACGCCGTCGGCGACTACAAGTACCTGCTCATGCCGATCCGCCTGCCCGCCTAGCGTGTTCGTCAGGCACCTCGGGCTGATCGACTTCCGCTCATACGCGGGCGTCGAACTGGACCTCGCCCCGGGCGTGACCACCCTGCTGGGACCCAATGGGCAGGGCAAGACGAACCTCGTGGAGGCGATCGGCTACGCCAGTGCGCTGCGGTCCCACCGGGTGGCAACCGACGCGCCCCTGGTCCGGCAGGGGGCCACCCGGGCCATCGTCCGCGTCCTCATGGATCGTGGCGGCCGCCAGGTGCTCATCGAGTTGGAGATCAACCCGGGGCGGGCCAACCGAGCCCGGTTGAACCGCAGCCCGGTTCCCCGTCAGCGAGATGTCCTGGGGCAGTTCTCGCGGGTCCTGTTCGCCCCGGAGGACCTGTCCTTGGTCAAGGGCGACCCCAGTGGGCGACGGGACTACCTGGATGAGCTGCTGGTGGCGCTGGCGCCCCGCTACGACGGTGTCCTGTCCGACCTGGACCGGGTCCTGCGCCAGCGGAACTCGCTGCTCAAGTCGGCCTCGGCCGTCCGCGGCGGGGGCGCGCGCAGTCGCTCCACAGCAGAGCAGACACTCGGTGTGTGGGACAACCAGCTGGCCACTCTGTCCGCGGAACTGCTGCAGGCACGGCTGGCGCTGGTCGAGCGGCTGGCCGGGCCGTTGGCGGGCAGGTACTCCGCGGTTGCGCCCGAAGGCCGGGAACCCCTGGTGGTCGCCAAGTACGCGACATCGGTGCCGGGAGCCGAGGCGGGGATGGACCGCCGGGAGCTCGCTGAGCTCGTGCTCAAGGCCCTGATGGAGCGCCGGGATGAGGAGTTCACCCGCGGCCTCACCTTGGTGGGCCCGCACCGGGACGACCTGTCCCTGGGACTGCATGGCATGCCGGCGAAGGGGTACGCCTCCCACGGCGAGTCCTGGTCCATGTCCCTGGCCCTGCGACTGGCGTCCTACGACCTGCTCTGCGATGAGAGCGGACCGGGCGGGGCGCCAGTTCTGATCCTCGACGACGTGTTCGCCGAGCTGGACGCGCAGAGAAGGTCACGTCTTGCCAGCGTGGTCGCCGATGTGGAGCAGGTCCTGATCACTGCAGCAGTCCCAGAAGATGTCCCGACCGTCCTGGAAGGGCAGACCGTCGAGACTGTCGGCGGCGTCCTGGTGGGAGGTTCCCGATGACGCAGCCGCACGAATCGGACCCGGGACCGGGACCAGACGCCATGCCCGACGCAGCCCGCTCGGTGCTGGCCAGGGTGCGAGCAGCGGCCCGCGCGTTCTCGCGAAACCCGCCGACGTCGACGCCCCGGGGCTCCGTGCGCTCGCGGAGCCGGTCGGTCGGCGGGTACTCCGGACCCGGCCCCGACGAGCGTGATCCGGTCGCGATCCGTGGCGCGTGGAGCGGTGTCGTGGCCGACGAGGGCTGGGGCAACGTGCTGGACGCGGCCAAGGTGCACGGGCTCTGGGCGGAGATCGTCGGCGTTGCCATTGCCGAGCACGCTGCCCCGGAGTCGTTCGATCCCGCCACGGGCGTGCTTGTGGTGCGCACGGCGTCCACGGCATGGGCCGAGCAGCTGCGCCTGATGATGCCTGCCATGCGTGCCTCGATTGACGCCCATGTCGGACCGGGCGTGGTCAAGGACATCAGCATCACCGGACCGAATCCCCCGCCGTGGTCCCACGGTCGGCTGCGCGTGGCTGGTCGCGGGCCTCGGGACACGTACGGATAGACCGCCCAAGGCCCGTCGAGGCTGGCTGGGACGTTGCCGTGGGCTGGTCACGGCCTTCTGTGTGGTTGATCCGCGTGGCTCCCGGCTGTGGATATCAGACTAAGTGTCATGCCGGTTCGGGTAGAATCGGACGCGAGTAGCGGATGGTCACCAGGGCGCCGCCGCCCAAGATCCCAAGACCGCATCTGGTGCGATTCGGGCATTGGAATCCGTCGGGAGAACCGCAGTTCGCCACCTAGTCAGGAGTCGCACGTGTCCTATGACGCCAGCGCGATCACGGTGCTCGAGGGCCTCGATGCGGTGCGCAAGCGTCCAGGCATGTACATCGGATCGACCGGTGAGCGCGGCCTTCACCATCTGGTCTACGAGGTCGTGGACAACTCGGTGGACGAGTCCCTGGCCGGCTATTGCGACCGGATCGACGTCACCCTGCTGACGGACGGGGGAGTCCGCGTCGTCGACAACGGTCGGGGCATCCCGGTCGACATCGTCGAAAGCGAGGGCCGGCCCGGCGTGGAGGTGGTCCTGACCGTCCTGCACGCCGGCGGCAAGTTCGGCGGGAGTGGCTACGCGGTCTCCGGCGGGTTGCACGGTGTCGGCGTGTCGGTCGTCAACGCGCTGTCGAGTCGCCTGGACGTGCAGGTGCGTCGGGACGGGCACGTGTGGCGTCAGTCCTATGCCCGAGGGGTGCCCCAGGCCCAGCTGTCCAGGGACGAGGCCGTCGAGGGCACGGGTACCTCGGTGACCTTCTGGGCCGACGACCGCGTCTTCGAGACGACGCACTACGACTTCGAGACGCTCTCACGGCGCTTCCAGGAGATGGCGTTCCTGAACCGGGGCCTGACCCTGGTGCTGACCGACGAGCGGGTCCCCCCCACTGATGACGACGCGCTCGAGGATCAGGCGGGTCCTCGGCAAGTGACCTACATGTACCAGGGCGGCATCGCAGACTTCGTGCGCCATCTCAACGCGAAGCGCAGCCCGGCGCACCTGAACGTGATCGAGTTCGGGGCCGAGGACCTGGACAAGGGGATCTCTGCGGAGATCGCGATGCAGTGGAACGACGGGTTCACCGAGAGCGTCTACACGTTCGCCAACACGATCAACACCACCGAGGGAGGCACCCACGAGGAGGGCTTCCGCTCCGCTCTCACGTCGCTGGTGAACAAGTTCGCCAGGACCTGGGGTGTGCTCAAGGAGAAGGACTCCAATCTCTCCGGGGAGGACGTCCGGGAGGGCTTGACAGCCATCGTCAGCGTGAAGCTGCGCGAGCCCCAGTTCGAGGGGCAGACGAAGACGAAGCTGGGCAACACCGAGGCCAAGTCCGTCGTGCAGGCCGTTGTCAACGACCAGCTCGGTGCATGGTTCGAGGCGAACCCTGCGGAGGGCAAGGAGATCGCACGCAAGGCGGTCCAGGCCAGCCAGGCCCGGATGGCCGCTCGCAAGGCCCGCGACCTGGCCCGCAACCGCAAGGGGCTGCTCGGTGGGGGCGGCCTTCCCGGCAAGTTGATCGACTGCTCCAGCCGTGAGCCCAGGCAGTGCGAGCTGTTCGTCGTTGAGGGTGACTCCGCCGGCGGCTCGGCACGTCAGGCGCGGGACCCCAAGACACAGGCGATCCTGCCGATCCGCGGGAAGATCCTCAACGTCGAGAAGGCTCGCCTGGACCGGGTGCTGCAGAACAACGAGGTGCAGGCGCTGATCTCGGCGATGGGCACCGGCGTCCAGGACGACTTCGACGAGGCCAGGCTGCGCTACCACAAGCTGGTCCTGATGGCCGACGCGGATGTGGACGGCCAGCACATCCGCACCCTGCTGCTGACCCTGCTCTTCCGCTACATGCGGCCCCTCATCGAGCATGGGCACGTGTTCCTGGGGCAGCCGCCGCTGTTCAAGATCAAGTGGACCAAGGCAGCCCCCGACTACGCCTACTCCGACCGGGAGCGCGACGCGCTGATCGAGGCTGGCTTGGCGGCTGGCCGCAGGCTGCCCAAGGAGGAGGCCGTGCAGCGGTACAAGGGCTTGGGCGAGATGAACTGGCAGGAGCTGCGCGACACGACCATGAACCCTGAGGTCCGAGTCCTGCTGCAGGTGCAGCTCGACGACGCAGCCCAGGCCGACGAGCTGTTCATGACTCTCATGGGCGAGGACGTCGAGAGCCGTCGATCCTTCATCCAGCGCAACGCCCGCGACGTTAGGTTCCTGGACATCTGATGACTGATATCACCGGGCCTGGAGCCCACGGCCGCATCGAGCCGATCGACCTGCAGGTCGAGATGCAGCGGTCATACCTGGACTACGCGATGAGCGTCATCGTGTCCCGGGCCCTTCCCGACGTGCGCGACGGGCTGAAGCCGGTGCACAGGCGGGTGCTGTACGCGATGTACGACGGCGGGTACCGGCCGGACCGCAACTTCTCGAAGTCGGCCCGCGTCGTCGGCGACGTGATGGGCAACTACCACCCGCACGGTGACCTCGCGATCTACGACACCCTGGTCCGGCTGACCCAGGCCTGGGTCCTGAGGTACCCCTTGGTCCAGGGTCAGGGCAACTTCGGGTCGCCGGGCAACGACGGCGCGGCAGCCTCCCGGTACACCGAGTGCCGGCTGGCCCAACTGGCCATGGAGATGACCAGGGACATCGATGAGGAGACCGTCGACTTCGTCCCCAACTACGACGGTCGCACCCAGGAGCCGACGGTGCTGCCATCCCGGTTCCCGAACCTGCTGGTGAACGGGTCGGCGGGGATCGCGGTCGGGATGGCCACCAACATCCCGCCGCACAACCTCCGCGAGGTGGCCTCAGGTGTGAAGTGGGCGCTGGAGCACCCTGAGGCCTCCCGCGATGAGCTGCTCGCCGCCCTGATGGAGCGCATCCCGGGCCCCGACTTCCCGACCGCTGCCCAGATCGTGGGCCGGCGCGGAATCGAGGACGCCTACCGCACCGGGCGGGGATTGATCACCATGCGCGCCGTGGTGGAGGTGGCCGAGGACGCCCGGGGCCGCGCGATGCTGGTTGTCACGGAGCTGCCATACCAGGTGAATCCAGACAATCTGCTCGCGAAGATCGTCGAGCTCCACAAGCAGGGGAAGATGTCGGGGATCGCCGACATCATCGACCAGTCCAGCGGGAACACGCTGCGTCTGGAGATCGTGCTGTCCCGGGACGCCGTGCCGAAGGTCGTCCTCAACCAGCTGTACAAGCACACCCAGCTGCGCGAGACGTTCGGGGCGAACATGGTGGCCCTGGTCGATGGTGTCCCACGGACACTTCCATTGGACGCCTTCGTCCGACACTGGATCACCCACCAGGTCACCGTCATCCGTCGGCGCACGACCTACCGCCTGCGGGTTGCCGAGGAACGGGCACACATACTGCGCGGGCTGCTCAAGGCCATTGACCAGATCGACGCGGTTATCGCGCTCATCCGGTCGTCCCCGTCAGCCGCGCAGGCCCAGATCGGGCTGCAGAGGCTGCTCGACATCGACGCGGTCCAGGCACAGGCGATCCTGGACATGCAGCTTCGCAGGCTCGCGGCGCTCGAGCGCGCGGAGTTGCAGAGCCGCTACGACGCACTGATGCGAGACATCACCGAGTATCGGGCGATCCTGTCCAGTGAAGCGCGGCAACGGCTGATAGTGGGCGAAGAGCTCGCCGAGATCGTGACGAAGTACGGCGACGAGCGACGCACCGTGATAGTCGCCGACGAGGGCGAGGTCACCGACGAGGACCTCATCGCTGAGCGGGACATCGTCGTCACCCTCACGCGCGGTGGCTACGCGAAGGCCACGGACACCGCGCTCTACCGGGCCCAGCGCCGCGGAGGTCGAGGCGTGCGCGGCGCCGCGCTGCGCGGGGATGACGTCGTCAGCCACTTCTTCGTCACGACCACGCACCACTGGATCCTGTTCTTCACCAACAAGGGCCGGGTCTACCGGGCGAAGGGGCACGAGCTGCCCGACGCGGGTCGCGACGCGCGGGGGCAGCACGTGGCCAACCTGTTGGCGTTCCAGCCAGACGAGGTGATCGCCCAGGTCCTGGACCTGCGCGGCTTCGCGACGGCGGAGTACCTGGTACTGGCCACGCGGGGTGGCATGGTCAAGAAGAGCCGGCTGCGCGAGTTCGATGCAATCCGTTCGAACGGATTGGCTGCGATCAACCTGCGCGACGGGGACGAGCTGATCTCGGCCCAGCTCGTCAGCGCGGCCGATGAGCTGATGCTGGTCTCGGCAAAGGGAGCCTCAGTGCGGTTCCGTGCCGACGACGCGACGCTGCGGCCAATGGGTCGGGCCACCTCCGGGGTCCAGGGCATTCGACTCAGGCCTGGGGACAGCCTGCTGTCAATGGAGGTGGTCCGGCCGGACTCGTACCTCGTGACGGTGACTGACGGTGGGTTCGCAAAGCGCACTCCGGTCTCGGAGTGGCGCACCCAGGGTCGGAACACCTACGGCGTGACAGCCATGAAGCTGGTCGAAGCGCGCGGGTCGCTCGTCGGGGCGCTGATCTGCGAGGAGTCCGACGAGCTGTTCGCCATCGCCAGCAACGGCGTGGTCATCCGTACCGGGGTGGATCAGGTGCGGGCCACGGGTCGGGCCACGATGGGCGTCTCGCTCATGGACCTGCAGGATCCGGACTGCGTGGTCGGAGTGGCCCGGGCGGCCGACCTGGCCGAGGAAGAGGATGACCGCGCCGGAAGGAGCCGATCGGCGTCGGTGCCGGCACTGGGCGAGGCAGGGCCGGGTGGCGCTGGCGAGGATGCGTCGGACGAGGACATGCACGTGGGACAGTGGGAACCGGTCCCTGGCATCACGCGGGAGGATGCGGCTGATGATGCACAGCAGGAATGACGCCCGGCAGCCCGACGCACAGCGGATGGGTGCCATCGCGAGCGTCGTTATACCATCCGAGGAAGCGCATTCCGGGGGGCGGTTGCCGACCGACGGGAGTTCCGACATGGGTGACGAGCACCCGCAGGGCCAGCCGGGCCCCGACCGGAAGGTCGGGCGACCAGGTCCTGCTGCCCGGATGGTTGCCCCGACCCCCACGCGGCCGCGTCCCAGCGTCCTGATCGAGCCCGTCCACTCGACGCTGGCGGCGGAGTCGGCGCCGCACCCTGCGGACGGGGTGTCTGGGGATTCGGCGAGCATGAAGCCCGCCACGACGACGTCCGCCCCATCGGTCACAGCCGACGTGAACGACGGGCGAGTCAGGCCCTCTGCAGCCGACGTGGCCCGCTCTGCCGTGGAGCCGGTCGGCGGTGCGCGATCGGCACGAGTCTTCCTGACCCATGTCGATCCTTGGTCGGTCATGAAGCAGTCCTTCCTCCTCGGGATGGCGCTTGCGGTGATCATCGTGGTTGCCGCAGCCTCGCTGTGGTTCGCCCTTGACTCAGCGGGTGTCCTGGACGCGATCACCCGAACTGCCACCGACGTCGGTGGGGACAGTGGTGCCAGCGTCGGCAACTACCTGTCCCTGAGCAGGGTGATGGGCGCCTCGCTGGTGCTGGCTGGGATCGAGACCGTCCTGATGACGGTGCTGGCAACGCTGTTCGCCTTCTTGTACAACTTGGCCGTGGGCATCGGTGGGGGCTTGGAGGTGACCCTCTCGGAGGACTACTGAGTGCCTTCGTTTGGGTCCAGATGCGTCGCTGGGGTACCCTTCTCCTGGTGTCGCGAGCACCGGAGGGCCTATAGCTCAGACGGTTAGAGCGCTTCCCTGATAAGGAAGAGGTCAGTGGTTCAAGTCCACTTAGGCCCACTTGGTTCGTACGGGCGTGGGACGCTGCAGGAGGTAGCTGTGTTCAAGAAGTTGCTCGTTCTGACCGCAATCGCAGCCGCGGGGTACGTGGTGTACAACCGGGCCACGCAGGCCCAGGAAGAACGCGACCTCTGGAACGAGGCGACGTCCTCCCCGGACGTGCCCTGACCCGTACGGGGACGTAGCTCAACTGGCAGAGCACCGCCTTTGCAAGGCGGGGGTTAGGGGTTCAAGTCCCCTCGTCTCCACTCCCTCGAATCTAGTTGCTGCCACCGCTTGGCGGTGTGGCAGGATTCAGCGCATGACCACAGCTGTCCTGCACACCAACTACGGTGACATCCGGATCAACCTGTTCGACAACCACGCGCCCAAGACAGTGGCCAACTTCGTCGGACTGTCCGATGGGACCAAGAAGTGGGTGGATCCCCGCACCGGTCGGCCAGGCGCTGGAGCGCTCTACTCCGATGTCGTCTTCCACCGGGTGATCGCCGGGTTCATGATCCAGGGTGGCGACCCGACCGGCACCGGTCGAGGAGGTCCGGGATACCAGTTCGGTGACGAGTTCCATCCGGAGCTCTCATTCGACCGCCCCTACCTCTTGGCGATGGCGAATGCTGGTCCCGGCACCAACGGCTGCCAGTTCTTCATCACTGTTGCGCGCACGCCGCACTTGAACCGTCGGCACACCATCTTCGGCGAGGTGGCCGACCAGGCCAGTCGTGGCGTCGTGGACGCAATCGCGAAGGCCCCCACCGGGCGGGGTGACCGTCCGGTTGAGGAGGCCAGGATCTCATCGGTGACGATCGAGAAGTGAGCTACGGGCTTCCCGCTCACCAAGGTCCGCCCGCCCCGATGTGCTATCGGCACCCGGGGCGGGAGACTTGGGTCCGGTGCGCGCGCTGCCAGCGGCCGATCTGCCCGGAGTGCATGATCACGGCCTCGGTCGGCTACCAATGCCCTGAGTGCGTTGCGACCGGCCAGGTCGCCGCACGTCGGGGTCGGACAGTGTTCGGCGGGCGCATGACCAGGGACAGCCGCGTGTCCATGGGTGTCATCGGCATTTGCTCGGGGCTGTACCTGACCGTGACTTTGCTGGGTCTGGCGGGCGGCTTGGAGCGATGGGGCTTGCAGCCCGTGGCCATCGCGATCGGAGAGCAGTGGTTCCGCCTGGTCTCGTCGATCTTCCTGCACGCGGGACTGCTCCATGTCGGATTCAACATGTACGTGCTGTACGTGATCGGTCCTCCTCTGGAGGAAGTCCTGGGACACGGTCGCTTCCTGACGCTCTTCCTCCTGTCCGGGCTGGGTGGATCCGTGGCCTCATACGCCTTCTCCCCGCTCCTGACCCTCTCCGTGGGGGCCAGCGGTGCGATATTCGGACTGATGGCTGCGTGGATCGTCGTAGGTCGGCGCTTGAATCAGGATGTGTCCCAGGTTGTGGGGCTGCTGGTCATCAACGTCGCCCTGGGTTTCCTGCCCGGTATCGACTGGCGGGCGCACCTCGGTGGTGCGGTGACCGGGGCGGTCGTGGCGCTGGCGCTGACAACCGGCCGTGGCCAACAGGGGCGCGAGCTGCTTGGCCGGCAGGCCGCATCCTCGATCATCATCGTGCTGGTCCTGCTCGCCGTCGTCGTCTGGCGCACGCAGGAGATCCGCGCATTGGCCGGCGTCTGAGCAGGTCGGACCGCAGGTAGGATGGGGCTGACGGAGTTCGCAGGAGGGGCCGCAGGAGGGGCGATGCCGGAATCCAAGGGCCGAGGCAAGCCCAAGCCGCCGAGTGCCGTGGACGAGAACAGGAAGGTCGCTCCTGCTGCCTCTCCCAGGTGGCTCGCGCCAGTGATGGTCACCCTGTTCCTGCTTGGGCTGCTGTGGATAGTCGTGTACTACTTGGCTCCGTCCCTGCCTCTGATGGCTGATCTTGGCAACTGGAACATGCTCATCGGCTTCGGCATGATCATGGGTGGATTCGTCCTGTCGACGCGTTGGCGATGATCCGTTCGGCTGGACCAATCGGTACATCTCATCCTTAATCGTTCCGTGCGGCCGCCGCGCCAGTTCCGGATTCCCGCGCGGGGCACACGTTTCGGTCGTAGCTCGAGCTGGCGAATGACAGCACTGTCATTCATCCCCAACTGTGGATGACGTTGTGGATAGCCGCCCGCACAACCCTGCTGGACGCCGAACACGTGGCGGACTGGGCGGGGGCATCGGGTTGACACAGGTCAATTGACCCATGGTCAGGGGACCACTTCGGCGTACGTCAGCGCCAAGGGACCGGTGTACGCGGGCAGGACCATCTGCGGGGAGGACGTCTGGATGTACCCCAGGCCGAGGTACTCAGCCCAGTCCTGGTATTCCCGAACAGACTCGTCCGCTTCGAGTGCTGCCTCGAGCGAGGCGACATCGCCAACGCCGGCGATCACGAAGGGCGGCGAGTACACGCGCCCCTGAAGGATCACCGTGTTGCCCACACAACGCACCGCGCTCGTGTTCAGAAGCCGCTGTCCCATGACAGTGACCCCGGACGCCCCGCCACGCCACAGGGCGTTGACGACGCCCTGAACGTCCTGCTGGTGAACGATGTAGTCGTCGCCGGTCCGGTCCTCGGGCAGCGGGTCGGGCGCCTTTGCATCGTTCAGGGTCACGGTCACTCCTGGTCCGATGACCTCTGTGAGCCCGACGGCCGGGGAGATCTCGGCGATCTGGTCCTGCGTCCGCTGCAGCGCTGGTCCAGAGCTGGCCTGGTCCTGCAGCGCCGCTACCACTGTGCTGAGGCGATCGATCTCGGCCTGAAGCTGCGCGTTCTGGCTGGAGCGGGTCGTGATCGCCCCCTGCAGCCCTCCTGTGGAGTCGACCCTCAGGTCACCGGCCTCGGACGCCCTTCCGCTGGCCACGAACATGGCGCCCGCGAGAGCGAACAGCATGCCCGCGACGACGTCGGGTGCGGTGATGCGTCGCCGCCACCGGGGACGGCCCAGACCCCGGGTGCCGACCGGGTGCGACTGGTCCTCCGATGTGGTGCGCACGGGCCAACGGTACCGGGGACAATAGCGGCGTGGCGGCTGGCATCCTCATCGTGGACAACTACGACTCATTCGTCTTCAACCTCGCCCAGTACCTGGCCCAACTCGGCGCCGTCGTCGATGTGCGGCGCAACGATGCCGTGACTGTGGATGAGGCGCTGTCCTATGACGGTGTCCTGCTGTCGCCTGGACCAGGCGATCCCCATGACGCAGGGGTGTGCATGGACATCGTGACCGCGTGCTCAGGTCGCGTACCAGTGCTTGGGGTGTGCCTGGGACACCAGGCGATAGGCGCGGTCTTCGGCGGTGTCGTCTCGCGGGCTCCCGAACTCCTGCATGGCAAGACCTCCATGGTCCACCACCGGGGTGTGGGGGTGCTGCGTGGGCTGCCGAACCCATTCCGGGCGACGAGGTACCACTCATTGGCGGTGGAGCCGGCATCCATGCCGGAGACCTTGGAGGTGACCGGCTGGACAAGCAGTGGGGTGGTCATGGCCCTTCGCCACCGGTCGTTCGACGTCGAGGGCGTCCAGTTCCATCCGGAGTCCGTGCTGACCGAGGGCGGTCACCTGATGCTTGCGAACTGGCTGGTGAGGTGTGGTGACGCCGGCGCAGTCGCCCGATCCGCAGGGCTGGCACCGGTTGTGGGGCAAGCCGCAGGGACCTCTCCGGGTTGAGGACTGCGCGAGCTGCGCGGGGTGCGGCGGTTGGCGCCTCAGCCGAGGCCGGCCCGGAGGCGTCGCAGCGCCTCGTCCAGGACCTCAGGCCGCTTGCAGAACGCCCACCTGACCCACGACTGTCCGATGGACTTGTGATCGCACAACGCGGCCACCGGGATGGCAACCACGCCGGCTCTGACGGGTAGGTCATAGCAGAACTGCTCCCCGCTTGGGTAGCCCAGCGGTCTGGTGTCGGTGAGTAGGAAGTACGTCCCCTGACTAGGTAGGACGGACAGTCCCAGATTGGACAGTCCCTCGGACAGTCGATCCCGCTTCGCGGAAAGGTCAGTCCGGAACGTGTCCCAATGAGCACGGGGCAGGCTGGTCAGCCCCTCCGCAACGGCGTACTGGAACGGGCCGCCGGAGACATAGCTGAGGTGCTGACGCACCACGCGGACTGCGCCGATGAGGTCGGCTGGCCCGGTGGCCCAGCCCACCTTCCACCCCGTGAACGAGAAGCTCTTGCCGGCCGATCCGATCGTGACGACCCGCTCGGCCATCCCTGGCAGGGTCGCCGTCGGGACGTGGACGTCCTGGTCGAACCACAGGTGCTCGTAGGCCTCGTCGGCCAGGACGATCAGGTCTGCTTCGATCACGACCTCGGCGATCGAGGCCAGCTCGCCGGCGTTGAGCACTGCGCCGGTGGGATTGTGGGGGGAGTTGACGATCAGAAGCCGGCTGCGCGGAGTGATTGCCGCGCGCAGTGCTTCCGGGTCCGGGCGGAAGGTCCCCGCTCTTGGCGGCACGCTTATTCGCACGCCCCCGGCGAGGTCGATCGCCGCCGCGTAGAGGTCGAACCACGGCTCCAGCAGCAGGACCTCGTCGCCGGGCTCAACGAGTGCGAGCACGGTGGCCACGATCGCCTCGGAAGCGCCCGTGGTCACGACGACCTCGGTAGTTGGGTCCCAGGCCAGGCCGTACCAATCGCGTTGATGGGCGCAGATCGCGGCACGGAGCTCCGGAATGCCATGCGCGGGTGGGTACTGTGCTCCGCGGCCCTCGCGGATCGCCGAGATGGCAGCGTCCCGGATCAGGTCCGGTCCCTGCGTGTCCGGGAATCCCTGACCCAGGTTGACTGCCCCCATCCGGGTGGCCAGCGCGGACATGTCGCCGAAGATGCTGCGCTCATGGGCACGCATACGACGAACGAGACGCTGGGTCATGGTCCTGCCCCTTGTGAACGCGATCTCTTGGCCGTGCATGGATCAGGCCGAACGCGAGTGGTCAGGCGAGTCCGAGATCGTCGAGTTGATAGGCCGCGCGATAATCCAGGCCGGCCTGTGCCACGGCCCCGGCAGCACCCCGCTCGACGATGACAGCGACCCCGACGACCTGAGCCCCTGCCTCCCGGAGTGCCTCGACGGCCGCCAGTACCGACCCACCGGTCGTTGACGTGTCCTCCACCGCGAGTACCCGACGTCCGGCCACATCTGGACCCTCGATCCGGCGCTGGAGGCCGTGTGACTTCTCGGCCTTGCGGACCACGAAGGCGTCCAGGTGCCGGCCGCGGGCTGCGGCAGCGTGGAGCATCGCGGTGGCCACTGGGTCAGCGCCCAAGGTCAGCCCACCTACGGCGTCAAAGCTCATGTCCTTGGTCAAGTCCAACATGACTTGGCCGACGAGGGGCGCCGCCCGGCCGTCCAGCGTGACCCGGCGAAGGTCCACGTAGTAGTCGGCTTCGCGGCCCGAGGACAGGACGACGCGACCATGCACCACGGCTTTGTCCCGGATCTGGGTGAGCAACTGTGCGCGGGTGTCAGCCATCCCGGCAGCCTACTCGGCAGGGTTGACTGCACGCTGCTCGCGGCGATGCTGCCAGGCTTCAAAGGCGATGGGAATGATCGAGACCCCGACGATGCCGATCAGGATGAGCTCGATGTTGTCCTTGACGATGGGGATGTTGCCCAGGTAGTAGCCAAGGAGCGTGACTCCGGTTGCCCACAGGACACCCCCGATGGAGGAGTAGATCGCGTAGGTGCGCAGGTCCATTCGGCCGACACCGGCCATGGCCGTGATGAACGTACGGACTATGGGGACGAACCTGGCCATGACGATCGCGCGCGCACCATACTTGTCGAAGAAGGCGTGCGTCTTCTCGACGTGCTCGGTCTTGAAGAGCTTGGAGTCCGGCCGGTTGAACAGGGGAGGCCCGGCGCGGTTGCCGATCCAATAGCCGGTCAGGTTCCCGGCGATGGCGGCGATGGTGAGCAGGAGGCACGCCACCGCGATCGGGATGTCGATGACGCCGCTGGCGATGAACAGCCCGACCATGAAGAGCAGGGAGTCACCCGGCAGGACGAAGCCGATGAGGAGGCCGCATTCGGCGAAGATGATCGCCAGCGCGATCCAGAACGCCGCCGTGCCGAACTGATCCAGGTTCTGGACGTCCATCCACTCCGGACCGAGGGCCGGGACGGCGGCGATCACGGACAGGGACGTCACTGAGGGCACGCATTGAATGGTAACCGCGCGACCGCGTGCGCAGGACCGTACCAGCAGTGACCCGGCTTGGCATTCAGCTGCCACGTGGCAGGTGCTGGCTGGCCCAGCAGTGCATGGCGATCGCCGCTGCAGCAGCGACGTTCATCGAGCGCGTCGATCCATGCTGGGAGATCGATAGGACGCGCTTGGCACCCGTCAGTGCCGCGGGGCTCAGGCCCGGGCCCTCCTGGCCGAACAGCAGCAAGCACGCACGGGGCATGACGAACCCCTCGATCGGCACAGCGGCGGGGACCACGTCCACGGCCAGCACTGGCAGGTCTGATTCACGAGCCCAGCAGAGCAGGTCCCCGATGTCGCGGTGATGGTCGATGTCGAGGTAGGCGTCCGTGACCATGGCACCGCGACGGTTCCAGCGTCGGCGGCCGACGATGTGGACGCCGGCGACGTTGAAGGCGTTCGCGGTGCGCACGATCGAGCCGATGTTGAGGTCGTGCTCGACGTTCTCGATGGCCACGTGGAGCGGGGAGCGCCGGGTGCGCAGGTCTGCGCGGATGGCATCGACTCGCCAGTAGCGGTAGCGATCCACGACATTCCGGGCGTCGCCGGCAGCCAGGAGCGTCGGGTCCAGATGGGGATCGCTGGGCCAGGGCGGCGGGTGGGGTCCCACGGGCATCCGCCCACGCTACGTCGGCCGGCTCCGATGGAAGCAGCCCACCCGCCCCCTACGGCGATTTCGCCTTGCGCCGGACTGCGCCGTAAACTCTCCCACGGTGGCGTGTCCGAGCGGCCAAAGGAGCACGACTCGAAATCGTGTGTGGGGGATGACCTCACCGTGGGTTCGAATCCCACCGCCACCGCCGACTGAACTCTTTGCGAAATCGCCAACGGGTCTAACCCTTGTGGTCCGACCCGTTGGCGTTCCTGCTTGTTCAACCTCGTTTGGGCAGGCCTTCCACTTGCGCGCCTCGCAGGCCGCCGGAAGGGGAGCGGCCGGGGACCCGGCCGGCGTAGGGTGAATCCTCCCACATCGCCGGACACTTGCGGAGTAATGATGAGCCCAGTTCACGAGCTGCTCAACGCCCAGATCGGCCATGAGTTCACCGCGTCCCAGCAGTACATCGCGATCGCGGTCTGGTACGACCAGCAGGCCCTCCCGCAACTGGCCGCGCACTTCTACAAGCAGTCCATCGAGGAGCGCAACCACGCGATGATGATCGTGCAGTACCTGATGGACCGGGAGGCAGAGGTCGTGATCCCGGGCGTGGCCGAGGTGAGGAACGGGTTCGGGTACGTCGTCGAGCCGCTCGAGCTGGCCCTTGCCCAGGAGCGCGAGGTGACCCGCCAGTTCGAGGCGTTGATCGCGTTGGCCCGCGAGGAGCACGACTACCTCGGGGAGCAGTTCATGCACTGGTTCCTCAAGGAGCAGGTTGAAGAGGTCTCCTCGATGTCGACGCTCCTGCAGGTTGCCCGCCGGGTGGGAGAGAACGTGATGCTGCTGGAGGACTACCTGGCCCGAGAGTCCGGCTCGTCAGGGTTCGATCCCACGGCCCCCGCGGCTGCCGGAGGCGCCCTCTAGCTCAATGGCGCACGAGTTGCCAGCCCGTAGTTACATGGATGTGAGTTGTGCACATCTGTGGATGAGGTGTGGATGATCCGCACCCCTGGGGATGATCCCCAAGGAGATGTCCGAGACCGCCGCTAGTGTGAGCGCGTGGCCCTCGCTCTGTACCGGACGTACCGTCCCGGCTCCCTGGCCGAAGTCATCGGCCAGGAGCACGTGACGCTGCCCCTCGCGCGCGCCCTGGAGTCCGGTCGGATCCACCACGCCTACCTGTTCTCCGGTCCCCGCGGATGCGGGAAGACCTCGACGGCCCGGATCCTGGCCCGATCCCTCAACTGCGAGCAGGGACCGACCGCCGAGCCGTGCGGAACGTGCCGGTCGTGCGCGGAGCTGGCTCCCAACGGTCCAGGATCCATGGATGTCATCGAACTCGACGCAGCCACGCACCGCGGCATCGACGACGCCAAGGAGCTTCGCGAGAAGGCGATCTACGCGCCCGCCGCGAGCCGGTTCAAGGTGTACATAGTCGATGAGGCCCACCAGTTGACCAACGAGGCGGCCAACGCGCTGCTCAAGGTGGTCGAGGAGCCGCCACCGCACCTGCGGTTCATCTTCGCGACCACGGAGCCGGACAAGATCATCCCCACGATCCGGTCGCGGACGTTCCACTACGGATTCCGCCTCGTACCGGCGCGGATCCTGTGTGATCATCTTGCGGCGGTGTGCCGAGCGGAGGGCGTGGCGGCTGAACCCCCCGCGCTCGCGGTCGTGGCCCGGGCAGGGGCCGGTAGCGTCCGGGACTCACTGTCGGTGCTGGGCCAGCTCATCGCGGGGGCTGGTCCCTCCGGACTCACCTATGCCGACGCAGTGGCTTCCCTGGGGATGACGGACGCGGCCCTGATCGACGCCTTCGTCGAGGCGCTCGCGGCCGGCTCGGGCGCGGCGATGTTCACGGTCGTGGACCGGGTCATCAACGCCGGACACGATCCTCGACGCTTCGTCACCGACGTGCTGGACCGGCTCAGGGATCTCATCTTCCTGCGTGCCGACCCAGAGGCCGTGGCGCGCGGCCTCGTGGATGTACCTGACGACACGGGTGCCCAGATGGTCACGCAGGCTGCTTCCCTGGAGTTCGCCCAACTGTCCCGTGCCGCCGACCTCGTCAACAGCGGTCTGAGCGATGTCAGGGGGGCCACGGCGCCAAGGCTGCAGCTGGAACTGCTCTGCGCGAGGTTGGCGCTGACGCCTGCGGACAGCGACATCGCGTCCCTCTCGGGCCGCGTGGAGAGGCTCGAGCGCGGGGCGGCTGGCATGGATCCGAGCCGTCCGCAGCCGGGCGCCTCCCGGGGCGGATCCGGTGCGAGCCCTGGGGCGGCTCCGGTCGTCGGCCGAGTCTCACGAACGGGATCTGCACCCGCCCCGGAACGGCCTGCGGCCGCCGCGCCCGCTCCAGAGGCTCCTGCGGAGCGGCCCGAATCCCGTGCAGATCGCCCTGCGACTGCGACAGCAGGTCCTGACAGTGTGGCTCGATTCGACGCACGGCCGTCCAGCAGCGGGGCGGCCGCCGGCTGGGGACAAGGGGGCCCCGAGCGTGGCCAGGTGCGCCAGCCTCCACGCAGGCCGGACCTGCGGGCGCAAGCCCCGGGAAGGAGCAAGAGGGGTTCGCCTGACCAGGCTGGCGGTCAAGGAGTGTCTGGTCCCGGGCCAGCAGCCGACGGGGCGGAGGCGGCTGAGAAACCGGCGGGCGGTGCCGCTGGCGTGGCTGCCATCCAGGCCGCCTGGGATGCCGTTCTGGAGCGCCTCTCTGTCGACAGCCGGGTCGCGTGGACGGCGTTCCACTCCGCGCGGCCGGTGTCCCTGAGTTCCGGGTCCCTCGCCGTGGCCGTGGCCGAGGCTGGCAACGTCCGTGCGATCGCGCAACGCGGCCACGACGAGCGCCTCAGGCAGGCGATCATCGATGTACTGGGACTGGACGTGTCCATCGACGTCCTCCACCAGCCCGACGCCTCGCAGGATCCAGGTTCTGCAGCGCGACCCGCCACCGGGCGAGGGGCCTCGGGGTCCGGGACTGCCAGGCAGGATGCCCGGCACCAGCAGAACAGGTCCACAGCGTCAACCGGGAACACAGGACCGAGGGGGGCTGCGGAGGGGGCTGGCACGCAGGTGGCGCATAGGCTGACGGGCGCCGGTGCAGCCGTGGACCTCGTCCGGGAGGCGCGTAGCGCTGGCCCGGACCTCCAGCCGGACGAGCCCAGCAGCGACGATCCGGATCTGGAGCAGTCCGCCGCCGACGGGCTGGCACTGATAGCGCGCGAGCTTGGCGCCCGGCCAATCAGCGACATCGAGCACAAGTAGTCGGGGGGGCAGATGTACGAGGGCATCGTCCAGGACGTGATCGACGCGCTCGGCAGGCTGCCGGGAATCGGACCCAAGAGCGCCCAACGGATTGCCTTCCACCTGCTGAAGGCCGACCCACACGAGGTCCAGGAGCTCGCCGAGGCTCTGCTCCGCCTGCGCGAGAAGGTCCGGTACTGCGGCACGTGCGGGAACGTGAGCGAGGGGGACGTCTGCGCTATCTGCCGCGATCCGCGGCGTGACGTCAGCAAGCTGTGCGTGGTGGAGGAGAGCAAGGACGTCGTCGCGATTGAGCGGACGCGCGAGTTCCGGGGGCGCTATCACGTGCTCGGCGGTGCGATCAGCCCGATCGATGGGATCGGACCGAACGACCTGCGCATCCGGGAGCTGATGGCCCGCCTGGCCGACGGGAGGGTCAAGGAGGTGATCCTGGCCACGGACCCGAACCTCGAGGGAGAGGCGACTGCCGGGTACCTTGCGCGCCTGATGGAACCGTTCAGCTTGACCGTCACGCGGTTGGCGAGTGGACTTCCAGTAGGCGGCGATCTGGAGTTCGCCGACGAGGTGACTCTTGGCCGCGCGTTCGAGGGACGACGGCGGATCGGAGGTCAGGATGACAGTCGATGAGGCACCGCTGGACGGTGCGATGGCGGTCGTGACCACGCCGGCTACCCAGGTTGACCCCGATCTGGTGGCACTGGGTGACGGAATGGCCGGTGCTGTCGCAAGGTTCGTCCAGACAGCCGAGGCCGTCGCGGCCGGCGCTGCGGAGGATCAGACGATTGCGATCCTGCTGCTGGAGGTGTCCGACCTTCTGGCGATGGGCGCGAGGCTGGGCGCAATCGCAGACGTCGTGCCTGAGGGCCAGTACGAGCCGGACGCGGGCGCGGAGCCCGACGTCGACCGGCTTCGCTCCGCGCTGGCGGGGCGCCTTGCTCCAGTCGACTGCTACGTCGAGGTGTTCGACCCGTATGCGAGTCCGGAACTCATCGACGGTCGGCTGTCCGATGACCTGAGCGTGATCGTGTCCGACCTGCTGCACGGACTGGCCCACCACGCCGCCGGGCGAGAGATTGAGGCACTCTGGTGGTGGCAGACGACGTACCTGTGCTCGTGGGGCGACGCGTGCGTGTCGGCGCTGCGGGCGCTGCGGTCACTGGTCTCCCACGTTCGAAGTGGTGCCCTGCTCGAGGTCGGGGGGGAGCAGCCCTGAACCTGTCCTACGGCGCACCGGGCAAGCCCGGGCGCCGCGCGCCGACAGTCCAGCGGAGAGGGGTTCGTCCTGCTTCCGACGGGGCTCCTCGAGCAACCACTACAATCCGTGCAACCGCCGACCCGACGCCAGGAGCAGCCGCCATGGCCCTCATCGTCCAGAAGTACGGGGGATCCTCCGTCGCCGATGCCGCCAGCGTGCGCCGAGTCGCCGGGCGGATCGTGGACACGAAGCGTGCCGGCAATCAAGTGGTCGTGGTCGTCTCAGCCATGGGGGACACGACCGACGATCTGCTCGACCTGGCCAATGAGGTGAGCCCGAATCCGCCGGGACGGGAGTTGGACATGCTCCTCACCGCCGGAGAGCGCATCTCCATGGCGGTGCTGGCAATGGCGATCCACGACTTGGGTGAGGAGGGCCGGTCCTACACCGGGTCCCAGGCCGGCCTGATCACTGACTCGGCACACGGGTCAGCGCGCATCATGGATGTCACCCCCGGACGTATCAGCCACGCGCTGGAGGATGGTGCGATCCCGATCGTCGCCGGATTCCAGGGTGTGTCCTACGACAGCAAGGACGTCACGACCCTGGGCCGGGGTGGGTCCGACACGACAGCGGTTGCCCTTGCCGTCGCCCTGGGAGCCGACGTCTGCGAGATCTACACCGATGTCGACGGCGTGTTCACGGCCGATCCGCGCGTCGTGCCCCGGGCCAGGCGGGTCCCTCGCATCAGCCACGAGGAGATGCTCGAGCTGGCGGCAGCTGGGGCCAAGGTGCTGCACCTGCGGTGCGTCGAGTTCGCGCGGCGTTCGAACATGCCGATCCATGTGCGTTCATCCTTCTCCACGAAGGAGGGCACTTGGGTCCTGTCCACCGAAGACCCGCTGCCTGCGGCGGCCAAGCCCTCAGAAGGGGAGACAGTGGAGCAACCGATCATCGCAGGGGTCGCGCATGACCTCAACGACTGCAAGATCACCGTCGTGGGAGTCCCGGATCGGCCCGGCGAAGCAGCGCAGATCTTCTCGGCCCTGGCCGATGCTGGCATCAACATAGACATGATCGTCCAGAACGTGTCGGCGCAGGGGTCTGGTCGTACGGACGTCACCTTCACCTGCCCGGTGGCCTCCCGGGATGCCGCCCTGGCCGCCCTGGCCAAGGGCAAGGCAGTCATCGGGTTCCAGGACCTGCGGGCTGACGAGGGGATTGCCAAGATCTCGTTGGTCGGTGCTGGCATGCGCTCCAATCCGGGAGTCTCGGCGACCTTCTTCAAGGCACTCGGCGACGCTGGCATCAACGTCCACATGATCAGCACCTCGGAGATCCGGATCTCAGTGGTGACCAGCAAGGAGGACGCCCAGGAAGCAGTGCGTGCCCTCCACACGGCCTTCGGGCTGGACGCGGCGGAAGAGGCAGTCGTCTATGGAGGGACCGGCCGATGAGCGTGCGCATAGCTGTTGTCGGGGCCACGGGCCAGGTGGGCGGGGTCATGCGGCGGCTGCTGGACGAGTCGTCGATCGACGTGGCTTCGGTCCGTTTCTTCGCAAGTGCTCGATCAGCTGGTACGACGCTTCCGTGGCGTGGCGAGCAGGTCCTCGTGGAGGACGCGGAAACCTCCGACCCCACCGGCGTTGACATCGCCCTGTTCTCGGCGGGCGGCGGCACTTCGAAGGCGTTGGCTCCGAAGTTCGCGGCAGCCGGTGCCATCGTCGTGGACAACTCCTCTGCGTGGCGGATGGACCCCGACGTCCCGCTCGTGGTGTCCGAGGTCAACCCACAGGCACTGACCAGGATCCCGAAGGGGATCGTCGCCAATCCGAACTGCACCACGATGGCGGCGATGCCCGTGTTGGCCCCGCTGCACGCGGAGGCGGGTCTGCGCAGGCTCGTCGTGAGCAGCTACCAGGCTGTCTCCGGCAGCGGGCTGGCTGGGGTCCAGGAGTTGGAGGCACAAGTCAAGGCTGCCGTCTTCCAGGACATCTCGGCGCTGACCTACGACGGGACAGCGCTCGATCTGCCCGCCCCAAGCAAGTACGTGGCCACGATCGCATTCGACGTCGTGCCCCTGGCCGGGAACCTGGTTGACGACGGCACCGGGGAGACCGACGAGGAGCAGAAGCTGCGCAACGAAAGCCGCAAGATCCTCGGTATCCCGGACCTCGCGGTCTCAGGCACATGCGTCCGTGTCCCTGTGTTCACCGGGCACAGCCTTAGCATCAATGCCGAGTTCGCCCGTCCGATCACGCCGGAGAGGGCACGCGAGCTCCTGGACGGTGCCCCCGGCGTCGCTTGGTCCGACGTCCCAACTCCGCTCGAGGCGGCGGGAGCCGATCTCAGCTTCGTTGGTCGGCTCCGGCAGGATTCCAGCGTTCCTGACGGGCGGGGACTGGTGATGTTCATCTCCAGCGACAACCTCCGCAAGGGTGCGGCGCTCAATGCGGTGCAGATCGCGCAGCTGCTGGCGAAGGCTCGCGGCGGTGCGGCCTGACACGATGTGCGGGCCCCGCAGGCACGTGATGCGGGTCCAAGGCCGGGTGCGTGGTTTGGGGCCCGGCATGCCGAACGGCTAGAATGAGAACGAATCGGGATGTGGCGCAGCTTGGTAGCGCGCTTCGTTCGGGACGAAGAGGTCGTGGGTTCAAATCCCGCCATCCCGACCCGATGATGAGGGCCCTGGGGCGCACCCAGGGCCCTCATCATGCGTTCGGGCGTGTGGACAGCGCGTCTCCTCAGGTCCGTGGTCGGGAGGGGGGACGGGGCCGCGTTCCTGGCGGGTCGGACGGGTCCCCGCTGTCGGGACAACGATTCCACGCGGGGGATACGTTGACCGAGTGAGCCCCAGCGATCCGACTCCTGGCGAACAGCCGAGATTCAGCATCGTCAGCGCCGTCTACAACGTCGCCCGATACCTCCCGGACTTCATCAATTCGATAGACAGTCAGGTCTTCGACCTGAGTCGCGTGGAAGTGATCATGGTCGACGACGGATCGACCGATGAGTCCCCGGAGGTGCTGCGGCAATGGCAGGAGCGGGCGCCAGGGCTTGTGACGATCGTCACGAAGGAGAACGGTGGCCAGGGCTCAGCCAGGAACATGGGGATCACGTACGCCACCGGGGAGTGGATCACGTTCACCGACCCCGACGACATTCTGGCGCCTGAGTACCTGTCGCAGATCGCGACGTTTCTCGATGGGCAACCCGAAGAGCCGGCAATGGTCGTTGGCAACCTCATCGTGTACGAGGAGGACAAGGACCGGCTGATCAACAACCACCCCCTCCGGGCGCGATTCAAAGGGGGAGATCAGCTTGTGGACCTGGAGCGCTTCCCGGACTACTTCCACATGCACGTGGCCTCGGCCTTCCTGCCCAGAACTGCCCTGCTCGAAGCACAGGTCAACTTCGACGACCGGGTGCGACCGCTCTTCGAGGACGCCCATTTCATCGCGCGGTACCTGTTGTTGACCGGTCGACCACTGATTGGGTTCGTTGCCAGTGCCCACTATCAGTACCGACGCAGATCCGATCAGTCCTCCTCGCTTCAGACCGCGACCTCGCGGCCAGAGCGATTCACGGCAGTCCCTCGATACGGCTACCTCGACGTCCTGCAATTGGCCAAGCAGAAGTACGAGGACGTTCCCACGTGGCTGCAGAATACGATGATCTATGAGTTGAGCTGGCTCCTCCGAGCCGAGGAGGCCTTGGTCCACAGCATGCGTGCTGTAGACCATGGGGTCGAGGACGAGTACCACGAGCTCGTGAGCAGGGTCACCGCCTACCTGGACACGTCAGTGATCGAGCGCTTCGAGGTCCTGTCCTTGCCGCCCAGCCGCGTTTCAGTCCTTGCGCACGCCTATCGTGCCGCGCCGTGGCATGAGGACGGGGCGGTGATGGACAGGTTCGACCCGGACCGCAGACTGGTGCGACTGACGTACCTGTACACCGGTTCGGCCCCGTCCGAGGCGGTCCGCTGGAGGGGCCTTGTCTCCGAGCCGGTTCACAGCAAGACTCGAGCGCTAATCTACTCGGGCCGCACCCTAGTCAATGAGCGTGTCCTGTGGGTTCGTACCGACGGATCTCTGGAACTGGTCCTCGACGGAGTTCTGGTCCCTTTGTGGCGCCATCGCCCCAGGCGGAAGGTGAGCTGGCGTCCGGCCGACGTCCGCAGGGCCTTCGGAGTGCCCGATCCAACGCCGAAGAGCGCGCAGGCCGAGCGCAATGGGGCGCCACGGGCTCAGGCCGCACGCGTTCAGCCTGGTCAGGGTCTAGGGCGGCCCAGTCCCGGAGAGGCTCCCGGCTGGTGGGAGGGACGACGCCTGAACCGGCTTCGGAGCGAGGATCGCTTCGCTGATGCTTGGCTGCTTATGGACCGGGACATCAACTCACACGACAACGCCGAGCACCTCTTCCGGTACTTGCGCCGAAATCGTCCGGACATCAACGCGTGGTTCACGGTGAAGGCAGGAACCAAGGACTGGGAGCGCCTGAACCGTGAGGGTCTGGGGAACGTGGTCGCCCACGGATCCCGGGAGTGGATGGCTGTCTCTCTGGCTGCGCGGCATCTCATCTCGTCGCATATCGACCATTACGTGGTCAGGCCGGCAGACCTCTTGCGGTTCGGCACGCCCAAGTGGCGCTACACCTTCCTGCAGCATGGCGTCACCAAGGACGATCTGAGTGCATGGCTGAACAACAAGCCGATCGACCTGATGCTCACGACGACGCAGCCGGAATTCGAGTCCATCATCGGCAATGGATCTCCCTACCGTCTGACCAGCAAGGAGGTCCAACTCACTGGTTTTCCGCGCCACGACCGCCTGGCCCGGCTGGGTCTGGGGACCACGCCGGAGAACCGCAAGAACCTCCTGATCATGCCGACCTGGCGGCAGTTCCTCTTAGGGGCGGTGAAGCCCGGCTCAGGGGAGCGTGCGCTCATCGAGGACTTCGACCGAACGCAGTTCTCACTGGAGTGGTCCTCCCTGATCTCCTCGAGCCGAGTGGCTGAGGCGGCTCGCTCGATGGGCCTGAAGATCGTGTTCATGCCCCACCCCAACCTGGAGCCCTACTTGCCCCAGTTCCGCCTCCCCGACGACGTACGCGTCGTCTCCTATCGCGACTGCGATGTTCAGGAGATGCTTGCCGGTGCGGCCGCGGTGGTGACCGACTACTCCTCAATCGCATTCGACGCCGCACTCATCGAGCGACCCGTTGTGTACTTCCAGTTCGACCGGGCCGCTGTCTTCGGCGGGCAGCACCTGACCAGGCCGGGCTACTTCTCCTATGCACGAGACGGGTTCGGGCCACTCACTGAGGATCTCCCTGCTGCGCTGGACGCGATCGAGGAAGTGGTTGCTGCAGGGCCCACGCCCCAACAGCCCTACCTGGATCGTATCCACAGCACGTTCCCGTTCCGAGAGGGCGGCAACTGCGCACGGGTCACCAAGGCCATCCTGAACCTGTCACGACCCTCGAAGACCCCGGTCACCGCTCCTGAGGCGCCGCCCATCGTCCGGGACTAGCTAGGGGCGGCCGCGAAGATCCCAGGGTTGTTCAGGTCAGTTGTCCGGTGTCCTTTGGGTGGCCGGAACTCAGCGGGTCACGGTAATCAGGGTTGCCTCCGGCCGGCAGGCAAGCCGGATGGGTGTGTGCGGGCTGGTCCCCAGGCCCGCCGAGACGTGCAGCGCGGACCCATCCCATGCCGACAGGCCCTTGGCCTGGGACCGTGGGAGGTCGCAGTTGGTCACCAGGGCGCCGAACCACGGCAAGCAGATCTGGCCTCCATGCGTGTGCCCGGCCACGATGAGATCGGTGCGGTCGGCAGCCATGGCATCCAGCACCCGCCGGTACGGTGCGTGCGATACGCCCAAGTGCAGTGCGGCGTCAGGGTCGTATGGTCCGGCGACCTTGGAGTAGTCGTCGCGGTGGATGTGCGGGTCGTCGACCCCCCGGGCGTCGATCGACCAACCGGCGACGGTGAGGCGAGTCGCTGCATTGTCCAGGTCGCGCCAACCGGCGGACTCGAGACCATCGTTCAGCGGCGTGACGTCGATCGGCTGGCGCCGAGTCGTCATCTTGCTCGGGCCGGCAAGGTACTTGACCGGGTTCCCACGACTGGGTGCGAAGTAGTCGTTTGATCCGCGGACGTAGAGCCCGGGGCGCTCCAGGAG
>JBAVLA010000110.1:0-3118 GCA_049688595.1 Candidatus Nanopelagicales bacterium | reverse complement strand
AGCCGGGGGAGTCCCCGGCAGCGGGGCTGGCGCGGGCAGCAGCGCGCACGGCCCGGACCTGGTCGCGCCACTGACCGGTCGCCGCCCCCGCAGGTTCCGCCGCACCCAGGGATTGGCCGATCCGCGTGCCCCTTGTCAGCATGGGGCACCCCGCTCAGTCGGGAATGTTCCGGTTACAGATGGCGTTTCCCAGTAAGCGCAGCATGTCAACCCGCATCGAGGAGGCACCCATGACAGCCGAGACGACCCTGAGCGACGGAGTCATCCTGACGCCCAAGGCAGCGGACAAGGTTCGCGCGCTGCTCGACGCCGAGGGTCGCTACGACCTGTCTCTGCGTGTGGCCGTGCAGCCCGGCGGCTGCTCGGGGCTGCGCTATCAACTGTTCTTCGACGAGCGCTCCTTGGACGGGGACGTGGTCAAGGACTTCGACGGCGTGGGCGTCGTCGTGGACCGGATGAGCGCGCCCTACCTGATGGGCGCCACGATCGACTTCGTGGACACGATCCAGAAGCAGGGCTTCACGATCGACAACCCCAATGCCACTGGCTCCTGCGCATGCGGTGACTCGTTCCACTGAGCCCACAGACTAGGGTCTGACTCAACTTCGAGTCAGGGGCGGTCGGCATGCGGATCGTGGTCACTGGGTCAATCGCGACCGATCACCTGATGACCTTCCGCGGCCACTTCACGGATTCGATCGTCGCGGACAAGCTCGAAAGCATCTCGCTGTCCTTCCTGGTCGACGAGCTGGAGGTCAGGCGCGGCGGAGTGGCCGCGAACATCTCGTTCGGGATGGGGGTGCTCGGGCTCAACCCCGTCCTCGTGGGCGCTGTGGGCACGGACTTCGCAGACTATCGATCCTGGCTGCATCGCCACGGGGTGGACACCGAGTCCGTGCATGTATCCGAGGATCGGCACACCGCTCGGTTCGTGTGCACCACCGATCAGGTGGCCAACCAGATCGCCTCGTTCTACGCCGGAGCCATGCAGGAGGCGCGCGAGATCGAGCTCGGCCCCGTCATCGAGCGGGTCGGCGGGGTGGACCTGGTGCTGATCGGGGCCAACGACCCCGAGGCGATGGTGCGCCACACCGAGGAGTGCCGGTTCCGGCGCATCCCGTTCGCCGCGGACCCATCGCAGCAGTTGGCGGCGATGCAGGGCGACCAGATCCGCCTGCTGGTCGACGGGGCTGCGTATCTGTTCACCAACGAGTACGAGGCAGCCCTGACCGAGCAGAAGACCGGGTGGACCAGCGAGGAGATCCTCGATCGCGTGGGCATGCGCGTGACCACGCTGGGTCGTGCTGGGGCACGAATCGAGGGAGCCGGCAGCGAACCGATCCACGTGCCCACGCCCAAGGAGACCCGCCGCGCCGACCCGACCGGCGTGGGAGACGCCTTCCGAGCCGGATTCCTCGCGGGACTGGCCTGGGGTGTGTCACCGCAGAGGTGCGCCCAGGTGGGCTCGATGTTGGCCACTTACGTGATCGAGAGCGTGGGGACCCAGGAGTACGAGTTGACGCGCGGCACCTTCCTGCGCCGGATCGCAGACGCGTACGGCGGCGATGCAGCTGAGGAGATCGGCGCCTTCGTCCACACCGCCAGGCTGTGACGTGCCCGTAGAGCCCTGGCCGCCAGGCTGGGTGCTACCGGATCTCACGGAGGCACCGGCAGGGCAGGATCTGGTGGCCGTCGGTGCGGACCTCTCGCCCGGGATGCTCATGGCCGGATACCGTGCCGGGTTGTTCGCGATGCCCGAGCCGGAAACCCTTGGCTGGTGGTCGCCGGATCCCCGCGGGATACTGCGGCCGGCCGACGTTCACGTGTCCCGGTCGTTGCGGCGGTCGCTGGGTCGCTTCACAGTGAGCGTCGATCTCGCGTTCGACCGGGTCGTGGCCGGATGCGCCGATCCTCGGCGGCCCCATGGGTGGATCAGTGAGGACTACGCGCGCTCCTACTCCACCCTGCACGTGCTCGGGTGGGCGCATTCGATCGACGTCTGGGACGAGGCTGGCGCGCTGGCCGGCGGGTTGTTCGGAGTGGAGGTCGGCGGGCTGTTCGCGGGCGAGTCGAAGTACCACGTGCGCACGGATGCCTCGAAGGTCGCCCTCGTCGCGCTGGCGACGCTGCTCGCGGCAGACGCAGATCAGGACCGGATCATCGACGTGCAGTGGTGCACCCCGGACCTGGCCACCCTGGGTGCGGTCGAGGTGCCGCGAAGGGAGTATCTGCGACTGCTGGCCGCTGCGCTCGCCCGCCCACCGGTTCTGGGTCGTCACCAAGTGGCTCGGCGCAATGACGGCTCGGCTGGGTCAGCGGCGCCACCGGCTGCAGGGCCGCTGGCCGCTCTGCGCAGCCGGATCCGGTGGCGCAGCACCTGACGCGACTCCGGGTTGGGTGCGTAGAGCTCCGGCTCGTCCGAGCCTGCCCCGGGGCCGGGGGGTCCAGCGACAGGCACCGGGTCAGCCAACTCCTCTGTCGTGAGCAGCTCGTGCCCGCGCAGATGGCACCAAGCAGCGACGTCGGGGCGCGCCGCCGGGTCGTCGGTGAGCAGCTCGATCTCCGAGGCATCGGGAAGGGCGGCCGCCGCCCGGGCGAGTCGGATGATCGGGACGGGGCAGAGCACGCCGCGCGCGTCCACGAGTCCTGGCCGGCTGCCCGGCTCCGGGGTGCCCGGCTCCGGGTCGATCGGCGCTGGCGTGATCGACTCTGGGGCGGTCACGAATCGGCCGCGCGATCTGCCGACGCCCGGGCCGCCGTGATCGCTGCGGGCAGCGCTGCGAGGAAGTCGACCACGTCGCGCTCCTGGGCGTCTGGGGGAAGTGAGACCCGCAGGTTCCCGTGGGTCACCGCCCCCATGGCGACGAGTATGTGGCTGGGCCTGCGGGTGTCTGACGTGCACGCCGATCCGGAGCTCACGGAGAAGCCTGCTCGATCGAGCTCGCCGACCAGCGCCTCCCCATCCGCGTACAGCACTGTGAAGGCGACGATGTGGGGTGCCCGCGGCGCCTCCGGCCCGAGCACCACGATGTCCTCGGCCAGTCGGGGCACCTCCGTGCGCAGCAGGGCAGTCAGCCGATCGCGCCGCGCTGACGTCTGGGCGAGCTCGGCCGTGGCG
>JBAVLA010000109.1:0-10627 GCA_049688595.1 Candidatus Nanopelagicales bacterium | reverse complement strand
GCCTGGGCCGGCACCTGGACCATCTACGGCGGCAGCGCGCACCTGGCCGTCGTCGACCTGCTGTCCAACGAGGCGACCCCGGCGCTGGCCGTTGCCGCCGGAGTGCTGATCAACCTGCGCCTGCTCGTCTACGCCACTGCCATGGCGTCGCTCTGGGCCGGGACGCCCTGGCCCTGGCGACTCGGCGCAGCGGCCATGGTCGTCGATCCGGTCTGGCTCCTGGTCGAACGACGGGCCCAGGACGGCGGCTCCCGCCGGCTGCGCCGGGCCCACTACCTCGGCTGCGGCGCAGTGCTGGCTGCAGCGTGGTTGGTGGCGGTGAGCGTGGGCGCCGCAGTCGGCTCGGCCCCGGCGGCGACCGAGCACCTGGCCGTGGCGGTCCCGCTCTGCCTGGTCTCGATGGTGGTGCCCCACCTGCGAGCGCCGGGCGGGTGGGCCGCCGTGAGCGCAGCGACCGCCGCAGCCATGGTCACCCGGACCTGGCCCGCCGGATCGGGACTGCTCCTGTCGATGGCCCTTGCCGCCCTGGCCGGACTGGCCGCAACCGGAGAGCAGGATCGGCGATGACCGCGTGGGTGGTGGTGCTGGCGGTGGGCGCCGTGAGCCTGGCGATCCGGGCCCTGCCCATGCTGGCCTCAGATTCCCTTCGGCCGGGGGATCGCACCCGGGAGGGCCTGCGCCACGCCGGAATCGGCGCGATGGCAGCCCTGACGGTGACGGCGATCCTCCCGCACGGCTCGGATTCGGGCCTTCCCGACGTTGCCCTGCTGGCCGCCCTGGGCATCGGGGCGGCGCTGGCCTGGCGACGGGTGCCGATGGTGCTTGTCGTCGCCGCGGGCGCGGCGGTGTACGTCGCGCTCACTGCCGTCGGGATGGGCGCGTGAGCCCATCGACGCCCTTCGCCGGGAATCCTCGGCCCGGCGGGCGAGCTCGGCGCCGCCGGCGGGTGCGCGGGCGTTGGCCTTGCCAGGTGTCAGATCGCCGGGCTGAGGCTCGCCAGGCCCGAGGCTCGGCACCGGCGGGCATCCAGCGGCTGGCCGGCCGCCTCGAAGAGCTGGGCCGCCGATTCGAGCAGGCTCGTCGCCTGCCGCAGGTCCCCCTCCGCCACGGCGATGTGGGCGCGCGCCTCGGTGACGGCAGCCGTCCAGGCGCCCCCGTCCCACCGGGTGGCCAGCTCCTCGGCCACCGAGATCCGGCGCCGCGCCTCGTCGAGGTCCCCGACGCCAGCGCAGGCGATGGCGGCCGGCACGGCGAACATGACGTCGCAGAAGGGGCACCGGTCCTGCTCGCCCATCGTCGCCTCCGCACGGTCGACGACAGCGCGCGCTGTCAGCGGATCAGGCGCGGCGGCGATCATCGTGCCGTAGATCCGCTGCAGGAGGTGCATGCCGATCAGGGACCAGCGCGCCAGCGGCAGGGCGCGCTGCAGAAGGCGCTGGGCCTCGGCCCGGTCGCCCTGCGCGAGCCGCACCTCGGCCAGCCGCTGAAGGCTGTGCGCCTCCCCCGCCGGCGCCACGACCTCTCGGTGCAGCTCCACCGAGCGCCCGAGCTCCTCCTCGGCCAACTCCAGGTCGCCCATCAGCAGCGCCGCCTCGCCGATGAGCGACGTCGCGAACGCGACGCCACGCAGGGCACCGAACCGCTCCGCCTGGTCGCGCAGGCTCCGGCCCATCTCGATGACCTCGGGGTAGGGCACGGGTCCGTAGAGCAGGTACTCCGCCACGCAGAGGTGGGCGTCGAACAGCGCCACGGCCAGGTCGGGCGTCGCCAGCGTCTGCCGCATCTCCAGCCGCAGGCGGCCGAACCACTCGCCGCGGTTGTGGGCGATGAGCCCCTGCAGGGACACCAGGTCCACGTACTGCCACGGGTCGTTGGTCCCGGACAGGTCGCGCCGGGCGCGGCTGGCCGCCTCCCAAGCCCCCTCGATGTCACCGGTGAAGAACGCCAGGTTGCCGCGGGCCACGAGCAGTGGCCCGTCCGCGGCGTCTCCCTCGAGGTCCACGCCCGCGATCGCATCGGCCGCCGCATCGAAGTCGGCGGCGAAGCACGCCGCCCTCGCCAGCCGCGCCCGCGCGAGCCGGTTCTCGACGCCCGAGGTGAGTGGGATCGCGGCGCGGTAGGCCGCCATGGCGTCGGGGCTGCCAACCGCCATGAGCAGGTCTCCGCGCCGGGCCAGCAGGTGGCCGCGCTCCTCGCCCTGGGCGTGGTCGAGCACGGCGTCGACCAGGTCGAGGGCATCGCGGTAGGCCCCCAGGGCGCCGAGCGTGCCCACGGCATCGACGACGTGGGGCAGGGCGGCCTGCGGGTCACCGCCGGAGATGAGGTGGCGTGCCAGTCGTGCCGGCGGGGCTCCGATCTCCGCCAGCCTGTGCGCGACGTCGCGGTGCAGCGCCGAGCGGCGGTGCGGCGGCATGCCGGCCAGCACGGCCTCACGGACTGCGTCATGACGGAAGCGGTAGCCGGTCTCGCCGGGGACCACCACGAGGGCGTCGGTCGCGGCCTCGAGGTCGGCGAAGGCCGCTTCGGCATCCCCGTCGGCGAGGGCGACGATCTCGTCGGAGCTGGCCTCCGCCCCGAGCAGCGCCAGCCGCTGCACGAGCGCCCCCGCAGACGGCGGCAGGGTGCCGATGCCAACCGTCGCGGGCAGGCCGAGAGGTCCGCCCGTCCCGGGACTGCCCGGGCTCGCGGGTGCTGCGGCCACGCGGGCCGACTCCAGGAGCGTGAAGGGCAGCCCGCCGCTGACGGTCCAGAGTCGCTCCGCCGTGCTTCGGGTGAGGTCGGGGTAGCGCCCGGCGAGCAGCTCCATCGCCTCGTCCAGGCCCAGCGGGGCAAGGTCGAGCCGTGACCCGGCCCCGCGGGCAAGCAGGCTGGCGAGGATCGGCGGGATCGGCGAACCCGCCGTGGCGCGGGCAGTCAGCAGGAGCAGGACGGGCGCGTCCACGGCACACCGCGCCAGGTAGTGGATCAGGCGCAGGGAAGCCTCGTCGGCCTCGTGGAGGTCCTCGACGACCAGCATCAGGCCGTGTCCGGCAGCCGCAAGTCGGACCAGCTCGGCGGCCGCGATGAACAGCCGCTGGTGGGCGGTCTCGCCGCTCCAGGCCAGCGGCCGACCCGAGAGCGCGCTGTCGATCTCGGTCCGGTAGGCGTCGTCAAGCCCGTCGAGGATGGTCGGGTGGTGCCGGCACAGGTCCGCCAGGGCTTCGAGCACCGCGGAGTACGCCCACGGCCCCTCGACAGAGGACGCCGCGCCGCGCCCGATCCGCCAGTCCTGCTCCCCTGCGTTCCGGGCTGAGACGGCCAGCAGGGCCGACTTGCCGACCCCGGTCGGCCCGGTGACCAGCACCGTGGTGCCACGCCCAGTCCTCGCCCGGACCATGGCCCGGCTCAGTGCGGCCAGGGACTCCTGGCGTCCGACGAGCGACCGACCGGCGCCGCGACCGGCTCCAGCCTCCCGTCCGAGTCCGGCCTGGAGGGCAGCCCGGAGCCGAACGGCCTCCGGTCCTGGCGCGGTCCCCAGCTCGGTGCGCAGGGCACGATCGAGGCGCTCCAGCTGGCGCAGCCCGCCGCGCAGGTCCCCGCCCTTGGCCAGGCGCCGGGCGAGTGCCACGTGGGCCTCCTCGTCGGCAGGATCCGCCTGGAGCAGCTGCTCCCACCGGCCGGCCTGGCGCAGGAGGTCGATTCGCAGCAGGCGCAGGCGCTCCCGAGCCTCCTCCGCCCAGGGCTCGTACAGGTCGTCGGGCAGGAGGGTGCCGCCATAGGTGTCGGCGACGGCGGCCGCGCCGTCGGAGTCGCCGGTCTCGAGCACCGCCAGGGCCGCGGCATCGAACCGGACCGCGTCGACCTCGACGTCGTCGTCGGGCAGGAGCAGGACCATGTCACCGCGAAGCACGACCCCCGATGCCTGCTCGCCGAGGGAGCGGCGCGCGAAGTGGGCAGCCTTGTGCAGGCGAGGCCCAGCCTCGGCCACGCCGATCCCCGGCCACAGCGCGTCGATGACCTGCTCGCGGTGCAGCCTCCGCTCCGGGGCGAGCGCGAGCAGCTTGACGAGGGCAGCCGCTGAGCGACGACCCCAGGCGTCGTCGGGGACGGCGACGCCCGCGATGGACACGCGGAAGCCCCCGAGCAGGGTGATCGCCACGTCCATGCGCACTCCGAGAAAGCCTAGGCTCACCTCACAGTACAGGGGTGTCCCCCACTCGACCAGACCCCACGGATCCCCCCCGCGAGTGGAGCTGCTGCAGGAACTCGACCTCGTCGGTCATGGCCGAGCCGGCCTCGCGCAGCAGGCCGGATGCCTCGGCTGGGCTCCAGCGGTAGGCGGCGATCCGGTCGGTGACGTCGAACAAACGCTCGGATAGCGTGTCCCGCTTGCGCTGGTACGCGGCCAGCGCGTCGGACTCGGCCACCGATGACGAGAGCGCGACGACGACCGCGCGCGACAGCAGCTCGGCGTCGCGCAGCGCATCCGTCATGCCGTGGGTCGTGATGGGGTCCTTGAAATAGCCCGCATCACCCACCAGAGCCCAGCCCGGGCCCCACGATCGCCGGACGAAGCCGGTCACGCCCGCCCACCCGTGGACCGGGCCGACCAGGGCGGACCCGTCGAAGCGGGCAACGTGCTCGGGAGCAGCCGCGGCGAACAGCTCGCGCAGCGCTGCCTCTGCGCCGCGCCGGCGGGCCGCGTGGTAGCGCTCGGGTGAGCTGCCGGCGAAGACGCAGGTCAGGCCGCCGTTCGTGGGGATCAGCCCGGCGGCGGCCCCCTGGCCGTAGGCCCACTCGTAGCCCGCGGTCGGCAGGCCGGCCCGGTAGGCGTAGAGCACCGCCCCGGAGGCCGCCGCAGATCGCTCCAACGGCGCTGCGACGGCGGCGGCCACGTCTGACCGGATCCCGTCGGCCCCGATCGTCAGTCGGCCGCGGATGACGCGTTCGACACCGTCGGCGGCGCGCACGCGCACCCCGGCGACCCGATCGCCCTCGTGGAGCAGCCCGACTACGGCGGTGCGCTCCAGCACGTGGGCACCGGCCTCGGCGGCTGCGTCCAGGACTATCGGGTCGAGCACGGTTCGGCGCGGTGCGTACAGGGCGTCCACCCCCGCGCTGGGCCGGATCGTGACCTGGACCGTCTGACCCGGGTAGTGGAAGAGCGTGCGCCGCACCGGTGGTGTGCCCGCAGCGCGCACGGCGGGGAGCAGGCCCCAGCGGTCCAGTTGCAGGACGCCCGCCCGCATGAACGCGTGCGTGGAGACGGTGTCCGTGCCGCGCCGGGCGCGGTCCACCACCGCGACGCTCAGTCCGGAGCGGGCCAGGAGCAGCGCGGTGCCGGCGCCGGCCACCCGTCCGCCGACGACGACCGCGTCATACTGGATGTTCATCGTGTGCCAGCCTCACCCGGGACGGCCACGGCGGTCAAGAGTGAACCCGAACCCGAACCCGTGAGGTGGGCGACGACCTCCGCGACGTCGTGCTGCGCGCCGGCGATCAGGCCGGAGCTGCGCCTGTTCTGGAAGCGCTGGCCGACGGTGAACAGGCCAGGAGCAGGGGTGACCCCGCGGCGCTGCAGGACCCGACCCGCCACGTCCAGGACCGGGACGCGCAGCCACGGCAGGTGCGTGCGGTACCCCGTGGCCAGGACGACGCTTGCGATGCCCTCGGCGCGGAGGTCCACCTCGGTCCGCGCGGCGGGTGGGACGAACGGGGCGGGGGCGTCCGGGCCGAGGACCTCCGGCTCGAGGCCGGACCCCGTGATGTCCGCGTCGATGGCCGCCAGCAGGCGGCGCATCCTGCGCTCAGCGTCCGCGCAACTGGCCGGCAGGTCGTCGGCGAACCGCACCCGGGGCCCGTCGGCGCCGATCCAGTGGCCGAGGACCTCGACGCCGCGCTCGCTGAGGGCCGCCAGGTCGACCCGGTGCTCAGGGCGGCGCCCGACAACCTGGAGCGAGGGCTCGGTGCGCGTCCTGTGCGGAGCGGGCAGCTCGTCGATGCTGCGGTCGAGGCTGCCGGTTCGCTTCAGCCAGAAGTAGATGTCCATGCCCCGATACCGGCGCGGGACACGGGTGTGCCCACCGGCGGCAAGGAGCACGCGCCGTCCGGCTCGAACCAGCTCGTCGGCGATCTGGACGCCGGAGGCCGATGCGCCGATCACCAGCACTCCGCCTGGCCGCAGCGCTGCCGGGTTGCGGTAGGCCGCAGCAGACACGACATCCAGGCGAGGTTCGAGGTCGGCCACCGGCTGCGGGACGATCGCGCGGCCACCGGGCCCGGTGGCGAGCACCACCGAGCGAGCCAGCCAGGCGCAGCCGGCGGCGGTCACGCGGTAGCGGTAGGGGCGAGCGTCCACCTGGCGGACGTCGAGCACCCGGGTGCGAGCAAGCACGCGCGCCTGCACCGCGACGGCGTACTGCCCGAGCCGCTGGGCGAACTGGCTCGCTGTCAGGAACTCGTCCGGGTCGTCGATCGAGTCCCACCCGGGAAGCTGGTTCATCCATGCGGGAGTCAGCAGCGTCAGGGAGTCCCAGCGCGCCCGGCGCCAGCTGTCCCCGACATCGCCCTGCTCCAGCACCACGTGGTCCCGTCCGGCTTCCCGCAGGGCCCGGCTCATGGCCAGGCCAGCATGGCCGGCGCCGATGACGACGGTGTCGATCCTGATCACGGCCGTACCTCCTTTCGTTCCTTCGGCGACCATCCCCGGGCGCCCGCCCTTCCGTGGCCGGGCGGACGCCCCGGTCTCGGTCGGGGTCATCGCGTGACGACGTCGATCTCCACGGACGTCCCGTTGGTGAGCACGTCGTAGACGGCGGAGCGGCGGCACGACTGCTCGACGAGGCGGCGCAGGGTCTCGTCGTCGGCGTCACCCTCGATGTCGAAGTGCACCTGGATCCCGCTGTACCCGTTGCGGACCGACCCGTCCGAGAGCCCGAGGATGCCCAGGAGGTCGATGTCCCCGGACACCGTTGAGGTGACCCTCTTCAAGGTGACGCCGCGCGCGGCAGCGATGTTCGCCAGCCCGGCCGTGAGGCAGGCGGCCAGCGCGTGCAGGAGGTACTCCACCGGGGTGGGCCCGTTGTCGGTGCCCGTGAGGACCTCCGGGTGGTCGGCGTCGAGCACGGTTGGCGACTTGTGCTCCATGTCCTGCATCGCGCCATGGAAGCTGGCGATCGTCGACCGGCTGTGCGTGCCACTGACCCACGTGTTGCTGGCGCTGAACCGGAACGCGGCGATCTCCGGCTGTTGCTTGACGACGTCGAGCGTGGCGAACAGGGCAGCGGTGTCCACGCCGTTGCGGACGGTGGGCTCGGCGACTGCGGTCATGTCTTCCTCCTCGTGTTCCGCCGGGCGGCTCCCGGCGATGGCAATGAACCTATGGACGCGGCCTTCCCACGACCTTCCCGCCGGATCGACCGGCCTGGGGCCGGGGGAAGGCACGGGGACGAGCCGGCCACGAGCGCGCGTGGCATGACCGCGGCTCTCGCTGCGGATCTCGCCGCGGTTGTCGCCGCGCCTCTCGCCGCGGATCGCTCCAAGTCCGCTGGGACTGGGCCCCAGAGGCCTTGGATCGATCCCGTTGCCGGCGAGCAGACTCGGAGCGATCCCGGGCGAGCGACGTCCGGGTTCGACGTCCCGGGTGCGTCAACAACGAGCTGGGCCACCGGCGCCGTCCCGCCCGTCGGGCGGCCAGGGGCCATGCCGTGAAACCGTGGGCATCGCCGACCATCAGTAGCGATGCACGACCGAGCAGACCGACGACCCATCTTGGAAGGGGCGCATCATCGACATCCTCGACCAGTACGCGGCCGCACCAGACCGCTACGACCGCATGCCATACCGGCCCGTCGGGCGCAGTGGCCTGAAGCTGCCGGCGATCTCGCTCGGCTGTTGGCACAACTTCGGCGACGACACCCCGATCCAGCGCCAGCGCGACATCCTGCGCCGCGCGTTCGACCTGGGCGTCACCCACTTCGACCTGGCCAACAACTACGGCCCGCCGTACGGCTCCGCGGAGATCAACGTGGGGCGCATTCTCGCCGAGGACTTCTCCCGTCACCGCGAGGAGCTGGTCATCTCCACGAAGGCGGGTTGGGACATGTGGCCCGGACCCTACGGCGACCTCGGCTCGCGCAAGTACCTGCTGGGCTCACTGGACCAGTCACTCAAGCGGTTGCGCCTGGACCACGTCGACATCTTCTACCACCACCGGTTCGACCCCAGCACGCCACTGGAGGAGACGATGGGGGCGCTCGACCACGCCGTGCGACAGGGCAAGGCCCGCTACGTCGGCGTGTCCTCATACTCCGCGGCACGCACTCGGGACGCCCTCGCGATCCTGCGCCGGCTCGGCACGCCGCTGCTGATCCACCAGCCGTCGTACTCCATGCTCAACCGCTGGATCGAGGACGAGCTGCTCGACGTCCTGGGTGAAGCGGGCGTGGGCTGCATCGGCTTCTCCCCCCTCGCCCAGGGGATGCTCACGTCCCGATACCTCAAGGGGATCCCCGAAGGATCCCGGATGGCCCAGCCGAAGAGCCTGTCGTCGGGCCTGCTGACCGAGGAGAACGTCGGGCACATCCGCGCCCTCAACGACATCGCCGCCGGACGCGGCCAGACGCTGGCCCAGATGGCCATCGCATGGGTGCTGCGCGACCCGCGCGTGACCTCCGCGCTCATCGGCGCATCCAGCGTCGCACAGCTCGAGGACAGCCTGGCCGCAGCCCGCCGGCTCGACTTCACCGACGATGAGCTGGCAGCCGTCGACGTCCACGCCGTCGAGGGCGGCATCAACCTCTGGGAGGGTCCAAGCACCGCATGAACCCAGCGGGGCGGCGAGGACCTGACCCACGCCGCGCCGAAGCCGCAAGCCGCGCCGCGCCTGATCGGCCGGGCCACCGGGCGCGTCGGTCCCGCGTTCATCGCCGAGGCAACCGGGCACCACCTCGCGCCCCAGTTGTCGGCTTTCCGGCCACTTGAACGCCAGGAAGCCCAACCTCGCGTTCCAGTTGTCGCTCACCGCCCCCGTCCGCCGCCCGAAAGGCCACAACTCGGGCGCAAGGTTCCCGGACGCCGGCGATCGTCATGCGCATTAGCCACAACTGGGCTGCGAGGTTGGGCGGCGGGCTCGCCCGAACGGCCAGCGGCCCGACGCTCAGGTCAGCGGAAGCTGTCGGACGACTCCGGCGACTGCTCGCCGTCCTCCTCCATCTCCTCCATGGTGCCCGTGACCAGCTCAGCCAGATCGTCGGCGTCAGGGATTTCCAGCGTCCACCCCGGCCACAGGGGCCCCGAATCGAGCACGGGGACGACCCACGAGCCAGCCGTCGGCTGGCGGGTGGCGGAGTCGATCGGGCCAGCCAGGGCAACGGTCCCCTCCAGCGGGATCTCGCCCAGGCATGGGCGCATCATGTCCAGCACTCCAAGGGGAGGCACATCGCCGTGCGGAGGGAAGAGGACAAGTCGGTCCTGCCCGGCCCAGTCCCGGGCGATCAGGTAACGAGCCCGCGTGCGCGGATGCTCAGCAACGGCCGCGCGCATGTGGTTCACCCGTCGAGCGCCGAAAGCACGCCGCGCATGACGCGAACTGCGGGGATCGGCCGGCTCTACCGCGGCCCAGTCCTCCTCGGCGCACCGAGCAGTGAGGAGGTCCCTGATCGCCCGATAGGTGAGGAGATGCGCATCGGCGGAAGGCTCATCTCGGAGGTCAATCTCGACATCGGCACCCGCTTCGGGGGACCTCTCCGCGTCCTCGTCGGCGCCGGTTGCCTGGTCGATGGGCGCCGATGCGTTGCGGGTCTGACGGTTGGCCCGTATGAACAGGGCGCGCCTGGGGAGCAGGGTCAGGCCACAGGCCATGGTGATGACGCCGAAGATGGCCAGCATCCAGAGCGGCTCGCCGCCCTCGCTGGTCACGGAGCCGCAGTGAGTGGTCGCGGCCAGCAACGCGAAGCCCAGTCCCGCGAGCGTCAGGCAAGCACCCACGATGACGAGCGTGAACCTCACCAGCGGCGGGCGGCCCACGAGCGCCGGGGTCGGGGGGGCCGGATTCACGTCAGGCTCGCTGATCGCGTCCACCACATGGCCGACGCTCTCCCCACGCACCGTGACCTCGGCGTACCCCCCGTCATCCAACAGGACCTGTACGGTGACTGGCCCGTCGATGATGCCAACCCACAGGGGCTCGGGCACCTTCAGTGGGACATGGGGGGCACCCGGACACACCTCGGACAGCGACGGCAGGTCCTCGGAGACCTGCGCACCCACTGCCGCGTTGACCACCACTCCACGCACAGGCACCGGGCGGTCGTCGCCCTCCGCGACCCACCACACTCCGTCCGGGGTCAAGTGCAGCCGACCCGGCATCGGGGCGGCGAAGAGGCCCACCCCCGTGCCGCGCACGACGCTCTGCAGGTCCACGGACCTCCCCTGCCGGATCAACCACAACCTGCGCAACTCGAAGGCGCACAGCGCCAGGAAGCCCAGCACCGCGGGAGCGATGAGCAGGGCGCCAGCCACCTGCACGAGCACGTTGTTCTGGCAGTCCTGGAGGAATGCCGACACCCCAGCACCGACTCCCCCGCTACGCCAAGTCATGACATCCACGATCACCGCCAACCTTCCCCCCTCGGGCATCTCCTCCAAT
>JBAVLA010000108.1:0-7131 GCA_049688595.1 Candidatus Nanopelagicales bacterium | reverse complement strand
CCACCGCGGGGGCTCGCAGGTCCATCGAGTCGACCGCCTGCCGAGCCAGCTGGGAGGGATTCACCTGCGGCGGCGCGGCCGCCGACCAGAACATGTGCCCCCCGCCGACGCTGCCGGCCAGCGAGGGTGGCTGGCACCAGTAGACCGCCCCCCTCGGTGCGGCCCTCCCAGATCGGATCATCCGATGAGGGCTGCGGCTGCATCGGCTCAACCCAGCACTGCCTGGCGTTGCTCCAAGTCCCCCACCCGGACGTGCAGTCGATCGGCTCACCGAGGAACTCGCAGGTCACTGTCCTCTTGGGGTTGGCCACGGGAACCGTCGACCCCCCGCTCCCAGGATCTTCGGCCACCACCTCACACACCTGCCCGAACCCAGTTCCGGGCGAGTGGACTGACGACACTTCCATGGACCTGCCCATCGCCTCGGCGGCGCTGGCCGGTGCCGACCTGCGCGACGAGACCGTCCAGGACCGCATCGTCGCCGACTGGGTGGCGTGGACCGGCCACGCCAAGGACGTCGGCATCATGACCCGCACGGTGCTCGGCGCCGTCCGGCACGAACCGAGCGCGGCAGCCGCGACTGCGGCAGCCCGCTCGCACCACGAGTTGGCAGGCCAGTCCGGCGGCAACGGCTCACTGATGCGTACCGCCCCGGTGGCGCTGGCATTCCTGAGGGACCCGCAGGGCCTGGTCGAGGCGGCCACTTCCCTGTCGGCGCTGACCCACTTCGACCCCGAGGCCGGCGAGGCCTGCGGTGCTATGGAGCCTGGCGATCCGCCACGCCGTCCTCACCGGAGAGTTCGACGTGCGCGATGGCCTGGAGTGGCTGCGCGCAGACCGGCGCGACGTCTGGGCTGCACGCATCGACGAGGCCGAGGCGAACCCCCCGGCGTACTTCCACAAGAATGGCTGGGTCGTGCACGCTTTCCAGGCGGCGTGGTCGGCGATCAGCCGGACGCCGGTCCCGCAGGAGATGCCCGCCCGGCACCTGCAGTTGGCCCCGGGCCGATCCCCTCGCGGGCACGGCCGAACACCGCTAACATGCGCTGGTCATGGAGCACTCGACTGATCGCCCGATCACCGAGGTGGAGCAGCGCATCCGCGGGGAACTGGGCACTGGCAAGGACCCACTTCTCGCCGCTGCGTGCTCCCAATGGCAGAGCGGCCGGGACGGCGGATCGTCCCGGCTCCGCGGAGCGGCCCGCGTGCTGACCGGGATCCCCCACTACTTCGCCGCGGACTTCATCACCGAGCATGAGCGCGCAGCACGCGACGACGTGGAGATGATGCGCCGCGGCGCTTCCCTGCTGCGCGCGCTCGCGGCCTCGGAGCTGCGCGACGCCGGCGGCTGGAACGCCCATGCCGGCCTACCCGCGCGAGGCTTCGCCGGACGAGGGATCAGCGCCAAGCCGGACGTCGAGGCGGAGATCCTCGCCGCGATCGCCTCCGGCCACCTGGACATGCCGCTGTGGGGACTGTCCCTGGACCACGAGGTCACCGTGCAGTACGGGGGGCGTTTCCGGTTCGAGGTCGAGGGGCCGTTCCCGGCGGTGGCGGCGTGGCTGGAGTCCAGTGAGAAGCCGCAGGAGCAGGAGCTCATCGCAGGCGGGCGCTACCGGGTACTCGGCACGCACGACGAGGATCCGCTCACCGGCGACCGGCAGGTCACCGTGGTCCGGCTCGCGTTCGAGTCGCCTCTCGAGGCGAGTACCAGCGACGACCCAATCCTGCTCTCGGTGGTCGCATACGCCGAGCTGGCCGCCGCGGAGCACGCCGGCGCCCTGCACATCTGGCGCGAGACCATGCGCGGCGTGCACTGGAAGGACCTCGAGGACAACGAGGCAGCGCAATGGGACCTGCGCGAGACGATGGCCGGCCACCTAGCCGCCCAGGACCCCCGCCCGATCGGGGACGCTGAGCTCGCCGCCGCTGCGCGCATCGCCGAGGTCGCCCACGAGGAGCAGGTCGACAAGCTCGGCGCCCCCTACATCGAGCACCCGAGGCGCGTGGCCGCACGAGTGCAGGACGATCCCGTGGCGCATGCGACGGCGCTGCTGCACGACGTGATCGAGGATGGGCCCTACGACCATCCTCAGGGCCGGGAGCGGGAGTTCGAGTCGAGCATGTCCGCGATCGCCGAGCGGGTCGGTCCGCAGGTGGCGGTGGCCGTGCACCTGCTGACGCGCTCGCCCAGCCAGCCGGACCGGGACTACTACGACCGCATCCGCGCCAACCCGACCGCGCTGGCCGTGAAGCTGGCCGACATCGCCGACAACACCGACCCGGCGCGGATGGCAGCCCTCGACGAGAAGACCCGCGAGAGGCTCAACACCAAGTACGCACACGCCCGGGCGCTCCTTGCGGGAGCATCCTGACCATGGGGAACGCACTCACGTGCACGAACACGCGTGAGCCTCCAGCGGACGACGTGATGAAGCCGAAGCCACGATCGTCGTTCCAGTCCACCAGGACTCCCTGCTGGCGCCCGACGCTGTCGTCTGAAGGCACGTCGTCGGCTCCTCGGCTCGGATATCGCCAGGCCGGACAGCCTGGGCCGCGGTACAGGGGTCTCACCGCCGTGGGCGCAACGAGTCCCGTGATCGGCACGATGCCAGGCTCGATTCCGCGACGGGTCGTTCTGCCAGAAGAAGGGGCCGTCGCGGCGGTGGGACGCGCCCGGCGCGGCGATCGCCGACCCGTCAGCCGATCCGCTCGGCCAGCGACACGATGATGCCCTCGGGACCGCGGACGTAGGCCATCACCCAGTCGTTCCCGTACTGGCCGACGCCGCCGACGAGGCCGTACCCGTCAGCGGCTAGCTCGTCGACTGTCGCACGCAGGTCGTCGACCTCGAACGAAACATTGCGCAGGCCCAGCTCATTGGCCATCGCGGTGGGCGATCCGGGCTGGTGGTCCGGTCTGATCTCGACATGTCGGCACCACCACCAACGCGCGCACGCGGCGAAGGGGGCAGGTCCGCTTGGGGCCGCCAAGAGCGACGGCCCGGTGGGTCGGCGTACTACGTCGTCAGCAGCCGGGACGGGCGACACCTTGGTGCTTTCACGCGGGCTTGGTGACTCCGAACAGTGTGGCTCGGGCCAGCTGTGTGAGCAGGGCAGTGTCGAGCGCCTCGGCTCCTCCCGCCATGGACTCCAGCGCGTCGAGCGTCAGCCGTGAGCCGCGGTGCGCCTGCGCCGCGCTGACCCGTTCGTTGCCGCCGGTGCGCCAGCCGCGGTCGGTCAGGATCTTCGCCGCCCCTTCGTCGAGGGCCGCACCGGACGCTCCGGCCGCCAGGCCGAGCAGCGCGAACCATCCCGCCTCTGCCTGGAACCCCTTGCCCAGCGGTAGCCGCCCGAGCACCGTGGTGACGAGTTCACGGGGGTGGTCGGCGACGGCGCGGGCGCGGGCGGTAGGGGTCAGCGTGCCCTTGGCCTTGCGCAGCAGACCCACGCCCTGCGCGGTGTCTCGAAGTCTGGCGACCGGCCAGGTGAGGTCCTCCCGGTTGGCCTTGCCGATCCACCAGTCCGTCACCCCGGCTGCCTGTGCGATCTGCTCGACCACGACCGGTGGCAGGTAGCCTGCCGCCGTCAGCTTCGTGCCCGGCCCGACGGCATGCAGCACCGCGAGCCACGGCCGGGCTGCCCGGCGCACGTCTTCTTCGGCCAGCCCCGCTGCCAGACGCGGACCCACGGCTGCCAGCCAGGCAGTCGCCTGCACCCACCCCTCGCCGCGCAGGGCCTTGACCAGGTCTGCCAGCGGCTCGGGCAGGCCATGCCAGGGCAGGTGCTCACCCTTGGCCCACACGCGCATCGCCGCGGTCGCCTCGGCAGCGTCGAACGCGTCGGGGTCGTAGCCGTCGGGAAGCCAGCCGTGGGCGTGCTCGGCGTCCTCGAATGGTTCGGGGACGTCGTCGGCTGGGGCGCCGGCACGAAGCCACGCAGCGATCTCGTGGTGTCCGCCGATCCCGCCGACGTCCTCGGGTGGGCATGCCCTCGCCCCACCCAGACACCTCGGTTCACGGTCGTTCGCCGTCAACGGGCCCATCGACTCCAGCGTGACCCGATGCTCCCAGCCGTCACCGAAGTCGTACAGGTAGGTCAGTCGATCGCCAGGGGCACACAGAACCTGCTCCAAGCGGACACCGTCCTCACGAGTACCCTCGTCGCCCTCCTCCTCGTCGAACTCCGTGACGAAGTACGGCTGGTCGTAGCCCTGTCCGATGCCGGGCTGGAAACGGTGCAGATGGGAATCCGTCCAGCCCATCGCCGCCTGGAACAGCGTGTGCACCACGTCCAGCGTGAGATCGCCCGGCAGCGACAGACGCCGCCAGATCCTCGGCTTCGAGCCCCGGAGCTCAATGGTGAGCGTGAGGAGGCTCGGCTCGTCGGCAGACGGCGGGAGGTCGATCTCCCGGTTGCGCGGACCGTGCTCCCCAAGCTGCCCGACGCCGCCGGTGAACGCGCCGCTTGTCACCTGCTGGGCCACCGCCATGAGCTCATCCCTGCTCAGGCTCGCGACCCACGCTATGAGGGCAGCCGGATCCGATGGCACAGGTGGCAACTCGGTCACCGAGCAAGTGAACCAGCCCAACCGATCCTGACCAAGCGGCCCCCCCACAGGACGCTAGCGGCCAAGGGGGACACGTCAGGCGGAACGCTCCTGGTCGAGTCGTTCCAGGATCCAGGACCGGACGAGCGTGGACGCGGGTAGGTGCTTGGCAGCGGCGACTCTCTGGACCTCAGCCTCTTCCGCGGCGCTGAGCCGGACGGAGTACACCTTCTGGCGGTTCGGCCGCCGGCCCGCCGTGCCGGCGGGGTAGGCGTCGTCCTTGGTCTGTTCGGACTCGTGCCGGAGTCGTTCGGCAAGTGCTGGATCGATCGACTTGGCCATCATCGTCTCCTTGCTGGTACGCCTCAGGTCGAGGTCGACTCGGCGACGCGGTCGGCCATCGGACTCCCCGCGCATCTCGCGGGCGGTGTGACACGGCCGCGTAGACCGGGCCGGCAGGCGGCGGAATGACCGCACCGTTTCAGGGCAGCGTCAGAGGCGCCTCGTACACGAAACAGGCAAGTGCCAAGCAGTTGGCGATGACCGTGACCCAGAAGATGGTGCGGAACGGCTGCTTGATGGTCTTGTGTCGGAAGACCCGTCGCGCGACCAGCGCACCCGGCCAGCCACCCACCAGGTCGACCGTGTGGAGGGTGGACTCCGACGTGCGCCACCTGCCCTGCTCTGCCGCGGACTTGTCAGCGCTGTACAAGAGGAACGCGACTCCGCTGAACAGGCCGTAGGCGGCAAGCAGCATGACGGGCAACTCGTCCAGCACGACGAGACCGACCAAGAGGGTGAAGAACAGCGTCGCGGCGGCCAGCGCCAGGGGTACCCCGCTGGCGCTCGCTCGGCTGGCCGGTGCGGCCGCCGGGTACCGCACCTCCGATGCGCGCGCCCGGTTGCGCTCGTCGCGAAGCTCGACGTAGGTGACCTCGCATCCTCTGACAGGCCGCTGGCCACGCGGGAACGCACTCACGTGCACGAACACACGTGAGCCTCCAGCGGACGGCGTGATGAAGCCGAAGCCACGGTCGTCGTTCCAGTCCACCAGGACTCCCTGCTGGCGCCCGACGCTGTCGTCTGAAGGCACGTCGTCTCCTCGGCTCGGGTGGGCGCCCGGCTGGACAGCCAGGGTCGCGGTACAGGTGGCTCAATGCAACACCTCTCGGGACGGCAGCCGCTTGATCTGTCGTGTTCGGCGGGTCCGTGGCTCCCCGGCGGGGGTGGGCGTGGACCGGGGGGTCCTAGGAGGGCTTCTGATGCGCTTGGTGACCTACTCCACCTGATGGGACGACGCCTCTACGAGACGATGCTGTATTGGGAGACCGCCGACCAGGATCCATCGCTCGACGCCGCAGAGCTCGAGTGGGCCGCACTGTGGAAGCCCCTCCCCAGGGTGGTGTTCTCCACCACGCTGTCGTCGGTGCAGGGCAATGCCCGCCTGGCTTCCGGCGGCCTGGCGGAGGGATCGAGTGTCTGCGTGCGGAGCCCGGGGAGGGCGAGATCGCGATCGGCGGCGCGACGCTCGCCGCCGAGGCGGCCGCGCTGGGCCTGATCGACGAGTACCGGCCCAGGGTCTACCCGGTGCTGGTTGGTGGCGGCATTCCGTACTTCCCCCGGCGCGAGCGCCGCGTGGATCTCGATCTCGTCGAGGCCCGCACGTTCGGCTCGAACGTCGTCTACCTCCGCTACCGCGTGGCGCGCTAGCCGGTTCGTCCACCGAGGCTGACCGCTTGCCAAGCCCCCCGCGGAGGGGCACGGTTCCGCGACAGGACCGCACGTATGGCAGCCTCACGACGACATCCGCCACTCTGGGATCACCGGCAGCGGCATGCGCCAAGTCGCGCCGACTGGCGGCGGAAAGGCGCACCCCTTGGGTTGCCGAGCTCGGCCAGTTCGGCCATGCGCTCACGCATGTGACGGATCATCTCCGGTGGGGGAGGTTCCCAGCCCGTGATCTCCTCCATGATCCGCAGCGGCTCGGTGGTCCGGTAGGACCGGGTCGGGTTCCCGGGAAAGCGCTTGTCGGTGACGTTGGGGTCGTCTTCGATCGTGCCGAGTGGCTCGACCCGGTAGACCCGTCCCGGCCCGTCGCCGCGAGCGAGCTCGGCAGCCAGGGGCGCACCCTCGCGTGTGGCAGTGAAGTAGATGTGGTTGGCCTTACGCCCCGAACCGTAGTTCGAGTGCCAGCCCGGTGTGAGCAGGTCACCCGGACGAAGATCGGCCCTGGTCCCGTGGAAGAACGGCCCCGGGTCCTCCACCTTCCGAGGCGTCGGTGCCGGATCCCGAAGCATCCCGTCCAGACGCTCCATCAGGACCGCGACCCGGGTGCGCCCCTTCGGTGCCCGCGGATATCGGCTCAGCACGTCAAGAACCCCCGGCGTCGCTCGCTTGGCCGCGGCCGTGATCACATACTCGGCCACCACCGGATCATCGCCCCGTGCGAGCTCGGCCGCCCGGGCCGCATGGGCGGCCGCACCCAGGATGTGGCGCACCTGCGTCGCCTTGGCCAGCGGATGGAGGAATGCCGCCGCGGCGGCATCTCCAGACGCGCTCGCCGCATGACGGGCGGCTTCGGTG
>JBAVLA010000107.1:0-6422 GCA_049688595.1 Candidatus Nanopelagicales bacterium | reverse complement strand
TGGCCGCTGATCCATCGGTGGTGCGGGTGGCCTCGATCAGGTCGACGCCTCGGGGCGGACGGCACAGGACCGCGTACTCGCCCACACGGACGTCGATCACGTCGGCGGGGTCGTCCCCGCGGGACGCACCCGCCTCAGCCAGCGTCGCGCAGCTGACCTCGAAGCTGGCGGGCTCGCGGCAGTGGGGGCACGTGTCGCGAGCCTCGATCATGGGGCCGAACAGGGCTTCGTGCAGACGCAGGATCAGCCGGTCACGGCCCCCCAGCGGCAGGGCGCCCGCGTCGGCGTCTCGGTCCGCGGCACGGGCAAGCAGGAGCGCGCGCTCGGGCATGGACAGCGTCTCTCCACGGTCGAGGAGGTCCAGGAGCGCCGCCTGGCTGGCGGTGCCTGGGCTCGCGGTGCGGGACGTGGCGGGGTTCGCCGTACTGGCTATCTGGGAGGTCATCGCCATCCCGTGTCCTAGGCGTTCGGCTCGGTGAACTTCGGCTCGGTCGGCTCCACCACGTCGTAGTCGCGCTCCCACCCCTCGTTCTCGAGCTTGAGGGATGCGATGAGCACGGCATTGGCGTTGGCGTCCAACTCGGCCACCGGTTGGTACTCCGACACCCAGCAGCGGAAGATCTTGTACGCGATCGCCAGCTGGCCCGACTCGTTGTAGACCTCCAGGACGATGTCCTTGCGGAAGTCCTCGAGGGACACCTCGGCACCCAGCCCCGAACCCAGGTTCCAGACCTTGTTCGCCCACTTCTCGAACTCGGTGTCGTGCGTGACGCCGCGCTCGAGGGTGATCGCCTCGAACTCCGACCGGCCGGGCGACTTGCGGCTGGAGCTTGGGTCGCCGCCCTCCCGGTGGCTGACAACCTCGGTGGTGCGCTTGAAAGCGCTCACCTTGCTGACGCCGGCCACGTACTTGCCGTCCCAGCGCACCCGGAACTTGAAGTTCTTGTAGGGGTCGAATCGCTGCGCGTTGACCGTGAACTGTGCCATGACTACACCGCCGGCCGGAACTGCTGGATGCTGATGATGACGAACTCCGCGGGCTTCAACGGCGCGAAGCCCACGACGATGTTGACGATTCCGCGGTCGACGTCCTCCTGCGGGTTCACCTCGCGGTCGCACTTCACGAAGTACGCCTGTGCCGGGGTAGTCCCCTGGAAGGCGCCCCGGCGGAAGAGCCCGTTCATGAACGCCCCCACGTTCAGGCGTATCTGGGACCACAGGGGTTCATCGTTCGGCTCGAAGACGACCCACTGCGTGCCGCGGAACAGGCTCTCCTCGATGAACAGGGCCGTCCGGCGGACCGGCAGGTATGCCCACTGGTTGGCAAGCTCGTCCGCGCCCACGAGGGTCCGGGCGCCCCAGACGACCCTGCCTGCGATGGGGAAGGTCCGCAGGCAGTTCACCCCGATCGGGTTGAGCCGGCCGTGCTCTGCGTCGGTCAGCCGCACGCTCAGCTCGGGAACGCCGTTCAGGGTCGCCTCCTGGCCTGCGGGGGCCTTCCAGACGCCGCGCTGGGCGTCGATCCGGGCGATCACGCCGGCGACAGCGCCGCACGGGGCGAACGTCTCCAGGCGGTTCTCCCGCAGGGGGTCGGCGACCCGGACGCGGGGGAAGTACAGGGCGGCGTTCTCCGAGCGGGTCAGCAGGCCGCCCAGGCCGTTGATGACGTCGTCCGGCTCGTTCCACGCGCCCGGGGGGTCGACGAGCAGCATCGCGCGCCGGTCCTTGCAGTACCTCGCGGCCGCATCCCACGTTGGTTGCTGCGGCTCGGCGTCGGGCGCGAACGGTGGGATGCACAGGAGGTTGAACAGGTCGGCACCCTCCAAGGCGTAGATGCCCCGGCGGTTGGCGACCAGCCCCGGATCGGACACCTGGGCGGCACCGATTGGCAGCCCGTCGTCGCCGCCGGTGAAGGGAACAGGTGCCACCGTGACCTGCGGGCGTCCCACTGGCAGCGTTTCGACGCGGACCAGCTGGGACTCGGCGGCGAGGACGTCGCTCAGGAACCGCGAGGAGCCTGCGGTGAGGTTGAGGTTCAGGTACCGCTCCTCGGCGACCACCTGCTCTGGGTCGGCGGGGGAGACCTCCTGCACCGTGAGGTGGAACGCCGTGCCGGCGACGGGGTGGGCGATCGTGGCCCGCAGCTGCCGGCCCCAGGTGCCCGGACTGGCGGCCACGAGAGTCAGGGGCGTGCCTCCGTCGGCTGGGACGTCCGCGGAAGCACGGTCGTCGGCGCCCGGTGTGCTGGGATTGTGGACCCGGACGATGACTGCGTCCGAGCCGCCGTTGAGGAAGAAGTGGGTGACGGCGTGCCCGAGCGGCGCCTCGCTCCAAAGGTCCCCGAAACGACGCGTGAGCTCGCCAAGGCCCTGGACTCGGACGGGGGTGTCGATCGGTCCCCGTCGCGCCCGGCCGACGAAGGCGGTTATCGAGGTGGGGACCGCGGCGATGACTCGCACGCCGGAGTCGAGCTCCTGGAGGTAGACACCGGGGTGGGAGACGGTGATGGCCATGGACCCTGCCTTTCCTGAGTGCTGGCCTGCGGTGAGGGGCGGACGGCCGCCCCACAGGGGTCGTGCGGACCGGGGTGCCTCGGGGCGGTGCGGCCAGTGGTCTAGGGGGCGGGGTTCCGGCCCACGAGGATGTCGACGGTCACGTCATCCTGTGTGCCGTTGCTCAGCCGGAGCGTCTGCGGGGCCCCGGCCAGCAGCCCCACGGCACCGCTGCCGATGAGGACCACCGGCCCGTCGAGTGCGAAGCTGGTGGCGCCGGAATCCGCGCTGAATGAAATGGCGTCGTCGTAGGCGCTGGCCCCGATGATGAGCACCCTGACCCTTCCAGCCGTGGTCGACGGCTGGATCTGGACGTCGACGTTGGCGTCCCCCGCGGCCAGCGTGATGCTGGCCTTGTCGTAGGCGTCGACGTCCAGTGAGTCGGATCCCGTCACCCGGGGACCGTTCGCGACGGCGACGGAGAAGGACCAGTTGATGGTCTCGGGCACGAGCGACACCTCCTTGGAGGCGCATCGGGAGGGTCCCTGGGACGCATCGTCGATGCCAGCCGTGGGTGGTGGGTGCTGTCGCGCCTCATTAAAGCGCAAGCCGCGGCTCGCGTATAGAGGTGAGGCTGTCCTTTGTCCCGGCGCGGGGTCGCCGGCGTGCCGGCCGGGTTGGCCTCGTGGAGCGCTGGCGACGTTCGTGCCGCGGCGGTGGTACTGGCGCTGGGGGCTTGACCGCAGCCCCTCCGGGGCCAGATGTGTCAGATCCCTGGGTGATTCTGGACTCGGCGGTGCAGGGGATACGGCAGCAGAGGGGAGACCGGCGCGTGTTGGGAGTCTCGTTCGTTGATTCAGAGGACAGCGCCCTCAAGTTGGCTCGGCACCTCCAGGATCCCGCTCGTACGCATCCTGTTGTGGTCGTGTCCATACCTTCGGGGCTCGAGGCGTCACTGATCGATGCCGAGCGCATCGCGGACGATGTCGCCTCGCTGGCTGAGGTCCACCTGATCCCGACGGGTCATGCGTCGTTCGCCTTCGCGCAGGCCATGCCGCCGCACACGCAGGTCTACGGGGGTGCCGGGCGGGCCTACCCAGTGGGTACCGAGTGGGTGCATGACCTGTCCCGATCGCCGCTGCGGTTCGCGCACACCCGGACGTCCGGCCGGAACGTCACGGGGCGCCTGATCGTCGACGCGCTGGGTCATGCCGCAGCGGCCGGACTGACAGCCCACCAACAGGATGCGAGCCGACGCGTGTCGGGTCGTGTGCGCACGATCATCTGCGAGGGTCAGCGGGCGTTCGTGGACCTGGATGGCGGAGGCTTCGCCACGGTCGTGGCGGAGCGGACGGTCGCTGGCGTGGGTCTGGACCGCGTCCTGTCGCCGGGGATGCCAGTCGCAGGCGCTCTGGACCTGTGCAGCAGGGTCCTGGACGTGACGGGGTCGCTGGGTGCAGTTGGCATCGACGAATACACGGCCGGGTCGGTCGTGCTGGCCAGGGTCGCTGCCACTACCGTCGACGAAGCTGCCCTTGAGCTGGCGCCGGGAGTGCGCGTTGCGGTCCACCGGGCGGCGATCACCGAGAACGACCTCGACCAAGTGGACGGGCTACTGACGGTGGGGGAGGTGGTCCGGGCTCGTGTGCTCTCGGCGTCGCCCTGGGCGCTCGCCATGTTCGACGTGGACGACGATGAGCCCGTCCTGCCTGCCGTGGCGCTGCTGCCCGGCGGGCCTTCGTGGCTCGTCGAGGAGGAACGGGGCGTCGGGGAGGTTCAGGGCGTCCGGGAGGATCGGGGCCTCGATGGGGAGCGCCGCAGGGCCCCGGAGGCGCCGACCGCGCCTGCCGAGTCGTCCGCGCCAGTGGTTGGCCGGCCGGTGCCGACGCCAGGCAGCCTGCCCCGGCGGGGGGTGGCGACGCAGGGCGGGCCTTCGATGCAGGGCGGGCCTTCAAGCACGGACGCCGACCCGATCCAGACGACGACTGCAGGGGAGCCCGTCGGCGTGGTCCGGTCCATGTCGCTGACTATCCAATCTCTGCAGGCGCAGGTGGCCAGGCTCACGGCTCAGGTGTCGGGCGGTCAACGCACGGAAGCGGCCCACCGGGAGGAGTTGACCGCCTTGAAGGCCGACTGTGCGCGCCTGGAGGAGCAGTTGGACGCCGCACGGATTGCCCTGGAGCGTACGAAGGCGAAGTACCGAAATGCCGACCGCGCCAGGCAGGTCCTCAAGCGCCGGCAACTGCCGCAGGAGAGCCGAGTCGAAGGGCTTTGGTTCACCGACCCCGAGGAGCAGTTCCGGGCCGAGATGCTGTGGGAGTGGACGCGCCGGATCCAGCCGTCGGAGAAGGCTGCCAGGCCCCTGCGACACGTCTCGTTCGGCGAGAGCTTCCTGGAGTCGGTGGCGCACCTGCAGGGCATCGACCGATCCAAGATCGTGGCTGTGCTCGTCGAGGTGGCGACCGGTCTTGACGTTGAGCTGCCTGGTCGCGAACTCCACCCGCTGCGAACCTCTGAGGCCGGTGACAGTCCACAGCGGCGTCGTGCGGACGGAGCATGCGCCTGGCGGGTCAGCCTGCAGGCGCGGAGCGCCGGTGCCCGCAGACTGCACTACTGGCGTCTTCCGGATGGCTCGATCGAGTTCACGTCCGTGCACCATCACGATCAGATGGCGGCCTGAACCGAGGCCCCGCTCAGGTTCTCCGGTTGGGGCGGGGTTGGGGGGTGATGGTGAACGGGGCGCCGTTGTTGGCGGGGATGTGCTGTGGGTCTGGGTGGTCGGGTCGTCGGTGGGCGATGGTCCAGTAGCCCAGCTCGGCCTGCCGATGATGACCCCAACAAAGGCTGGCCAGATTGGACAGGTCCGTCCGGCCGCCCTGGCTCCACGGGATGAGGTGGTGGGGCTGGCAGTTCTCGGCCGGGGCCTGGCAGCCGGGGATGATGCAGCCGCCGTCCCGGACCGCCAGGGCACGGCGCTGGGCTGGGGTCGCGGTCCGCTGGGTGCGGCCCACGTCGAGGGGCTGGGCGGTGCCCTGCGCTCGGGTCGCCAGCTCGGCCAGCCGAGCAGCCCACGCCGGCGGCCCGGGAACCCCGGCCGTCCCGGGAACGCCGGCCGTCCCGGATCCGCCGGAACTGGTCGGGGACGGGGACGGGCTGGTCGGGGACGGGCTCGTCGGGGACGGGGTGATCGTGATCGGGGTGATCAGGGCGTCGCAGGTGGCGAACCTGATCTCAGCCGGGGTCAGCGGATGCCCGGTGGACGTCCAGGCCATCGCCCAGGCCGGGTCCAGCAGCACGGTCAGCCCGGTCGGGATCCCACCCCGGACCGGCAGCACCCCCGAACGCCCACCCAGCCCGCCGCCCAGCCCCCCGCGGGCCGGTCCGGGACCGCACCCGACGACCCATCCGAACATCCATTCGATCCAGTTGCCGACGGGACCCCGTCGGGCGCGTGAGCGGGGTCGGGCGCGGGGTCGGACGCGGGGGCGGGGGTGGGGGTGTTGCGGTTGGCCATGACCATCATCTCGACCAGGGCGTCAGCGCGGCGCTGCCCGGTGGTCAGCCCGTCGCCCTCGGCCCGCAGCCGCTCAGCCAGCCCGGTCAGCGCAGCGAGGAGGGCCTCGCCCTCCAGTCGGGGCAGCGCCCCGGTCAGGTGCGCGACGCCGCCGAGGAACGACAGGGACACGAACCGGGCCTCGTAGTCGCGGCGCTCCCGCTCGTCGGGGTCGTCCGGGGGCGGGTCGATCACCTTCCGGGCCCGGTCGGCGAACCAGGCCACCCGCTGCGGGGACAGGTACCCCCAATGCCCGTCCAGCGCGGCCACCACCGCGGCCACCTGCTCCCCGGTCAGGCCCGAGGTGTTCGCCGCCACCGCATCGACGTGCTCGGCGGTGATCACCCCCGACACCCACAACCCGGCCAGGCTCGGAT
>JBAVLA010000106.1:0-13093 GCA_049688595.1 Candidatus Nanopelagicales bacterium | reverse complement strand
TGGGCAGGCCGTCGTAGCCGGTCTCCTCCGCCAGCTCGACGATCGTCGCGGGCCGCAGGCCACCATCGAGGTGGTCGTGCAGCAGGACCTTGGGGGCGCGCCGGCAGGTCTGGAGGTCCACGGTCATGGCGGTCAGGCTACCCAGACCATGTCACGAGCGGGTCCGCAGGTCGTTGCGGTCGAACGCGTCCGGCAGGATCTGCGACATCGGTCGGATCCCGTGCTCGGTGTGGACCAGGCAGACCGGCCCCCCGTGCTCCCAGATCAGCTGGCGGCACCTCCCGCACGGCATGATGTCGTCGCCGTGCCGGTCGACGACGGTCACCGCGACCAGCCTGCCACCGCCGGTGGCCGACAACGCGCAGACCATCCCGCACTCGGCGCACAGAGCCAAGCCGTACGACGCGTTCTCGACGTTGCAGCCCACCACCACCCGGCCGTCATCGACGAGCCCCGCAGCCCCCACCGGGAATCCGGAGTATGGGGCGTAGGCCCGCTCCATCGCCGACACGGCGGCAGCTCGCAGCGCTGCCCAGTCGATCGCCGGGTCCGGGTCGGCCTGGGCGCCGCCGGTCCCACGGGACCCCGCGCCGCCAGGACTGCCCGCACCGCCAGACCAGCCCGCCGCACCAGGACTGCCCGCACCGCCCATCCCCGCCGTCCCCCCGATCACGACTTGATGTAGGGCACGCCGTCGGCCGCCGGGGCCCGGACCCGCCCCGCCAGCCCGGCCACGGCGAACAGCGTGGCCAGGTACGGGGCCATGAGCATGAGCTGGCTGGGGATCGGCGTGCCGATGATGCTCAGGACGCTCTGCAGCTGGTCGGCGAACCCGAACAGCAGCGCCGCCCCGATGGCTCCCTTGGGCGACCAGCGGCCGAAGATCATGGCGGCCAGCGCGATGAAGCCCTTGCCCGCGGTCATGTTCTTGCTGAAAGCCCCGACCGACCCGAGCGTGAAGAACGCCCCGCCCAGGCCGGACACCATGCCGCCGAGGAGGACGTTGCCGAACCTCAGCCGGTTGACATCGATGCCGACGGTGTCGGCTGCCTTGGGATGCTCGCCCACCGCCCGGACCCGCAGTCCCCACCTCGTGCGGAACAGCGCAACCTGGATCGCCGCGGCGATCACGTACATCAGGTACACGATCAGCGACTGGTCGAACAGGATCGGCCCGACGATCGGGATGTCCGACAGGACCGGGATGGGGATCGGCTTGAGCACCGGCGGGCTGTTCCACGTCTCCGCCTCCTCGTCCAGGACGGAGGAGTAGAAGAACGACGTCAGGCCCAGGACGAGCGTGTTGACCACGACGCCAACGATCACCTGGTCGACGAAGTACCTGACGGTGAAGACCGCGAGGATCCACCCGACCAGCAGCCCGGCCACGACCGCCGCGATCAGCCCGGCGAGCAGGCTCTGGGTCAGGGAGCCGACGACGGCAGAGAGGAAGGCGCCCGCCAGCAGCTGGCCCTCGATGGCGATGTTGACCACGCCCGCACGCTCGCAGAGCACCCCGCAGAGTGCGCCGAAGATGAGCGGGACGCTGAGCAGCAGCGAGCCCTGCAGAAGGCCGGTCAGCGGGATCGACTCGCCGGCCGCAGCCCACGTCAGCAACGACATGACGAACGCGACTCCGAACCCGGCAATCACCGGCGATGGGATGGGCCGACGGGCCCGCGCCCAGCGCAGGGCCGCAGCGGCCAGCAGCAGGCAGACCACTCCCATCAGCAGCGCGAACCCCTTGGACGGGACGGCCAGCGCGGGAAGCTCGATCGCGTCGCCGGGCATCGCGAGGACGAACGTGGTCGTCTGCCCCGACTCGCCGAGCAGGCCGAAGCCGATCGTTGCGACCAGGCCAAGGGACCCCATCACCACAGGTCCCTTGTACGAGACCGGGCGAACGGCCTCGGACGCGCCGGTGGCGGGCGCGGCATGGGTCTTCGTGGCCATCGGGATCAGCTCCTTCTACGCGGGCACCGGGGCCCGGAGGCGGAAGATGGACCGGACGAGCGGCGGTGCGGCGAGGAACAGGACGATGAGGGACTGGACGACCAGCACGATGTCGATGGGCGTCGACGTGGCGGCCTGCATCGCCGAGCCCCCCGCGCGCAGCGCGCCCATCAGGATCCCGGCTGCCACGACGCCGCCGGGTCTGCTCTTCCCCAGCAGCGCCACTGTGATCGCGTCGAAGCCGACGTCTCCTGCGATGCCGTTGCCCAGGGCGTACTCGGTCGCCCCCCCGAGGACCTGGGTGACGCCGGCCAGCCCGGCCAACCCACCCGCGAACACCATCACCAAGGTCAGCGATCGCCTCACGTTGATGCCCGCAGTACGAGCCGCGTTCGGGTTGGCCCCGACCGCCCGGAACTCGAAGCCGATCGTCGAGCGCTCCAGCAGCCACCACACCAGGAACGCCGCGCCCAGTGCCAGCAGGAACCCGAGGTTGATCCGGTAGTCCTGGCCCAGGATCCGGGGCAGGCGGGCCGCCAGCTTCACGGCCGGGCTGATCGGGTCGTCCCGACCGGTCCGCTGGAATGCGTCCTGGGTCAAGGCGAACTGCAGCAGGTAGATGGCGATCCAGTTGAGCATGATCGTCGCGATCACCTCATGGGCCCCGGTCCCGGCCTTCAGCAGCCCAGCGATGCCGCCCCAGATCGCCCCGCCGATGATGCCGACCACGATCGCCAGGACGATGTGGATGCCCGGCGGCAGGACCCACTTGAACCCCACATAGGCCGACAGCAGCGCGCCGATGATGAGCTGGCCCTGGGCGCCGATGTTGAACAGCCCGGCGCGGAAGGCCAGTGCCACGGCCAAGCCGGCCAGTATCAACGGGGTCGCGTTGTACAGGCTCTCCGTGAACGGCCGGATGGCCTGGGCGAACGTGTCGGTGCGGAAGTTGATGATGGCGCCGGAGAACAGCGCACGATAGGCATCCCAGACGGCGTCCCACGCTGCCGAGATCGTGTCCATCGGCTGGGAGAAGAAGTACTTCGCGGCGTCGCGCACTTCAGGGTTGGCGAAGGCGATAAGCACGCCGCTGATCACCAGGGCGAGGAGGAACGACAGCAGGTACAGGACGACCTGGTCGACCCAGGCCCGCCGCCTCCGGGGTTCCTGGGCGGCTGGGGCGGACTCCGGCCGGGTGGTGGTGGCCTCACTCATCGCGGCTGCCCTCCTCGGCCCCAGGGCCCGCTCCGGGCTCCTCCCGGCCGGCTGGGCCGCCCGCGACGGCCCCCGGCTGGGCCGCGTCATGCGGGACGCCAGCCATCATCAGGCCCAGGACGTCACGTGGCGTGTCCGGCGAGACGATCCCGACGATTCGGCCGCGGTACATGACGGCGACCCGGTCGGCAAGTGCGGCCACTTCGTCGAGCTCGGTCGAGACGATGAGGACCGCGGCGCCGGCGTCCCGCTCGGCGATAACCCGCTTGTGCACGAACTCGATCGCCCCGACGTCGACGCCTCGAGTCGGCTGCGCGGCCAGGAACAGAGACACGACCGGCTTGGACAGCTCCCGGGCCAGGACGAGCTTCTGCTGGTTGCCCCCGGACAGCGACCCAGCCGAGAGCTGGACCGCGGTGGTGCGCACGTCGAACTCCTGGACGCGCTTCTCGGCGTGGGCGGCGATCACGGCCGGTCGCATCCGCAGGCCCTTGGCGAACGGCGCCTGCTGGTACTGGTCGAGGATCGCGTTCTCGGCGATCGACAACGACCCGACGAGGCCGTCGTGGGATCGGTCCTCCGGCACGAATGCGACGCCGGAGTCGAGGACGTGTCGCGTCGAGCGCCCGACCAGCTCCTCGCCCCGGACCTTGACCGAGCCGGTGACATGCGCGGCCAGGCCCATGATCGCCTCGGTGAGCTCCGTCTGCCCGTTGCCCTGGACGCCTGCCACACAGACGATCTCGCTGCCGCGCACGTCCAGGTCGATGTCGTCCACGACGGCCTGGCCGGTATCCGACCGCACGGTCAGGCCGCGCACCGACAGCACGACGTCACCGGGGACGTGCGGCGTCCGCTCCACCGTGAGGCTGACGGCCCGGCCAACCATCTTCGCCGCGAGCTCGGACTCAGACGCGGTCGGCAGCGCGGTTCCCACCACTCGGCCGCGCCGGATCACCGTGATCCGGTCGGCAACGGCCTTGATCTCGCGCAGCTTGTGGCTGATCAGCACGACCGACCTACCGCTGGCCGCCAACTGGCGGATGATCGCCAGCAACTCGTCGGTCTCCTGCGGCGTGAGCACCGCGGTCGGCTCGTCGAGGATGAGGACCTGGGCATCCAGCACGAGCGCCTTGATGATCTCCACGCGCTGCTGGACGCCCACGGGCAGGTCCTCGACCATGGCGTCCGGGTCGACCTCCAAGCCGTACCGCTCCGACAGCTCCAGGACCTGACTGCGGGCGGCATCACGATCGAGGAAGGCACCCTTGGTCAGCTCATGTCCGAGCATCACGTTCTCGGCGACCGTGAACACCGGGACGAGCATGAAGTGCTGGTGCACCATTCCGATCCCAGCGTCCATCGCATCGCCGGGATCGGCGAAGTGGACCTCCTTGCCATCGACGAGGATCGCGCCCTCGTCGGGCCGGTAGAGGCCGAACAGGACGTTCATCAGGGTTGACTTGCCAGCCCCGTTCTCGCCGAGGAGGCAGTGGATCTCACCGGGCTCCACGGTCAGGTCGATTGCGTCGTTGGCAGTGAAGGCGCCGAACCTCTTCGTGATGCCCCGCAGTTCCAGTCGCACCGCGCCACCTCCGCCTCAGGCCACGAGCGCACAGTAGCGACGACCCGGTCGAGGACACGCGCCGACACCTCCCTGTTCGGGTGCCGCAGCGCGCAGCAGCCCCCCGCGTCGATCGCGAGGGGCTGCATGCGCCTTGCTGCGGCGGGTTCAGGCCTTCGGGGAGTTCGTCGACTCCACGACGATGGTGCCGTCGATGATCTGCTTGCGGAGCTCGTCGATCTTGGCGGTGAGCTCGGCAGGAACCTTCGCCTCGAAGTCGTGGTACGGAGCCAGGCTGACGCCGTCGTTGGCCAGGTTGCCGACGTAGGCGGTGTTCGAGAACTGGCCGTTGACAGTGTCCGTCGTGGCCAGCTGGACTGCTCCAGCGATGTTCTTCTCCACCGTGGACAGGAAGACCTCCTTGTACTGCGAGGCGGACTCGTAGCCATCCTGGTCGACCCAGATTACGGCCACCTTCCCGGCCGACTCCTGAGCGGCAGCTGCCGCGCCCAGACCCGTACCGCCAGCCACCGGGAGGATGATGTCGGCCCCCTGCTGGATCAGGTTGTTGGCAATCCGCTTGCCGTCAGTGGGCGAGTCGAACTTGCCGGCGAACGTGCCGTCCTGCTTGTCCTTGTTCCAGCCGAGGAGCTTGACCTTGGTCCCGTTGTCCTCGTTGTACTTCTTCACCCCGTCGGAGAAGCCGTCCATGAAGACCGCCACGGTCGGCAGCTTGGCCCCGCCGAACGTGGCGACGGTTCCGGTCTTGGTCGTACCAGATGCCAGGTAGCCGGCGAGGTAGGCGGCCTCGGCAGTGTTGAACAGCAACGGCTTGACGTTGTTGATCGGCTCGAAATCGGTGGTATCCGGATTGCCGTCAGGATTCTCGTCCACGATGGTGAACCGCTCGTCGGCGTTGTCCTGCGCCGCCGTGCGGGTCGCATCACCGAGGGAGTAGCCCACCGTGACGATGAGGCCGCAGTCCTCGGCGACCAGGGAGCTGACGTTGGGCGTGTAGTCCGACTCGGTCTTGCTCGTGACGTACTTCGTCTTGATGCCCAGCTCGGATCCCACTGCTTGGAGGCCCTCCCACGCCGAGGCGTTGAACGAGCGGTCGTCGATTCCGCCCTGGTCGGTGACCATGCATCCCAGGAAGCTGGCATTGGCCGAGCTCCCGCCCTCCTCCGGCGCGGAGCCGCACGCGGCTAGGACGATGACCGATGCGCCAGCCACGGCGAGCATGCGAGGTTTCATGTACTCCGACTCTCCAATCGAGGAATGCGCCCGATGCGCGTGAACGTCGTTGGGCAGCATATTCGTGCCTCGGATTCCGGCGGGGAGTGGCGCCTTCGTGGATGCGCAGGCGTGTCGGTCGTCCGGGCGGATCAGGGGGCGTGCGGCCGCCGGATGCCACCGACTCCACCCCTGGGCCGAGCTGGCAGCGTCCCCGCCGACTGGGACCAGCCGGCGGCAGCGATCAGAGCGCGTCCGGCGGCACGTACTCACCCCAGACGTCTCGCAGGGCGGTGCTGACCTCGCCCACGGTCGCGCGGGCGCGCAGCGCCTCCTTCATCGGGTAGAGGACGTTGCCGCTGCCCGCCGCCGCCGTGCGCACAGCCTCCAGCAGGCCGCTGATGTCGCCCCGCTCGGTCCGCAGCGCCGCCAGGCGAGCCCGCTGGTCGGCCTCGATGGCCGGGTCCACCCGCAGCGGCTCGTACGGCTCGTCCTTATCGATCGTGAACCGGTTGACGCCGACGACGACGCGGTCACCGGAATCGATCTCGGTGGCGACCCGGTAGGCCGAGCGCTCGATCTCGGACTTCTGGAAGCCCCGCTCGATCGCAGCCACCGCCCCACCGAGCTCGTCGATCCTGGACATCAGGCTCCGGGCCGCGGCCTCCACCTCGTCGGTCAGCGTCTCGATCGCGTACGAGCCGGCGAAGGGGTCGACCGTCTTGCACACGTCTGACTCGAAGGCGATCACCTGCTGCGTGCGCAGGGCGAGCCGCGCAGCCTTCTCGGTGGGCAGGGCGATGGCCTCGTCGAAGGAGTTGGTATGCAGCGACTGCGTCCCGCCGAGCACCGCGGCGAGGGCCTGGATGGCCACTCGGACCATGTTCACCTCGGGCTGCTGGGCGGTGAGCTGCACGCCGGCGGTCTGGGTGTGGAAGCGCAGCATCTGCGACTTCGGCTTCCTCGCGCCGAACTCGTCGCGCATCACCTGGGCCCAGATCCGCCGCGCGGCACGGAACTTGGCGACCTCCTCGAGCAGGGTCGTGCGCGAGACGAAGAAGAACGCCAGGCGCGGGGCGAAGTCGTCGACGTCCTGGCCGGCCGCCACCGCGGCCCGAACGTACGCGATTCCGTCGGCCAGCGTGAACGCGATCTCCTGCGCTGGTGTGGCCCCGGCCTCGGCCATGTGGTAGCCCGAGATCGAGATGGTGTTCCACCGCGGCAGCTCGGCGCCGCAGTACCTGAAGATGTCGGTCGTCAGCCGCAGTGAGGCAGTCGGCGGGTAGATGTAGGTGCCGCGGGCGATGTACTCCTTGAGCACGTCGTTCTGAATGGTGCCGGTCAGGGCCGACCCGGGGACGCCCTGCTCCTCGGCGACGAGCTGGTACAGCAGGAGCAGCACGGCCGCGGGCGAGTTGATGGTCATCGACGTGGACACCTTGTCCAGCGGGATCCGGTCGAACAGGACCCGCATGTCCTCGATCGAGTCGATGGCGACGCCGACCTTGCCGACCTCGCCGTGGGCCAGGGGGTGGTCGGAGTCGTAGCCCATCTGGGTGGGGAGGTCGAACGCGACGCTCAGTCCGGTGGTGCCCGCCTCGATGAGCTGGTGGTACCGGGCGTTGGACTCCGCCGCGTTGCCGAACCCGGCGTACTGGCGCATCGTCCACGGCCGACCGGTGTACATGGTCGGGTAGACCCCGCGCGTGAACGGGAACCTGCCGGGCGCCCCGATCCTGGCAGCGTCGATGTCCGCCACGGACTCGGCGTCGTACAGAGGGGCGAACGGCATTCCGGACTCGGTGTTCGACATGCGACAAGGCTAGCGGCCCACAGGCAACTCGACTCAGCCCGGCGGAGGTCCCGAGTTGGCCAGCCGAATGGCCCCTGACGCTTCCCGTCCCGGGGCTCGCCCCACCGCCGGGACTAGGATGAGCCCGGTCGGCGGGGGCACTCCCGTCCGCTGGAGCAGACGTCACCAACCAAGGAGGCTCCGCCCATGGCCAGTGCGCCGGGGACGCTCTACCGCGGCGGTGAGGGGATGTGGTCCTGGGTGGCCCATCGCATCACCGGCGTAGCGGTCTTCTTCTTCCTCCTCGTCCACGTCCTGGACACCGCCCTGGTGCGGGTGTCCCCGAACTCCTACGACGAGGTCATCGCGACCTACAAGACGCCGATCATCAACCTCCTCGAGGTCGGCCTGGTCGCCGCAGTGCTGTTCCACGCGCTCAATGGCGTGCGGATCATCCTGGTGGACTTCTGGGCGGCAGGCCCGCGCCACCAGAAGAGCATGTTCCGCGGGCTGGTGATCGTCTGGGTGCTGCTGATGATCCCAGGCGCCTACTTCATGCTCAGGCACACCGCCCAAGCCCTTTTCGGGAGCGCATCATGAGCCTGCAGATCGCCGACCCCCGCAGCCCCAGACGCGTTCGCAGCCGCGGCAACTTCGAGAAGTACTCCTGGGTGTTCATGCGAGCGTCGGGTTTCGTCCTGCTGTTCCTGGTGCTGGGCCACCTGCTGATCATGAACATCCTCGACGGCGGCGTGCAGCGGATCAACTTCGGGTTCGTCGCAGGTCGCTGGTCGAGTCCGTTCTGGCAGACGTGGGACCTCGTGCAGCTCTGGCTCGCCATGCTGCACGGGGGCAACGGCATGCGCACCGTGATCAACGACTACGCGGAGAAGCCGACGACGCGGTTCTGGCTGCTGGCCCTGCTCGCTGTGGCGATCGTGTTCATCGTCACATTGGGCACGCTGGTGATCTTCACCTTCGACCCGCACCTTTCCTGATCGGAGAACGCAGCACCCATGCAGAACCACAGCTACGACGTCGTCATCGTTGGCGCGGGCGGAGCCGGGATGCGCGCAGCGCTGGAGGCGGGCCCCCGGGTCCGCACCGCCGTGCTGACCAAGCTCTACCCCACGCGTTCCCACACGGGCGCGGCCCAGGGCGGCATGTGCGCGGCGCTTGCGAACGTGGAGGACGACAACTGGGAATGGCACACGTTCGACACGATCAAGGGCGGTGACTACCTGGTCGACCAGGACGCCGCGGAGATCATGTGCCGGGAGGCAATCGACGCCGTCATCGACCTGGAGAAGATGGGCCTGCCCTTCAACCGGACACCGGAGGGCCGCATCGACCAGCGCCGGTTCGGCGGCCACACACGCAACCACGGCGAGGCCGCCGTGCGTCGCGCGTGCTACGCGGCCGACCGCACCGGTCACATGATCCTGCAGACCCTATACCAGAACTGCATCAAGCACGGAGTGCAGTTCTTCGACGAGTACTACGTGCTGGACCTGCTCCTCAACGAGGTCGACGGTCAGCAGCGCACCGCCGGCGTCGTGGCCTACCAGCTGGCGACCGGCGAGATCCACGTGTTCCAGGCGAAGGCCGTCGTGTTTGCCACCGGCGGGTTCGGTCGGGTGTTCAAGACCACCTCGAACGCCCACACCCTGACCGGGGACGGCATGGCCATCGTCTACCGCGCCGGCCTTCCCCTGGAGGACATGGAGTTCTTCCAGTTCCATCCCACCGGTTTGGCCGGGTTGGGCGTGCTGCTCACCGAGGGCGCCCGCGGCGAGGGCGGCATGCTCCGCAACGCCTCCGGCGAGCGGTTCATGGAGCGCTACGCCCCCACGATCAAGGACCTCGCCCCACGCGACATGGTCGCCCGGGCGATGGTGCAGGAGGTGCGGGAGGGCCGCGGCGCGGGCCCGCACCGGGACTACGTCTACCTGGACCTGACCCATCTCCCCCCTGCCCAGATCGAGGAGAAGCTCCCGGACATCACGGAGTTCTCCCGCACCTACCTCGGGGTCGACCCGATCTCCGAGCTGGTGCCCGTGTTCCCGACCGCGCATTACGCGATGGGCGGCATCCCGACCAACGTGCACACCGAGGTGCTGGCCGACAACGACTGGGTCGTGCCGGGCCTCTACGCCGCCGGCGAGTGCGCGTGCGTCTCGGTGCACGGCGCCAACCGGCTGGGCACAAACTCGCTTCTGGACATCAACGTCTTCGGCCGTCGGGCGGGCATCGCCGCGGCCAAGTACGCGGCGGAAGCCGAGTTCGTCGACCTGCCCGAGGTCGGCGGCACGCGGGTCCACCAGATGGTCGAGGGCCTCCTGCGCAGCACCGGCACCGAGCGGGTGGGCGACATCCGACGGGAGATGCAGGAGACCATGGACTACAACGCGCAGGTCTACCGCACCGAGGAGACGCTGGCCAAGGCCCTGGCCGATCTAAGGGCGCTGAGCAAGCGGTTCGACAACGTCGGCATCCAGGACAAGGGCGCCCGGTTCAACACCGACCTCCTCGAGGCCATCGAGCTGGGCTTCCTCTTGGACCTTGCCGAACTCCTGGTCGTCGGGGCGCTGGCCCGCAAGGAGTCCCGGGGCGGCCACGCCCGCGAGGACTACCAGGCGCGGGATGACGTCAACTTCATGAAGCACACCATGGCCTACCGCGAGGTGGCCGCGGACGGATCGACTTCGATCCGCCTGGACTACAAGCCCGTCACAGTCACCCGTTACCAGCCGATGGAGCGCAAGTACTGATGGCCACAGCATCCGCGGCAAGCACCGCCCCGGGCACCCAACCGGCCCCGCTCGACGTGCCGCAGCCGTTCCCGGTCGAGATCAAGGTGCGCCGGTACCTTCCGGAGGAAGGTCCCGAACCGTTCTGGCAGACCTTCACGGTCGACGTGTTCCCCACCGACCGGATCCTGGACGCCCTGCACAAGATCAAATGGGAGCAGGACGGGACCCTCACCTTCCGCCGATCCTGCGCGCACGGGATCTGCGGCTCGGATGCGATCCGGATCAACGGTCGGAACCGATTGGCCTGCAAGACCCTGATCAAGGATCTCAACGCCAACAAGCCGATCCTGATCGAGGCGATCAAGGGCCTCCCCCTCGAGAAGGACCTGGTCGTCGACATGGAGCCCTTCTTCAAGGCGTTCCGGGATGTGATGCCGTTCCTGATCACGACGGGCAACGCGCCCACCAAGGAGCGCCTGCAGTCGGTCGAGGACCGGGCCATCTTCGACGACACGACCAAGTGCATCCTGTGCGCGTGCTGCACGACCTCATGCCCGGTGTTCTGGATCGACCGCCAGTACTTCGGTCCGGCGGCGATCGTCAACGCGCACCGGTTCATCTTCGACAGCCGCGACGAGGGGGCCGAGAAGCGCTTGGAGATCCTGAACGCCAAGGAGGGCGTCTGGCGCTGCCGGACCACCTTCAACTGCACAGACGCCTGCCCGCGAGGCATCGAGGTGACCAAGGCCATTGCCGAGGTCAAGAGGGCCTTGGTCTTCCGAGGGTGACGACTTAAGAGGTGAGCTGGTGCACCGCCGGCGTGGGTCGGCTGGGGGCACGCGAGGCTCATGGACGAGCTCTGATGACGCGGCCCGATCGGTGGAACGCCAACCGATCGGGCCGCGTCGCTGCGTCGAATGCGGCATTTCAGACCATAGCCTTGACTCGTCATGGCTCACGCATCCCACCTCGCGGCTGCCACGGTACTGGCGGTCGCCCTGCTGTCGACGACCGGACCGGCTGCTGCTTCCCCAGCTCTGGCTCTGGGGCCGACGCGCACCGCATCCACCACCGCGTCCACCACCGCTTCTGCCACCCAGCCGCTGCAGCAGTCGCCCCCAGCTCAGGACCTGGCCCCAACGCTGGACCGCCAGTTGGGCGCGGCTCAATCCCGCGCACTAGGGGGATTGGCAACCGGACTACCTCCAGGCGCACGCGCCATACCGGACATCGCCACGAAGAGCTGGGTCCTGGCTGACCTGGACACCGGCGTGATCCTGGCCGCGAAGAATCCCGACCTGCCCATGCGGCCCGCATCCACGCTCAAGCTCCTCACCGCGCTGACTGTCGCACCACGGCTCAACCCGAACCAGCCATACCGGGCAGTGAAGGCCGATGAGGTCGCCGAGGGCAACCGCGTGGTCCTCTACAAGGGGCTGACCTACAAGGTCAAGGACCTCCTCCACGCGGCGCTCCTGCCGAGTGCGAACGACGCCGCGCAAGCCCTGGCCCGCGCGAACGGGGGCATCCCGGCGACTGTGGATCAGATGAACACCGAAGCCGCTCGGTTGGGTGCCACGAGCACCACCGCCCGAAACCCGAGCGGCCTGGACGCCGAAGGCCAGGTGACGACCGCGCGCGACCTGGCCGTGATCGGTCGGGCGGCGCTGGCCAACCCCGAGATCGCCGGGTACCTGGCACTGACCCAGGTGGACTTCCCCGGCAAACGGTTCGGCAAGGGCAAGCGGGTCATCTACCCGATCTACAACCACAACCGGATGCTCACCGACGGCTTCAAGGGCGCACTGGGAGGCAAGTCCGGCTACACGAGCAAGGCGGGTCGCACCTTCGTCGCCGCCGCTGATCGGAACGGCCGACGGCTGCTCGTCAGCCTGTTGGACATCGGGGGCAACACCTACACCGCGGGCGAACGGCTCCTTGCGTGGGGATTCGCAAACGCTGACTCGCTCAAGCCCGTCGGCCAACTGGCCCAGCCCTCCGCCCCGGCACCGACGTTTGACCGCGCGATCATCCCGTTGCCGAGTGAGAGCCCTGGCCCGGGTGTCCGGGACTCCCGTGACTCCGCCGCCGCAGCCTCCCCGGACGCGCCCACTGGTGCTATCCGCCCGCGCTCCTGGCGGCTTCCGTCCCTACCCACGCCCTCTTGGCCCTCGCCGCTTTCTCTTCTCACGATCCTTGCTGGAATCATCGTGGCGCTGCGGGCCCGGGTTTATTGGGTCGGCCACCGGGACCGCACGGCATCGACCAGACTCGACCTGCGCGCACCGGACCCAGGACGTCGGTCGGGGCGCAGGTCCCATTCGGGCCGCCGTCTCGACCCCGGACAGCCATCGGGGAGCCGAGCCGAACCCGGTCGGCCAACCCGAAGCAGGGTTGACGCCGACGACGAAGTTGAGGTCGGCATGCGCCGCTGACACGGCGCTGCAGGAGACCCGGAGGACATCACGCTGCATCCGCAGCTCGGTGTTCTCCTTGCGCAGCCGAACCAGCTCGGCCCGCTCCGACTCGCTCAGCTCAGCGCCGCCGGCGCGCCCGTGGCGGGCCTTGGCGACCCAGTTCCCC
>JBAVLA010000105.1:0-2500 GCA_049688595.1 Candidatus Nanopelagicales bacterium | reverse complement strand
ACAGGTAGCGGGCTTCGGCGACGATGCCTACCAACCTTGTCGGGCCGGTTATCAGGTACACCGCGCAGAGGTGGCCGTCCTCAAAGTTCGGCCGGATACGCTCGTCGAAGCGAAGGTTCTCCCGGTTGATCCGGTCCCGTCGGAGAAAGGCCGCTGAGGCGCTGGCGAAGAAGAACTCCGGCCGCAGGTCCAGGTCCACTAGATGATTGCCAGCCTTGAAGCGCGACTTCAGCGGGTGTTCGTCCCGGGTCCTGCCGGTCCGATCATCGAGGAGGATGAGGTTCGTCGCGATCATCTGCGCGTCTGGATGCGCGGCCATGAATGCGGACACGGCGCGCAGGTAGCCCTCGTCGAGCATGTCGTCGGGGTCGGTGAAGGTCACCCACTCACCTCGGGCGTGCGCAAGGCCCACGTTCCGTGCGGAGCCCTGCCCCCCGTTGGGCTTGGTCAGGACGGTCACCCGGTACGACGACCTGGCCGCCCAGTCATGCAGCAGGCGCAGCGATTCGTCATGGGATCCGTCATCCACCGCCACGACTTCCAGCTGGTCGGCCGGGAAGCCCTGCGCGTCAATTGACCGGATGAAGTCGGGCAGGTAGCGGGCGACGTCGTAGACGGCGGTGACGATCGAGAACCGCGGTCCGGCCTGCTGGTCGGGCATGGACATGGGGGTGGATCCTCCTGGCCGCCCACTATAGGTTCCCGTGACGACCGCCCGGACGGACCGTGCCGGCCCCGGCGCCGGCTCACCACCGATGGCGCACCCGGGCCTCGAAGTCACTGAGCGCTGCCGCGATCGCCATGTGCATGTCGAGGTACTGGTACGAACCCAGCCGCCCCCCGAAGACCACGTTCAGCTCTACCCGCGCCAGCTCGCGATAGGCCGCGAGCCTGACTCTGTCAGCTGCAGTGTTCACCGGGTAGTACGGCTCGTCGTCCCGCCGGGCCGCACGGCTGTGCTCGCGCATGATCACGGTGCGGTCCCGGCTCATCCCGTCGGCGCGCTCAGGGTGGAAGTGCCGGAACTCGTGGATGCGGGTGTACGGCACATCCTCGTCCGCGTAGTTGATCACGGCGGTTCCCTGGAAGTCAGCGGTGTCGACCGTCTGGGTTTGCAGGTCCAGGGTCCGCCAGGCCAACTCACCGGCGCGGTGGTCGAAGTACCTGTCGATCGGCCCCGTGTAGACGACCAACTGGTCGGGGCGCACCTCGCAGCGGACATCGAAGAAGTCCACGCCTGTTAAGAGGGAGATGAGGGGGTGGTCGGCCATGCGTGCGAGCCAGGCCGCGTATCCGTCCAGCGGGATTCCTTCGAAGGTGTCGGAGAAGTACCGGTTGTCGAACGTGTACCGAACCGGGAGGCGGCTGATGATCCCGGCGTCCAGGTCCCGTGGGTCGGTCTGCCACTGCTTGGCGGTGTATCCGCGGATGAAGGCCTCGTAGAGGGGCCGGCCGATGAGGCTGATCGCCTTCTCCTCGAGGTTGGCGGGGCGCCGGCCGTCCAGCTCGCCCGCCTGTTCCGCAATCAGGGAGCGGGCCTCGTCAGGGGACATGGCCCGACCGAAGAACGAACAGATCGTGCCCAGGTTGATGGGCATTGGGTAGACCTGCCCCCGGTGGCGGGTGAAGACCCGGTGCTGGTAGTCGTTGAACGCGGTGAACCGACGCACGTAGTCCAGGACCCGAGCATTGCTCGTGTGGAAGATGTGGGACCCGTATCGGTGCACCTCGATGCCGGTCTCCGGATCGACCTGGGAGTAAGCGTTGCCCCCGATGTGGTCCCGCCTCTCCAGGACCACGACCCGCCTGCCGAGCTGGGATGCGACCCGCTCGGCCATCGTCAGTCCGTAGAGCCCGGATCCGACCACGACCACTTCGGCTGCGCGGAGGGCTTCCACGAGTCACTCCTCCCGACGCTCGAGGCCCCGAGGACGCCTAGCCACGCCCCGCGCCAACTCCTTGGCGCGGTCGACCCGCGGCTTGCTTCGCGCGACTGCGTCGTGCAGCGCGAACCTGCCCCGGACGAGGGCCACCTGGCGCAGAGCCGTGCCCCTGAGCAGGCCCCCTCGGGGAGGCCGCCAGCCAGCGGGTCGATGCTGCCCGCAGGCCCTGGCGGCGAGGCGGAAGAACTCGGCCCGGAACTCGGAGGGCACCCGGATCGGGTTCATCAACATGGCGTCGAACTGGCTGATCATGAAGGCGAAGAGCTCCGGCCGGTACCTCTCCCACTCGGGATGAGCGGCGAGCTCCTCGAACACCCGCTCCCACTGCTCAAACACGTCGAAGTGTCGTCGACCTGGGCTGCGCAGGACGCTCCCGACCTCCCGTTGGCGGTACTGCACCACGACCCGATCGAGGACTGCGATCCGCTCGGCGGCCATGAGGCCGCACATGGTCCACGGCAGGTCCTCGTAGTAGCCGTCCGGGAACGACAGGCCGGCCCGCTGAATGAACTCCAAGCGGTGCGCCCGGGTCCAGGGGGCGTTGTACAGGCCCAGGA
>JBAVLA010000104.1:0-9003 GCA_049688595.1 Candidatus Nanopelagicales bacterium | reverse complement strand
GGCCGACGACGTCCACGCCGATCAGCACGTCCCCGAGCAGTCGTGGGACAACCCCGACGAGGCCGCGGGGGAGCACCCGGACGACGCCGACGACGCAGCGGAGCACGCGGAGCAGTCCGACCGCGCGGACGCGGTTTGACCGTATGCCAGTCGGCTCCGTACCCTAGAACCCTGGCGCGTGAGCGCCGCTCGCATGTGCGTGCCCGTGATCCGGGTGCGTCCAGCCCCGAACCGATCTCAGGAGTGCCACCCGTGTACGCCATTGTCCGCTCCGGCGGCCGCCAGGAGAAGGTCGCCGTTGGCGACGTCATCGAGACCGACCGCATCGCAGGCGAGCCCGGCGACAGCGTCGAACTGCCCGCCCTGCTGCTCGTCGATGGGGCTTCCGTCACCTCGGACGCCAAGGCCCTGGCGGGGGCGAAGGTCTCCGCCGAGGTCCTGGCGCACACCCGGGGACCGAAGATCGAGATCTTCAAGTACAAGAACAAGACCGGCTACCGCAAGCGGCAGGGCCACCGTCAGGACCTGACCAAGCTCCGCGTCACCGGCATCGAGAGCGGGGAGTGACCTCATGGCTCATAAGAAGGGTGCCTCGAGCTCGCGCAACGGCCGGGACTCCAACGCCCAGCGTCTGGGCGTCAAGCGCTTCGGCGGTCAGGTCGTGAAGGCTGGCGAGATCATCGTCCGGCAGCGCGGCACGCACTTCCACCCCGGCCACAACGTCGGGCGCGGCGGCGACGACACGCTGTTCGCCCTGGCCTCCGGTGCGGTGCAGTTCGGCACCGCCCGCGGGCGCCGCGTGGTGAACATCGTCGAGGTCCCGGCCGGCTGACGCCCCGGGGACCATCAGTCGAGGCGGGCCCGAGGGCTCGCCTCTTCTGCGTGCGCAGCGACCAGATCCGAGGAGGGATGCGGCCATGGCGACATTCGTAGATCAGGTGGTCATCCATGCCGTGGCCGGTGCCGGCGGGCACGGGTGCGCCTCGGTCCACAGGGAGAAGTTCAAGCCGCTGGGCGGTCCCGACGGGGGCAACGGGGGACGGGGCGGCGACGTGATCCTGGTGGCCGACCAGGGCACGCCCAGCTTGCTGGACTACCACCACGCCCCGCACCGGCGTGCGACCAGCGGGGCACCCGGCCAGGGAGGGCACCGCAACGGCGCGGATGGGTCCGACGTGATCCTGCCGGTCCCGGTGGGGACGGTCGTCAGCCGAGACGGCGAGGTCGTTGCCGACCTGTCCGTCGCGGGTGCCTCCGTCGTGATCGCACAGGGTGGCCGAGGGGGCTTGGGCAACGCTGCGCTGGCGACTGTGCGCCGCAAGGCCCCCGGCTTCGCCCTGCTCGGGGAGCCGGGCGAGGTGCTGGACGTGGTGCTCGAGCTCAAGACGGTCGCGGACATCGGCCTGATCGGCTTCCCGAGCGCCGGCAAGTCCTCCCTGGTCGCCGCGATGTCGGCCGCGCGGCCCAAGATCGCCGACTACCCGTTCACGACCCTGACGCCGAACCTGGGCGTCGTGACCACGGGGTCCACCGTCTTCACCGTTGCCGACGTCCCAGGGCTCATCCCCGGGGCGTCGCAGGGCAAGGGGCTGGGGCTGGAGTTCCTCCGCCATGTCGAGCGCTGCGCCGCACTGGTACACGTTCTGGACTGCGCGACTCTGGAGCCGGGTCGGGATCCCCTCACGGACTTCGACGTGATCGAGGCTGAGCTCGCCGAGTACGGCGGCCTGCGGGGCCGTCCCCGGCTGGTGGCGCTGAACAAGGTGGACGTCCCAGAGGCGCGGGAGCTGGCCGACCTGGTCTGCGCTGACCTCAGGGCCCGTGGCCTGCCCGTGTTCGAGGTCTCGGCGGTCTCCCACGAGGGCCTGCGCGAGCTGGCGTTCGCGATGGCCAGGATCGTCGCTGAGCAGCGTGCAGTGGCGCCCGTTCCGGCTCCCCAGCGCATCGTGATCCGGCCGCGATCCATCGACGAGGTCGGCTTCGAGGTGGTGCGCGAGGGCGAGGCCTTCCGGGTGCGCGGCCTGCGCCCGGAGCGCTGGATCCGCCAGACCGACTTCTCCAACGACGAGGCAGTCGGCTACTTGGCCGACCGTCTCGCGCGCCTCGGCGTCGAGGACGAGCTCGTGCGCCTTGGCGCTGAGCCCGGCGACGAGGTGCGCATCGGGCCTGCGGACAACAGCGTCGTGTTCGACTGGGAGCCCGTCGCCCGGGCGGCCGGCCCCAGTCCACGCGGCCAGGACCTGCGGATCCAGGCGCCCGAGGCGCGCCGGCATGGCCGTGCCCGGGAGGCGCTGGCCGCCGGGGAGAACCCGGAGGCGGGCTGGGAGGATGACGCCGTGGACGAGGCCCCGGGCACGCCAAGGCGGCATGGGCCAGTGCGTCGGGACCCTGGGGGGGCCTCGTGAGCGGCCAGCACCTGCCGGATGGCTCGGAGCTGTCGGACGCGTCGCACGCCCCAGGTGCGCCTGTGGGTTCTGGTGATCCCCGGCTTCCGGCCGAGCCTGCGATGCCTGGTGGCCCCCGGACCTCGGGCGGGCCCCGGATCCTCGACGTGCCCCGCGAGGCCGGCGGCTCGCCGGCTCCGGTCTCGGCCACGCCGTGGGACGCCATCCGGGTCGCGCGGCGAGTCGTGGTGAAAGTGGGTTCCTCATCGCTGACCCTTCGCCCGGACGGGGACGGCTGCGGCGGTCAGGCTGGCAGGGGCAACGGGGCGTCGGCGCGCGGACCTGTCTCCGCCGGCATCGATGTCTGCCGGGTCAACGGGCTCGTCGATGCCCTGTCGGCTGCCGGGCACCGCGGATCTGAGCTGGTCCTGGTCTCGTCCGGGGCGATCGCAACCGGCATCGCCCCGCTCGGCCTGCGGCGCAGGCCCCGGGACCTGGCGTCCGCCCAGGCTGCAGCCTCCGTCGGGCAGGGCATCCTGATGGCCCACTACCACGACGCTTTCGGCCGACATGGCCGCACGGTGGGCCAGGTGCTGCTCACCGCCGACGACCTGATCCGCCGCGCCCACTACCGCAACGCCCAGCGCACGCTGGAGCGCCTGCTGGAGCTGGACGTCGTTCCGATCGTCAACGAGAACGACACCGTCGCCACCACCGAGATCCGGTTCGGCGACAACGACCGGCTGGCCGCACTGGTTGCCCACCTGGTCCGGGCCGACGCCCTGGTCCTGCTCTCCGACGTCGAGGGCCTGTACGACGGCCCGCCGGAGCTCGAGGGCAGCCGGCTGATCCGGGAGGTGCGCGGGCCGGAGGACCTGCAGTCCGTCGTGATCGGTGGGACCGGCCCTGCGGGGGTGGGCCTGGGCGGGATGACCACCAAGGTGGAGGCAGCCCGGATCGCCACGGAGGCGGGCATCCCCGTGGTGCTCGCAGCCGCGAGCCGGGCGGCTGAGGCCCTCGCCGGGCAGCCCGTGGGCACGTTCTTCCACACGTCGGGGGACCGTTCGGCGTCGCGGCTGCTGTGGCTGGCCCACGCCAGCGCAAGCCAGGGTCAGATCCACCTGGACGCTGGGGCGGTGACCGCCGTCCGCGACCGGGGCGCATCACTGCTGCCCGCCGGGATCACCCACGTCGTAGGTGGATTCGTGGCGCGGGACCCCGTGGACCTCGTGGGGCCGGATGGGACCCTGCTCGGTCGCGGACTCGTCGCCTACGACGCGGCCGAGCTGCCAGCCCTCCTTGGGCGCTCGACGCGCGACCTTGCCGCCGAGCTGGGCCCCGAGTACGAGCGGGAGGTCGTCCACCGTGACGACCTGGTGCTGCTGCGCTGAGGCGGGCACCGACCCGGCCACCCTCCGGACCGGTCACGGTCACCACCGCCCTGCGCAGGGCTGGGCTAACCTGAGCCCATGTTGCAGACAACCATGACGGACACCGAGGCGGTCCTGGCCACAGCGCGGCGGGCGAAGGAAGCCGCAGTCAGCCTGCGGCAGCTGAGCCGGGCCCAGAAGGACGCCGCCCTGCGCGCGATGGCGGAGGCGCTGCGCAAGTCGTCAGGGCAGGTCCTGGCCGCCAACGCCGTTGATGTTGAGCGCGCGGTCGCGGGCGGCACCCCGGCGGGCATCGTCGACCGGCTGACCCTGACCCCGGCGCGGCTGGCGGACATCGCCGACGCCCTGGAGATGGTCGCTGACCTGCCGGATCCGGTGGGTGAGGTGATTCGCGGCTGGACCCAGGCCGACGGCTTGGAGATCCGCCAGCTCCGGGTCCCAATGGGTGTGGTGGGCATGGTCTACGAGGCCCGGCCCAACGTCACCGTTGACGCAGCCGGCCTGTGCCTCAAGAGCGGCAACGCCGCGCTGCTGCGCGGATCGTCCTCGGCGTACGAGTCGAACGCGGCGCTGGTCGACGTCATGCGGTCTGCCCTTGCTGGAACGGACGTCCCGCCGGACGCGATCCAGCTCGTGCCGGGGATGAGCCACGACTCGGTCCGGGCGCTCATGACGGCCCGGGGCCTGGTCGACGTGCTCGTGCCGCGCGGAGGTGCCGGCCTGATCCGCAACGTGGTCGACAACTCCACCGTGCCCGTCCTGGAGACGGGCGTGGGCAACTGCCACGTGTACGTGGATGCTGACGCCGACCTCGACAAGGCTGTGCGGATACTGGTCAATTCCAAGACCCAGCGCCCAAGCGTGTGCAATGCGACGGAGACGGTCCTGGTCCACAGCGCGATCGCCGAGGCGTTCCTGCCCCTGGCGCTGCCGGCACTGCGCGACAAGGGCGTCACGATCCATGGGGACGACCGGGTCCGCGGCCACGCCGAGCAGGCTGGGATCCCGTTCATCACCGCGACGGACGATGATTGGGCACGCGAGTACCTCAGCCTGGACCTCGCCGCCGGCGTCGTCGACTCCGTCGATGAGGCGACCGCGCACATCCGTCGGTGGTCCAGTGGCCACACCGAGGCGATCGTCACCGAGAACCTGACCGCCGCCCGGCGGTTCATCGCGGGTGTCGATTCTGCGGCCGTCATGGTGAACGCATCGACGCGGTTCACCGATGGTGGGGTGTTCGGCTTCGGCGCCGAGATCGGGATCTCGACCCAGAAGCTGCACGCCCGCGGCCCGATGGGACTCGCGGAGCTCACCTCGACCACCTACGTCGTGACCGGGGACGGGCAGGTACGGGGCTGATCCGGCGGATGCGGCGTCCGCCGAGGGCGGATCGCCGCCGGCAACCGGCGGATCGTCCGACGCAGGTACGGGGCGCCGATCGGCTAGGCTCGGATGGAGCCGGCGGTGCTCGTCGGCGGCGGGGAGAGGGGCGACGATGACCGCGATGCTCGTGCTGGCAGACGAAGCGGTCGAGGAGGGCGCGGGCATCCCGGCGTGGGCGTACGGAGTCACCGCACTGGCCGTGCTCCTGCTTGCGCTGTTCGTGGTGACCCGGTTCAACCCGGACCGCTGACCGACGGGCCCTTGATGGCTTCCGTGCGCCTGGGCGTGATGGGCGGCACCTTCGACCCGGTCCACCATGGTCACCTCGTCGCGGCGAGCGAGGTTGCCCACCTGTTCTCGCTGGACGAGGTCGTGTTCGTCCCGACCGGACAGCCGTGGCAGAAGTCGGGCCGCGAGGTCTCACCGGCCGAGGTCCGCTACCTGATGACCGTGATCGCCACGGCGGATGATCCGCGGTTCACAGTCAGCCGCGTCGACATCGACCGAAGGGGCCCGACCTATACCGTCGACACGCTGCGCGACCTGCACCGTGAGCGACCCGAAGCCGAGCTGTTCTTCATCACGGGCGCGGACGCCCTGGGATCGATCCTGACGTGGCGGGACCCGCATGACGTTCTCGAGCTCGCCCACATGGTGGGCGTCACCCGCCCCGGCCACGACGTGAGGGCTGCCCACCTGCCGCAGGGCGCGGCCACGGTCGTGGAGGTCCCGGCGCTGGCGATCTCCTCTACCGACTGCCGGGAACGTGTCGCCGATGGCCGGCCGATCAGGTACCTGGTCCCTGCCGGTGTGGAGCGGTTCATCGCCAAGATGGGTCTCTACCGCCGTGGTGGGCAATGAGCGCGCCGCTCCCGCCCGAGCAGGGGCCCGCGGCACGCCGTGGGTCGCCGTCCCCGACCCGAGGGCGGCCACGTGGGCGGCTGCGGCCGCGGTCGTGGTGGATGTGGCTGTCGCTCGCCGTGGTCGGGGTCGTGCTGACGGGTTGGCTGTTGCTCACGGTCCTGCTGCAGCCCGCGACCCAGACAACATCGGAACCGACCCCGACGGCGACCGTGGAGGAGCAGAGCACCCTGCTCATCCAGGCCCGCAACGACAGCGACCTGGGTGCTGGGAACCTCGTCGGCGCCGAGGGTGGCGGGTTGCCCGGCGTGCAGCTGCTGGCCCCTTCGCGGCTTGTGGTCGACGTGCCCAGCCAGGGGCAGCGCACGCTCGGCCAGACGGCCCGGCTGATCGACCGGCGGGCGTCGGAGGACGCGCTGGGCGACCTCCTCGCCTTGCGCATCGACGGGACGCTCAGCCTGGGGCGGCTCGCCCTGGCCGGGATGGTGGACTACGTCGGCGGCATCACGATCGACGTCGACCGGGAGATCACCGTCACCGATGAGGAGTCCGGCGCGGAGACGGTCCTCGTCCCGGAGGGGCAGGTCCACCTGGACGGCACGCAGGCGGCGGCATACGCACTGGCGTGGCTGCCCGACGAGCCGGAGACGGCCCGGATGGCGCGCTACTCCCAGGTGATGACGGCCACGATCGGGGCCCTCCCGGAGGACCAGTTGCGCGTCGAGCAGATGCTCACCGCACTGGGTGGTTCGGCGCGGACGACTGCCGCCAACCCTACGGTCGCCGGGATCCTCCTTGGGATGCGAAGCCAGATACTGGCCGGCAGCCAGCTGGTCCGCACCCTGCCAACAGCAGAACCTGCGGCCGAGGCGGGGCTCGGATCTGTCAGCGCCGACCTGGTGGCCGCAGGCGAGGTGCTCGGCGAGGTGCTGCCCCAGGCACAGCTGCCCCCCGAGGAGGCCCGGCCCCGGGTCGTCGTCCGCAACGGGGTCGGCCGGGCGGGCCTGGGTGCCCACGCGCGGGAGGAGCTCGTTGGGGCCGGAATGGTCTACATCAACGGGGGCAACGCCGACGAGCTCGGGAACAGGACGACCGATGTCTACGTGGGGCGCTCCGCCGAGGACCAGGTCCTGGGCGGGGACCTGGCCGACGCGCTGGGCGTGCCGGCCGGATCGGTGAAGCAGGACGAGGACGTGCTCGCCGGCGCCGAGGCGCTGGTCGTGCTTGGCGCTGACTTCGAGCCCTGATGCGTCCGGCGGGCCGCTTCGGGGCGTGTCGCCAAGGGGTAGGCTGCGAGCCTGTGACCGCCGACCCGCACGCCGTGACCCTGGCGGTCGCGGCCGCCCGTGCCGCCTCGGACAAGCTCGCCCAGGACATCGTCGCCCTCGACGTCAGCACTCGGCTCGTGCTGACCGACGTGTTCCTCCTGTGCTCGGCCGCCAATGACCGCGCTGTCCGCGCGGTGGTCGACGCCATCGAGGAGTCCCTGCTGAAGCTGGGTGCCAAGCCGCTGCGCCGCGAGGGCGAGTCAGAGGGGCGATGGGTGCTCCTGGACTACAACGATCTGGTCGTGCACGTGCAGCAGGCCGAGGAGCGCGTCCACTACGCGCTGGAGCGGCTGTGGCGCGACTGCCCAACGATCGAGCTCCCAGCCGAGGTGCACACGCCGAAGGAGGCTGTCCATGAGTGACGGGTGGAACGCGTCGGCGCTACGGCGGGTCGTCTTCTGGCGGCACGGCCGGACCGAGTGGAATGTCGTCAACCGGTTCCAGGGGGCCACCGACGTCCCCTTGGACGACGCTGGTCTGGCCCAGGCCGAGGCCGCCGCGCCGGCGCTGGCGGCCATGAACCCCTCGGCGATCGTGACCAGCGACCTGGGCCGAGCCGTTGCGACTGCGCAGGTGCTCGCCGGTCTCACCGGCCTTCCGATAGCGGCGGACGCCGACCTGCGGGAGACCAACGGCGGGCTGTGGCAGGGCCGTACCCGCGACGAGATCCTTGACTTCGACCGGGAGACCTTCTTGTCGTGGGTCGCCGGTCACGATGTGCGCCCGCCCGGGGGAGAGGTGCGCAGTGAGGTCGTCGCCCGGGTCGTGGCCAGCGTCAACCGCCACCTCGATTCGCTGCCGGATGGCGGGACCCTGGTCGTTGTCAGCCATGGGGGCGCCATCCGTGGCGCGATCGGGGGCCTGCTCGGCCTGGCACCCGACCAGTGGACGGCACTGGGCGTGCTCAGCAATTGCGCATGGAGCGTCCTGAGCCAGGTGGCGCTGCCTGCCGAGCCAGGCGGAGCGCCGGTGGCGCGGTGGCGGTTGGAGGAGTACAACGCGGCGGCAGCCCCGGGACCTGCCCTGGGCGCTGACGACGCGTAGCCCGGTGCGGCCGCGGGAGGTTCCCGACGGTGGTCCCCGACGACCGTCTGGCTGCCTGACGACTTGCTGGGCCGCAATCACGGGCGGCGATCAGAAGGGCCCCGCGGATCACCGGGGGCCCTTTCGAGTGGAGCTGAGGGGACTCGAACCCCTGACCCTCTGCATGCCATGCAGATGCGCTACCAGCTGCGCTACAGCCCCAAGTTGTGGCTCAAAGTCTACCTGACCGCCCCGGCCAAGTGGAAATCGCGGCCGTACCCGTCGGCTGCCCACAGGTGCACCCGACGCGCCCTGCCGGTACGGTTCCGCGCATGACCCAACCGATCCCCGGCGCGGGTACCCCGGTGCCTGCCAACGCTGTGCCATCGAGCTTCTCTGACGTCGCGGCGGCCAATGCGAAGTACATGCAGCGGATCAGCGACCACGGCCTGCCGGCGCGGGCCGCACGCGGCCTGGCCATCATCACCTGCATGGATTCCCGCCTGGACCCACTGGCCATCGTTGGGATGTCGCCCGGGGACGCCAAGATCCTGCGCAACGCCGGGTCCCGGGTCACCGACGACGTTCTGCGCACCCTCGTCCTGTCCACCTACCTGCTCGGAGTGGAGC
>JBAVLA010000103.1:0-1512 GCA_049688595.1 Candidatus Nanopelagicales bacterium | reverse complement strand
ACCCAAGGTTGTCATCCCGTCCGTGAGGTTGTCCCTGCAGGAGCAAATCTGCGACGCGGATGGCCCGTCTCGCGAATCGCGTCATGTAGGGCACAGCGGCTTCGCCGAGCGCTTCCAGCGGATCTACTTCGCGGATCATGCGTGAACCTCACGTAGCGCAGCTAGACATGATGACTTCCGCTCGGTGAAGTGGCTGACCCCCGACCTTGTCGCGGGTTAGCCTCGAGGGCCAGAGCCGCATGTTGGGTACCAAGGCAACCAACACAATCGGGAGGTCAGCCATGTCCAAGTCTACCACCTTTCTGTTCGTCGGTCTCGACGTCCACAAAGACTCGATCGCCGTCGCCACCTGCGGTCCCGAACGCTCCGATGAACCGGTCTTCGTAGGCCCCATCGGCCCTCGCGAATGCGACATCGACAAGCTGGTCCGACGACTTCAGAGCCAGGCCTCGCGGCTCGTCTTTGCCTACGAGGCCGGCCCGTGCGGTTACGTCCTGTACCGACACCTCAGCGCCAAGGGACTCGAGTGCCTCGTCGTCGCTCCCTCGCGCATCCCTCGCAAGCCCGGCGACCGCGTCAAGACCGACCGCCGCGACGCCGTGCAGCTCGCGCGCCTCCTGCGCTCCGGCGACCTCACCCCGGTCTACGTCCCCAAGGTCGAGGACGAAGCCATCCGCGACCTCTCCCGCGCCCGCGAGGACGCCGTGATCGATCTCAAGAGCGCTCGACTCCGCCTCAAGGCCTTCCTGCTTCGCCTCGGCATCCGTTACGTCGGCCGCGCCAACTGGAACGACGCTCACCGGTGCTTCCTGGCTCGCATCGTCTGTCCCACTCCAGCCCAGCAAGTCGTCTTCCAGGAGTACCTCCGGGCCGTCGACGAGCACGCGGAGCGGTTGAAGAGGATCGAGGAGCAGCTCGCCGAGTTCATCCCCGGATGGCGCCTTAGCCCCGTCGTCGAAGCGCTCCAGGCCCTCCGCGGCGTGCAGCAGATCACCGCCGTCACCACGGTCGCCGAGCTCGGTGACCTCACCCGCTTCGACTCTCCCCGGCAGCTCGCCGCCTTCCTCGGCCTCACCCCCAGCGAGTACTCCTCCGGGGAGAGCCGGCGCCAAGGCGGCATCACCAAGGGCGGCAACGCCCATGCGCGCCGCGCCCTCGTCGAAGGTGCCTGGGCCTACCGTTACCCGGCCAAGGTCTCCGAACTCATCCAGAAACGACTCGAAAGGCTCCCCAAGCCCGTTCAGGACATCGCCTGGAAGGCTCAGGTCCGGCTCTGCAAGCGGTACCGCCGACTGATCGCCCGAGGCAAGAACCCGAACGTCGCCGTCACGGCGATCGCGCGCGAGCTCGCGGCCTTCATGTGGGCCATCGCTCGCGAGGTGCGCGTGAAGGCATAGAACCCGAACCTCGCGGAGAGTGCAGGCCATGAAGAAGTCTCCTGGGAGGAGGCGCGGCCCCGGTTCGGCGCAACCCTCGGCAGCGTTAAGAGGCGGCCTCGGCCGACCCTCGTGC
>JBAVLA010000102.1:0-3299 GCA_049688595.1 Candidatus Nanopelagicales bacterium | reverse complement strand
CCGCGGACGTGACCATCCACGAGGTCCTCCGCGGGATGCCCGCAGTGGCTGACGGATCGGGCGTTGGCAGCCAGGTGATGGGCGAGCGGCGGGAGTCCGGCGCGACGAGGCCGGGGGCACGCGCGGTGCCCGGGGGCCCACCCGCCCGGGCCCGTGCTGCCGCACTGGGCGACGGGCACAGCCTCGTGGCAGCGACCGAGCTGGGACTGCCGGCCGGCCGCTCGGCTGAGGAGTACTTCGCGGTGCTGTCCGGGCTCCCGGCCGGCGAGGGTGACGGCCCGGACCGGGACCCGGCCTGGATGCCTCGGCAGCCCGGGGTCGAGCCGGGGTCGGACCCGTCGTGCGGCTCCGGCTGCGACGGGCTGCACCGCGACTACGAGGTCGCCGGCCTGGAGCTGCATGGCGGCCTCACGCAGACCCAGGCCGACGCAATCCGGGAGGCTGTGGCGATCGAGTTCCGAGACGCCGCCCGAGGCCGGGGGGACCTGCCCGGCGAGTGGGCTCGGTGGGTGTCCCAGGTGCTGGAGCCAGTCGTGGACTGGCGGAACGTGCTCCACGCCGCCGTCCGCCGGGGGCTGGGCTGGGCGCACGGGCACGCCGACTACACGTACACGAGGATCTCCCGCCGGCAGTCGGTCTCGGGTCAGGTGATCCTCCCGGCGCTGCGCAGGCCAGTGCCTCGGGTTGCGGTCGTCGTCGACACGTCGGGCAGCGTGGACGACGGGCTGCTCGCGCAGGCGCTCGGTGAGATCGACGGCGTGCTCGCCGGGCTCGGCGTTGCCGATGCGCAGGTCAGGGTGCTCGCGGTCGACGCTGCTGTGCACGCAGTCACCTCGGTGAGCCGGGCCTCCGACGTACCGTTGGCAGGGGGTGGTGGCACGGACATGCCGCTCGGGATAGCCGCCGCCCAGGAGCTGCGACCGCGGGCTGACGTCATCATCGTGCTCACGGACGGATTCACGCTGTGGCCTGCTCGCCCGGCGGAGGTGCCGGTGATCGCCGTGATCATCGGCCGCAACCCCGCCGCCCTGCCCCGGCCCCCCGACTGGATCCAGCGGGTCGAGTGCGTGCCATGAGTCGCAGCGTGCGCCTTGAGCCGGCCCGGCAAGGGGGCTGGCCGTGGCAGACTGAGGCCATGGCTGGCGGCGCGCTGGCAATCGACGGGCTAGTCAAGTCCTACGGCGACCTGAGGGTCCTGGCGGGCGTCTCCTTCACCGTGCAGCCCGGTCGGATCCTGGGTTTCCTCGGCCGCAACGGATCTGGGAAGACGACCACGATGCGCTGCATCTTCGGGTTGCTGGACGCCGAAGCGGGGACGATCACGTATGAGGGCCGCAGGCTGACGACGGCGACGCGGCAGGCCTTCGGCTACATGCCCGAGGAGCGTGGGCTCTATCCGCGGATGCGGGTGCTCCCGCAACTCGTGCACTTCGCGCGGCTGGCGGGGATGTCTGCGGGTGAGGCGGCGAAGGCATCGGCGGCTTGGCTGGAGCGTCTCGAGCTGGCCGAGCGCAGTGCCGCCCGGGTGGAGCAGCTCTCGCACGGCAATCAGCAGCGCGTGCAGCTGGCAGTCGCGCTTGTCCACGGACCGGACGTGCTCATCCTCGACGAGCCCTTCTCGGGACTCGACCCGGTCGGTGTCGCCGAGATGGGGGAGGTCCTGCGCGAGGCGGCGGAGGCTGGGTCGACGATCCTGTTCTCCTCCCACCAGCTGGACCTGGTCGAGGGGCTGTGCACCGACATCGCGATCCTCCACGACGGGCACGTGGTCGAGTACGGCGACCTCGAGCGCATCCGGTCGAGGGCTGACTACCGGCGCGCCGAGGTCACCGTCGATGGGCGCCCGTGGCTCCCGGACGTGCCGGGGGTGCGGGTGGTGGAGGGGGAGCGTGCGCACGTGATGGTGCCCGCGTCGGTCTCGGCCCCCGAGTTGCTGGAGGCCGCTCGGCGAGCCGGCTCGATCACGTCCTTCCGCTACGAGCCGCCCAGGCTCAGCGACCTCTTCCTCGCCGCGGTCGAGGCGACCGGAGCCGCGGGGGTCACGCAGCCGGACGAGGGCGGCACGGCCGCGGGGGGCCACGATGCTTAGGCACACGCTGCTCATCGCGCGCCGGGAGTTCGTCGAACGGGGCAGGAGCCGCGTGTTCCTGGGCGTGCTCGTCGGCACGGTGCTGCTCATCGTGGGCGGCCTGTGGGCCCTGGACCGGTTCGGCGCGCCAGGCGGTACCTCTGAAGTCGTCCTCGCCGGGGAGTACCCCGCGACGATGCCGGAGGACCTCAAGGCCGCGGCTGCAGCCCTGGAGGTCGATGTCGAGGTCGCCGAGGCGTCATCTACGGATGCGGCCAGGGCAGCCGTCATCCAGGGCGACGCGGACGCGGCGCTGGTCGATGGGGACACGATCCTGACGGTCGGCCGGGTCGAACCTGCACTCGAGGTGGTCCTGACCGCCGGGGCGACCGCATCGGCCCGACGTGCGGCCGCCGATGACCTGGGACTGGCTCCGGCCGAGCTGGCGGCACTGATGGCGCCCGTCCCGGTGGATGTCGTCGACATCGACCCCGAGGGACCGGCCGACGCGGCCTCCGAGGCCCGGGGCGTGATCGCCTTCGCCAGCGTCCTGATCCTGTTCATGGCGCTGCTCATCTTCGGCCAGTTCGTGGGTACTGGCGTGGTGGAGGAGAAGCAGAACCGGGTCGCCGAGGTGGTGCTCGCCAAGGTGTCGACGGCATCCCTTCTGACGGGCAAGGTACTTGGGATCGGGGCGCTGGGCCTGATCCAGATAGCCGTCATCGGGGCGGCGACCGTCTTCGGGCTGCGTCTGTTCCCACCGGATGTGGAGGGGATCGACCTCGCCGCGGTGGGCGCCGCGGCGGTCGGATGGATGCTCCTGTGGTTCGTCCTCGGCTACCTGATGTACAGCTTCGTGTACGCCACGCTCGGGGCCACGGTCTCCCGGCAGGAGGACCTGCAGTCGCTGGCCTACGTTCCGTCCCTGCTCCTCATGCCCGCCTACTTCATGGTGGCGGGGGCTCTCGGCGGCTCCTCCAGCCAGTGGATGGCACCCATGTCGCTGGTTCCCCCGTGGTCGCCCCTGCTCATGCCGTTCCGACTGGTCACGGGGGATGCCTCGGCCTGGGAGGGCCTCGTGGCAATCGTGGGGTCGGTGGCGTTCATAGCGTTCCTGGTCTGGTTCGGCGCCCGGGTCTACCGGGGCGCCGCGCTGCGCTCGGGCCCGCGCGTGTCCCTGCGCGAGGCGTACCGGGGCGGGTGACTGGCCGGGTGGCGGCCAGCGTCGGGC
>JBAVLA010000101.1:0-7090 GCA_049688595.1 Candidatus Nanopelagicales bacterium | reverse complement strand
CGTGACGGCCTCAGCCGTTCGCGGCACTCCCCCACACGAAGGGATGCGCAGTGACCCAGACGACGGAGGGAACCTCCTCCACACGCGGCCCGGCAGTCGAGACCCGCGGCCTCATGAAGAGCTTCGGCAGCGTCCATGCGTTGCGGGGCCTCGACCTGACGGTCCCGGCCGGACAGGTCACCGGGTTCCTGGGCCCCAACGGCTCGGGAAAGACGACGACGATCCGCATCCTGCTCGGCCTGCTTCGCGCCGACGGCGGTCAGGCCACGGTGCTCGGTGGCGATCCCTGGGCCGATGCGGTTCGCCTGCACCGGTCGATCGCCTACGTCCCAGGTGAAGTAATGCTTTGGCCCAACCTCACCGGCGGTGAGGCGATCGACATCCTGTGCCGCTTGTCGGCCCCGCTGGACCCGAAGCGCAAGACGACCATGCTCGAGCGGTTCGACCTGGACCCGACGAAGAAGGCCCGCGCGTACTCCAAGGGCAACCGCCAGAAGGTCGCCCTCGTCGCAGCATTCGCATCGCATGCGGAGCTGCTGCTGCTCGATGAGCCTACCTCCGGCCTCGACCCCATCATGGAGGCGGCGTTCACCGAGTCGATCCGCGAGGTGAAGGCCGAGGGCCGCTCGGTGCTGCTGTCCAGCCACATCTTCGCCGAGGTCGAGAAGCTGGCAGACCTCGTGACGATCATCCGTGACGGCATCACGGTCGAGTCGGGCTCGATCGCCCAACTGCGCCACCTCACCCGGTCGCAGGTCACCGTCGTCCTCGACGGCGGGGCTGACGGGCTGGCCGCGCTGCCTGGGGTCCACGACCTGCAGGGCCTCGACGGCCGCATCACTTTCGCGGTCGACGACGCCGAGCTGCCGACCGTGCTCGCCGCCGTCGCCAAGCTCCAGCCGCGCTCGCTGGTGGCCAACCCGCCCTCCCTCGAGGAGCTGTTCCTGCGCCACTACGGCGCCGAGCTCGCAGCGCTGAACGGGAGCAACCGATGACCGCCACCACCCACCCGACGGGGCTGGTCACCGCCCCGGTCGAACGGCGAGCGGCGGCCAACAGCCTGACCGGCACGAGCACCATGATCCGGGTCGTCCTGCGCCGCAACCGCATCCGCCTGGCAGTGTGGTGGGTCGTGCTGGTGGGCCTGTTCGCCTACGTCGAGGCGTACTACCACGACGTCCTGAACACCCAGGCGGCGCTCGACGACTTCGCCGCAGTGAGCGACATACCGTCGATCAAGGCCATCACCGGCCTCGCGGCCGCCCCGGCCACGCTCGGTGGAGCCGTCTGGACCAAGATCTGGATGACCTGCGCGCTGTCGCTGGCGTTCGGCGTCGTGTTCCTCGTGACCCGCAACGGCCGCGCTGACGAGGAGGTCGGGCGCACCGAGCTGCTCCGCTCCCGGGTGCTCGGGCTGCACGCCGGATCAGCGGCTTCGTGGCTGGTCACCGCCGCCCTGAGCGTCGCCGTCGGCGCAGGCGTCGCACTGGTGTCCGCGGCCGGCCGGCTCGACCCGGCCGGCGCCGGGATCACCGGCTCACTCATCGTCGGTGCCTCGATGGCCGCCGTCGGACTGGTCGCCATCGGCATCGGCGCCCTCGCCGGGCAGGCCAGCTCCACGTCGCGCGGGGCGAACGCGCTGGGGTCGGCGATCATCGGCGGGTTCTACCTGCTGCGCATGGTCGGCGACCTCGGCGACGGGCGGCTCACCTGGGCCTCGCCCGTCGGGTGGGCCCAGCAGATGCAGCCGTGGGGGGCGAACCGGTGGTGGCCGTTCGGGCTGATGGTGCTGCTCACCGCGGCGCTGCTCGTGCTCGCGCTGTTCCTGGAGGCACGACGGGACTTCGGGGCGGGGCTCCTGCCCGAGCGCCGCGGCCACGGCGGGGCTCCCACCCGCTACGCGACACCGCTGGGCCTCGGGCTGCGGCTGCAGCGCGGCCCCATCATCGGCTGGACCCTCACCATCGTCCTGTCCGCGCTGATGTTCGGCTCGGTCGTCGAGGCGATGGCCGACCTGATCTCCGACGCCGGCGGGTCCGTGGCCGACATCATCAGGGGCACTGGCGTCGACGCGCTGCTGTCGATGCTGCTGTCCCTGATCGCCATGACCACAACGGTGTTCGCCATCCAGACCGCCGTCTCACTTCGGACCGACGAGGCCAGCGGGATCGTCGAGCCGCAGCTGGCCGGCGCCCTGTCGCGCACCCGATGGGCGGCCGGGCGCCTCCTGATCCCGGTCGTCGGGTCGGCCATCCTGCTGCTCGTCGGCGGGGCCGGCATGGGCGCCAGCTACGGCTCGATCGTGGGCCAGTCGGCGCAGACCGGCCAGTTGGCGCTGGCCGCGCTGGCGTACTGGCCGGCAGTGATGGTGTTCGTCGGCATCGCGGTGGCGCTGTTCGGCTGGCTCCCCCGGCTGGCGATCCCGCTGTCGTGGGGCGTCCTGGCGGCGATGTGGTTCGTCCTGCTCATCGGCGACGCGCTGCACCTCCCGGGCTGGCTGCTCAGCGTCCTGCCGTTCTCGGCGACGCCGTACCAACCGCTCGAGCCGCTGAGCTGGCCGCCTCTGGTCATCATGACGGTGGTGGCCGCAGCCCTCGCCTGGGCCGGGCTCAGCCGCTTCTCCCGGCGCGACGTGCAACCGGGGTGACGCGAAGGGGCTCCACCACGCGTCCCCCTGCAGGTGCACTCCAGGCGTGGACTGCCGGGCGTCCGAGAGGTCCTCGATCGCCGCGCTGAGATCCGCCGGGACCGTCACGAACGTCCACGTGTCCTGCCGGCGCGAATCCCACGCCCACAGCCGCGCCGTGAACGTGTGCTCGAGCACCTGCTCCGCCGCCTGATCGGCCGCCGATGCCGATGCAGGCGGTTGACCTCGCTGGCGCATCGGCTCACGCCGCTCCGAGGCTGTCACCCGCAGCCGCACGACCCTCCGCAGCACCCGCCGCTGGCCGGGGCAGCCGACCGCGAGCGCATGACCCCAGCCACGCCCAGGAGCCGCACGGTGTCGTCGTGGCCCTCGGGGCAAGTTGCCGGCGCCGAGGACTCACCCATCGGCCGGGACTCGGTGAACGTGGTCCCGCACGCCCGGCAGCGAAACTCGTAGGTCGGCATGGCGGCCATTCTAGTAGCGTGTCGCCGCTAATCGACGGTCTTGCTCTGGTATGAGGGTTCTGGCGGGCGCCTTCCCCTTCATGCCCGTCAGAAGCGAGTCGATGATGTCGAGGTCGAAGTCGCATCCGGTGGCGTTGAGTCCGGTGGAGCGCGAGATGTTGGTGAGGCTGGTTCGTACCGGGTCGCATCCGGCCCAGCAGGTACGTCGGGCACGGGTTCTGTTGGAGTTGGACGAGAACGATCCTGACCGGGATGGCCCGGTGCCGACCCAGGAGGTGGTCGCGCAGCGGGCCGGAGTGCACGTCGACACGGTGGGGAAGACCTCGAAGGCGTATGCCGAGCGTGGCGGCGACGTGGCGGCGACGATCAGCCGTAGGAAGCGGCTCACCCCGCCCGTGGAGCCGAAGGTGACCGGCGAGGTCGAGGCACGGTTGATCGCCCTGGCTTGCTCGACACCGCCACATGGGCATGCACGCTGGTCGCTGCGGCTGTTGGAGAAGCAGGTCGCACTGATGGACGACATTCCTGATCTGGACCACTCCACCATCGGGAAGGTGTTGAAAAGGGGGCGCTTCGTCCTCATCTGAAGAAGTGCTGGGCCATCCCGCCCAAGGCCAACGGGGAGTTCGTGGCGCGGATGGAGGACGTCCTGGACGTCTACGCCCGCCCCCGCGACCCGGCTGTGCCGGTGGTGTGCATGGACGAGAAGCCCTACCAACTCCTCGCGCACGCCCGCGACCCGATCCCCGCCGCTGCAGGCCGGGACCGCAAGGAGGACTGCGAGTACGTGCGCCACGGAACGTGCTCGATCTTCGTGTGGGTCGAGCCGCTGGCCGGCACCCGCCGCGTCGTGGCCAGACGACAGCGCACCCGGGTGGACTGGGCCCACGAGGTCGAGCACCTGCTCACCATCGACTACCCCGACGCCCAGCGACTGCTGCTGGTGATGGACAACCTCAACACCCACACCATCGGATCCCTGTACGAGGCGTTCGAGCCGGCCAAGGCCAGAGCGCTCGCCCAGCGTCTGGAGATCCACCACACACCCAAGCACGGCTCCTGGCTCAACATCGCCGAGATCGAGCTGTCCGCGCTGACCCGCCAATGCCTCGACCGGCGCATCGACGACATGGCCGTCCTCAACACCGAACTGGCCGCTTGGCAGAACACCACCAACGCCGACCAGCGGCAAGTCCAGTGGCACTTCACCACCAGCGACGCCCGCACCCGACTCCGCCACCTATACCCAGAACGTTAGAAGCAACGCACTACTAGGAGCCATCTGCATGCGGCGCCTCCGACAGCTGAAGGCTATTGCCATTAGCCCCACCGCTATGTATGTTATCCGAATGACATACGACATCGGATGCGCCTTCCTCCACCGACCCGACGGTCGCATCGCCTTCGACGTGGCCGGCGCGGGCCCGCTCATCGTCCTGGTCCCCGGCATGGGCGACCTCCGGTCGACGTATCGGCACGTCGCCGACGAGCTGCGTCGCAGCGGCTTGCGCGTCGCCACCACCGACCTGCGCGGGCACGGTGACAGCGATGCGACGTTCGCGACGTACGGCGACGTGGCGACCGCCGAGGACGTCGTCGCCCTCGTCGAGCACCTGGGCGGCCCGGCGATCCTCGTGGGCAACTCGATGGGGGCGGGCGCTGCTGCGTACGCGGCGGCAGACCGCCCCGACCTGGTCGCGGGCCTGGTCCTGATCGGACCGTTCGTGCGCAACGGGACGGTGGGCGCGGTGAAGCGGGCGCTGTTCCGCATCGCGATGGCGCCGTGGTGGGCCATTCCGGTCTGGCGCGCCTACCTGCCCTCGCTGTACGCCGGGCGCCGGCCCGACGACCTCGAAGCGCACCTGGCGGCGGTGGGCGACAGCCTGCGCCGTCCCGGCCACGCCCGAGCCTTCGTGCGGACGACCCGGACCAGCCACGCCCCGGTCGAGGCTCGCCTGGACGAGGTGCGCGTCCCAGTCCTCGTGCTCATGGGCACGAAGGACCCGGACTTCCCGGATCCCAGGCTCGAGGCCGAGTGGATCGCCGAGCGCGTCCACGGCCGCGCCGTCATGATCGACGACGCCGGCCACTACCCCCAGTCGCAGCAGCCGCAACGAGTGCTGGCGGCCATGGCGGAGTTCCTGCCGGCGGTGCTCCCCCGTGCCTAGGGCCGGGCTCACGACGGATCGGGTCGTGACCGCGGCCGCGAGCATGGCCGACGAGGTCGGCCTGCCGAACCTGACCCTGGCGGCCCTGGCCCGCGCCCTCGGCGTGCGCCAGCCCTCGCTGTACAAGCACATCGAGGGACTGCCTGCGCTGCGGCGCGCGATCTCCCTGCGCGCGAAGTCCGAGCTCGCCGGGGAGCTCTCCCGGGCAGCAGTGGGCCGGGCCCGAGGGGATGCGGTCCGCTCGCTGGCAGCGGCCCACCGATCCTGGGCACTTCGTCATCCGGGCCGGTACGAAGCGCTCGTGCGCGCCCCGGACCCGACGGACCTCGAGGACGTGGCTGCCAGCCAGCAGGTGGTCGCCGTTGTCGTCGACGTCCTGGCCGGCTTCGGACTGGCTGGACCGCAGGCGATCCACGCCACCCGCGCGCTCCGCGCCGGCCTGCACGGCTTCGTGTCCCTCGAGGCGGCAGGTGGGTTCGGCCTGCCCATCGACGTCGAGGAGAGCTTCACCTACCTCGTCGACGGCTACGTCCGGTCCCTGACATCCCAAGGGGAGCAGGCCTGAGCGGCGCGGGAATCGCCGGCGGCTCACGTGAGGGTCGAGTACTTGAACTCGACCTCCGTCCCGCACCCCAGGCGCTCGCCCGGACCCGGGCTCTGTTCAATGACCAGCCCTGACGCCGCACCGTCCTCCACGCCGACCGCCACCGGCACCAAGCCCGCGGCCCGCAGGTTCTCCTCGGCCTGCTCCCGTGTCAAGCCGCGCACGTCCGGCACGACGCACGGCTGCTCGACCACGGTGAACTCGCGCGTCGCGCCGCGCCCCTCCTGCCCATCGCCCTGCTCGACCCGGGTCTCCAGCTCGGACGTGCCCAGCGCTGTACCGCGCAGCGTGACCCAGAACGACGCGGTCTCGTCCTTGCCAAGGCGTCCGAACTCGCAGCGGATGGACCCGTCCTCCGGATCCACGCAGGTCGGTCGTCCCGCCGCGATCTCGATCCCCGGCCCAGCGGCCGCGACCGTCAGCACCCCGCCAGTCGCAGTCCCCACCTCGCGGTCGTCGGAGGGCTGGTTCCAGACCCGCACCTCGAACTCGGCCTCTCCGTTCAGCGGCACCTCCGCAGCCTGGCCTTCCAGCGTGTACGCCGTGAGGTTCGGAGCGGCCCTCGTCACGGGCGAAGGGGACGTGGGGGCCGTCGATGACGTGGAGTCCTCGGGGACGTTCGCCTCCGTCGGGCCGCCGTCGGTGGTCACGTCGCCGCCTCCGCCGGGCGTCAACAGCCACGCCGCGGCGATCCCGAGGACCAGCAGCAAGACGACCGTCGCGATGACGGCCGAGGTCCGCCGCTTGCCTGGCGGACCCGGATGATCCGGCTTTGGTTGCAGGTCCGCGGGCCCCACCGCGCCGAGCCGCTCCGGCGGGGGCGTACCCGGGGCGCCGCCCTCGTGAACTGGCGCCTCGGGAGGCGCAGGGCCGACCGGGACCGCAGCCGCCGTGCCAGTTCGGCGCTCCCCCAGCTCGGCCCGCGCCCACCAGGCGGAGATCTCGCGCTTCCGGCGGGCCGATTCCAGGTGCGGGATCTCGACCCCGGGGTGGGCGGCGTGGACACTTTCGAAGAGCGTCACCGCCTCGTCCCAATCACCGAGCCGGTAGGCCTGCTCCGCACGCTCGTAGCGCGGGTCCCGGGTCAGCTCCAAGGGCAGCGCCTCGGCAGGTTCGGCCCTGCCCGCCTCCGGACCAGCTGCCGCCCCGCTCGGCGGGGGCGGAACGGCCCGTGCGACCGGCCCGGTGGCGGGCACCGGCGCCGTGG
>JBAVLA010000100.1:0-37632 GCA_049688595.1 Candidatus Nanopelagicales bacterium | reverse complement strand
GGGTCCGCCGCGGGGTCCGCCGCGGGGTTCGCCGCCGGTGGGGCTCGCGGCGGCCGGTCAGGGGCGGTGCTGGGCGAAGAAGTCGCGCAGCACCGCGGCGCACTCGGCGGCAAGGACTCCGGCAACGACCTCAGGCCGGTGGTTCAGCCGCGGGTCGCGAACGATGTCCCAGAGGGACCCCACCGCGCCCGCCTTGGGGTCGAAAGCCCCGAACACGAGCCGATCCACCCTGGCCAGGACGGCGGCCCCGGCACACATCGTGCACGGCTCGAGAGTGACGACGAGGCTGCAGCCATCCAGCCGCCACCGGCCGCGAGCGGCCGCCGCGGCGCGAAGGGCGAGGACCTCGGCGTGGGCGGTCGGATCGGCGTCGACCTCCCGGCGGTTGAATCCCCGCCCCAGGACTTCCCCGTCTGGGTCGAGGACGACCGCCCCGACTGGGACGTCACCGGCGGGCAGGGCTCGCGCCGCCTCCGCCAGGGCCAGCCGCATCGCCTGCTCGTCGCGGGGGTCGGCTTTCACGGCTCGGGATGGCACGGCCCCGGGGCTCACGCGTGGAGGAGTCCCTTCACGGCGCCGACGACCTTGGCCAGCGAGTCCTTCGCGTCGCCGAACAGCAGCTGTGTCTTCGGGTCGAACAGCAGCTCGTTCTCGATGCCGGCGAAGCCCGGGCGCATGGAGCGCTTGAGGAACACGATCTGCCTGGCGGCGACGACGTCGAGGATCGGCATCCCGTAGATGGGTGCGGTCCGGTCGTGCCGGGCCGCTGGGTTGACGACGTCGTTGGCGCCCACCACGAGGGCCACGTCAGCTGAGCCGAACTCCGGGTTGACCTCGTCCATCTCCTTGAGCTGCTCGTAGGGCACGTTGGCCTCGGCGAGCAGGACGTTCATGTGCCCCGGCATCCGTCCGGCGACCGGATGGATCGCGTACATGACCTCGATCCCCTTCTCGGTCAGGATGTCGGCCAGCTCCCGCAGCGTGTGCTGCGCTTGGGCCACGGCCAAGCCGTACCCGGGCACTAAGATCACCTTGCTCGCGTAGCCCAGCATGATCGCCACGTCGTCGGCAGAGCAGGATCGGACGGCGCGGTCCGACGTGACCGTCCCACCTGCGGCCCTGGCCTTCGCGGTGAACGCCCCGAACAGGGTGTTGGTCAACGGCCGGCCCATGGCGGCCGCCATCATCCGCGTCAGCAGCGTGCCCGAGGCGCCCACGAGGGTTCCCGCGATGATCAGCAGGACGTTGTCCAGGACGAATCCCGACGCGGCCACCGACAGGCCGGTGAAGGCGTTGAGCAGTGAGATCACGATCGGCACGTCGGCGCCGCCGACGGGCAGCACGAACAGCATGCCGAGCGTGGCCGACAGCCCCGCCAGTGCCCAGAGTGCCGCCGCGCTTGGCGCCACGACCATCCACCCGGCCGAAGCCAGCGCCCCGAAGGCGACGGCCATGGTGATGATGCGCCCCGAGGGCAGCACCACGGGCCGGGTCGTCATGAGCTCCTGCAGCTTCAGGAAGGTCACGATGGAGCCGGTGAAGGACACCGACCCGATGAGGATCGTCAGGACCGTGGCGAACAGCTCGAAGCCGGCCATGTCCGACGAGTGCAGCCATTCGATGATCGCGACCAGGCCCGCGGCGCCGCCGCCCACGCCGTTGAGCAGGGCGACCAGCTGGGGCATCTGGGTCATCTTCACGGCGCGCGCGGCGAAGGCGCCGCCGGCCGATCCGATCAGCACAGCGCCCAAGATGAGCCCGAGGCGCTGCAGCTCTATGCCGGAGAAGAACAGCGTCACGGTGGCCAGGGCGGCACCGAACGCTCCGATGAGGTTGCCACGGCGGGCCGACTTCGGCGAGGACAGGCCCTTGAGGGCCAGGATGAAGCAGACCGCTGCGATCAGGTTGACCAGCGCGACCCACGTGGGCGTCTCGCTCACTTGGCTGCCTCCCTCGAGCCGCCAGCTGGCTTCTTGGTCGAGAACATCTCCAGCATCCGGTCGGTCACCACGAATCCACCCACCAGGTTCATCGCCGCAAGCACCACCGCGGCCAGTGCCAGGTAGAACTGGCTGTCGTTGTCGGCTGCCCCGGCGACGGTGATGGCGCCGATCAGGACGATGCCGTGGATCGCGTTGGCGCCCGACATCAGGGGGGTGTGCAGGACCGACGAGACCTTCGAGATGACCTCGAAGCCGACGAACATGCTCAGGACGAGGATCGTGAGCAGGGCCATGCCTTCCATCAGGCTAGATCCTTCGGTTGGGGGAGCTGGAGGAGTCGGTCTGCGCCGGCGTGCCGCCGGTATCCGGCGCCGCGGGCGCGATTCCCAGGGCCTGCGCGGCAGCGGGATTGCGGATCGTCCCGGTGTGCACCACGGCGCACCCGTCGATGACCTCGTCGGACAGGTCGGCGTCGACGATCCCGTCCTTGGTGATCAGCGTGAGCAGGGCCACGACGTTGGCGGAGTACAGCTTCGAGGCATGCACCGGCAGCTGGCTGGGGACGTTGGCCCCACCCCAGACGGTGGCGCCGCCGATGTGGACCTCATCCCCGGGCACTGAGCCCTCGACGTTGCCGCCGGACTCCGCGGCCAGGTCGACGACGACCGATCCGGTGCGCATCCCCGCGACCATCTCGGCGCTGACCAGTCGGGGAGCCGGCCGGCCGGGGATGGCGGCGGTGGTGATCAGGACGTCGGAGTCGGCGACGTGCGGAGCCAGCAGCTCCATCTGGCGCGTAGCCCGATCGGCGGTCATCTCGCGTGCGTAGCCGCCGGCCCCCTCGGCGGTGTCCAGGTCGAGGCTGAGGAACTTCGCCCCCATCGACTTGACCTCGTCGGCGCTGGATGGGCGCACGTCGTAGGCCGACACGACCGCGCCCAGCCGGCGCGCGGTCGCGATGGCCTGCAGCCCAGCGACGCCGGCGCCGAGGACGAGGACCTTCGCCGGTGGGATGGTCCCAGCGGCCGTCATGAACAGCGGGAAGAACTTGGGCAGCCGGTCGGCGGCGACCAGCGCAGCCCGGTAGCCCGAGACGAGGGCCTGCGAGGTCAGCGCATCCATCGACTGGGCCCGCGAGATCCGTGGCACCAGATCGAATGACAGCGCCGTCGCACCGGCATCAGCGGCAGCGGTGACCGTGGCCAGGTCGGCCACGGGCTGCAGGAACGACATCATGATCGCGCCCGGCTTGAGCAGCGCCACCGCCTTCGGGTGCAGCGGTCGGACCGTGGCCACCACGTCGGTCACGCCGAGCGCCCTGGCCACATGCTCGGTGGCGATCACCTCGGCGCCTGCCTGCCTGTAGTCATCATCCGTCGCGTTGCTCGCCAGCCCTGCGCCCGACTGGACGGCCACGGTGAGGCCGAGGGCCTTCAGCCGTCCGACGGACTCCGGAACCAATGCCACGCGATTCTCCCCAGACCGCGATTCGGCCGGTATGAGAACCTTCATAAGAGGTCACCTCCCACGCCCGGGCCTTGCCAGCGGGCGCCTCACTCGGTGGCAAGCCTACGGCCTGCCCTGATCGGCACTACGGGGGCCTCATGCAGGGACGACCCGGGCGCGCGCGTGGAAACCCGCTGCGTAGGCTCGCAGTTGTCAGGACATGACCCGAACGAAGGGGGCAGACTGGCACCACGTCGGAGTCAACCGGCTTGCCGCGACCAATCGGAGGGTAGATGGGCAAGGCAGAAGACATCATCGAGGCACTAGGTGGTGCGGACAACATCGAGGAGATCGAGGCGTGCGCCACCCGTTTGCGCACGGTGGTCTCGGATCCCTCGCTCGTCGAGGAGAAGGCACTCAAGGCCGCCGGAGCCTACGGCGTGCTGAGGGCCGGCTCAGTCCTCCAAGTAATCGTGGGTGGCGAGGCAGACGGCCTTGCCATGGACATCAACGACATCATCGGCTGAGGAGTAAACGTGGCACTGAAGGTCCTGTCCCCCATGCCCGGTCGGGTCGCGAACCTCTCGGAGGTCCCGGATCCCATGTTCGCCGAGGCAATGCTCGGCCCCGGCATCGCAATCGACCCGCCGCGCAGCCCTGTCGTGGTGGTCGCTCCCATCTCGGGGACGATCGCAAGCCTCTTCCCGCACGCCATGGGCATCGAGACCGAGGGATACTCCATCCTCGTGCACCTGGGCCTGGAGACCGTGCAGCTCAACGGCAAGGGCTTCACGCTGCTGAAGGCCAAGGGCGACGCGGTCAAGGCCGGCGAGCCGGTCATCAAGTGGAATCCGTCCGAGATCGAGGCTGGCGGCCTGCCGGTCATCACCCCCCTCATCGCCGTCCAGGCCGAGGCTGACGCCATCAAGCTCCTGGTCACTGAGGGAACGGTTGTCGAGGCCGGCGCTCCCGTGTTCGAAGTCGCCTGATCGCCCACGCGACTCAGGTCAGCACCCGCCCCCACCGGGGCATTGGAAACCAGTGAAAGGTGAGTTGAGAAACGTGGCTGAGATCAAGGTGATCCTTCCCCCCGGCGTCGGGCTGCATGCCCGTCCCGCTGCGCTGTTCGTCGGTGCTGCCGCCAAGTCGGCCTGTGACATCACAATCGGCCGGGCCGGAGAGCCCGGGGTGAACGCGAAGAGCATCCTCGGCGTCATGGGCCTCGGTGCCAAGGCCGGCGAGGAGATGGTCGTGGCGGCTGAGGGCGATGGCGCTGAAGCCCTGCTCGAGGACCTCAAGGCGATCTTGGAGACCCCTGAGGCTGGCCATGCCTGATCTGAGGACCCTGACCGGCGTCGGGGTCAGCCCCGGCGTCGGAGCCGGACCCGTGGTGCGCGTCGTGGACTCCGTGCCCGAGCCCAAGCAGGGGCCGGGCACGGGGACTCCCGCCGAGGAGTACCAGGCCGCGCTCAAGGCCCTCGAGGATGTCGCAGCCGACCTCGAGGACCGCGGCAGGCGTGCCGGTGGCGAGGCCCAGCACGTTCTCGAGGCGCAGGCCATGATGGCCCGCGACCCCGACCTCGCGGCGGGCATCAAGCAGCGCACGGGCTCCGGATCGAACGCGGCGCGCGCGGCGTTCGACACCTTCGGGGTCACCCGCGAGATGCTGCTCACCCTCGGTGAGTACTTCGCGGCTCGCGTGACCGATCTCGACGACATCCGCAACCGGACCGTCGCCCTCCTCCTCGACGTGCCGGCCCCGGGAATCCCGGAGCTGACCGAGCCGAGCATCCTGGTCGCCCTCGACCTGGCCCCGGCCGATACCGCGCTCATCGACAAGTCGATGGTGCTGGCGTTCGCCACCCAGGAGGGCGGCCCGACCTCGCACACCTCCATCCTTGCCCGCAACCTCGGCATCCCCGCCGTGGTCGGCTGCAAGGGCGTGCGCGAGCTCCCTGCGGGCAGCCGGGTCCTCGTCGACGGCACGTCGGGCAAGGTCGTCATCGACCCGCCGGACGAACTCGTCGCCGAGCTCTCCGGTCACGACGCGAAGCGCCGTGCCGCCCTGGCCGCCGTGGGCAACGCCCCGGGCAAGACCGCGGACGGCCACAAGGTGCCGCTCTTGGCCAATATCGGTGGCCCGGAGGACGTCGGCAAGGCGCTGGACAACGGCGCCGAGGGCGTCGGGCTGTTCCGCAGCGAGCTGCTCTTCCTCGACCGCGCCGACGCGCCCAGCGAGGACGAGCAGTACGGCCTCTACCGCGCGGTGCTGGAGGGGTTCACGGGCCGCAAGGTCGTCGTCCGCACGCTGGACGCCGGCGCTGACAAGCCCCTGCCGTTCCTGCCGTTCGGCGAGGAGCCCAACCCCGCGATGGGTGTCCGTGGCCTGCGCATCTGCATGGAGGCCCCGGAGATCCTGCAGACCCAGCTCCGGGCGCTCGCCCGGGCTGCTGAGGGCCTGGACACGGAGTTGTGGGTCATGGCTCCGATGATCGCTGACGTCTACGAGGCGCAGTGGTTCAAGGAGGCGTGCGACGAGGCTGGGCTGAAGGCCAAGATCGGCACGATGGTGGAGATCCCGGCCGCAGCGCTGCGGGCCAAGCACCTCGGCGCAGTCGCGGAGTTCTTCTCCATCGGGTCCAATGACCTCACCCAGTACACCTTCGCGGCGGACCGCCAGATCGGTTCGGTCGCCCGGCTCCAGGACGCTTGGCAGCCGGCGATCCTCGACCTGGTCGCCGTCACGACGGAGGGTGGGTCCGAGAACGGCATCCCAACCGGCGTCTGCGGCGAGGCTGCGTCAGATCCGGCATTGGCCTGCGTTCTGGTCGGCCTCGGCGTCAACACGCTGTCGATGTCGTCCGGTGCCCTTCCAGGTGTGCGGGCGGCGCTGGCCGCGCACACGCTGGACCAGTGCCACGCTGCGGCGGCTCGTGCGCGCGACGCTGTCGACGCTCCAGCCGCGAAGGCGGCGGCCAGGTCTGCCCTGCCCAAGTTGGCGGAGCTGGGCCTGTAGGAGGTAAGGCGCTGGACTCCACCCGGCGCTCAGGAATCGCATGTTCTGTGGCCCCGCGGGAATCCGCGGGGCCACAGACGCAAGCGGTGCAGGTCCTGGGGGAATCCTCGGGGGGATCAGGCCCAGTGCCTGCCGGTCAGCCGCTCGTAGGCTTCGACGTACAGGGCGCGCGTGCGCCGGATCACCTCGTCGGGCAGCGGTGGGGGCGGCGTGCGGCCAGCACGGTCCCAGCCGGATTCCGACGAGGTCAACCAGTCGCGCACGAACTGCTTGTCGAAGGACCGCTGCCCACCGGGGCGACCGGGCTGCCAGTCATCCACTGGCCAGAATCGGGACGAGTCCGGGGTCAGCACCTCGTCAGCGAGGAGGATGGGGGCGCCGGGGTCGCCCGGCAGGCGGCCGAACTCGAACTTGGTGTCGGCAAGGATAAGCCCTCGCTCGCGCGCGATCCCGTCAGCCCGGCGGTACACCGCCAGTGTGAGCCGACGCAGCTCCTCGGCGTCCGTGCAGCCCACCGCGGCCACGACCTTGTCGAAGTCCACGTTCTCATCGTGCGTTCCGAGCTCGGCCTTCGTGGCCGGCGTGAAGATCGGCTCGGGCAGTCGGGATCCGTCGACGAGCCCGGCCGGCAGCGGTACGCCGCAGACCGATGACGTGGCCCGGTACTCCACCAGTCCGGAGCCGGTGAGGTACCCCCGGGCGACGCACTCCACCGGGAACATCGCCAGCGGCGTGCACAGCATCGCGCGGCCGGCGACCTGCGCCGGGACGTCAGCGGACACGACGTGGTTCCCGACGATGTCAGCCACCTGGTCGAACCACCACAGGCTCAACTGGGTCAGGATAGCGCCCTTGTCCGGGATCGTGCTGGGAAGCACCCAGTCGTAGGCGGAGATCCGGTCGGAGGCGACGAACAACAGGGTGCCATCGGTGCCGCGGTACAGGTCGCGGACCTTTCCGGAGTAGACGTGGGTGAACCCCGGGAGTTGCGGCGCGGGGGGGATGTTCGGCAGGCTCGGGCCGCTCGCCGGCGTCCCCACGATGCTGCTCACAGGATCTCCCCCGGGGTGTAGGCGACGGCGTCCGGATGTTCGGCGGCAACGGCCTCTGTCCGGTCCACCACGGAGGCCACCTGCGCACGGGCAGCGCCGGTGAACGCGATCGGCTCGGCGACCAGGGCCTCAAGGTCGTCCCGGGACAGCCCCAGGCGGCTGTCCGTCGCCAGCCGGTCGAACAGGTCGTTCGTTGACTGCCCCTGGCGGAGCTCCAGGGCCACCGCCACGGCGTGCTCCTTGATCACCTCGTGGGCCGTCTCACGGCCGACCCCGGCCCGGACGGCCGCCATCAGGACCTTGGTGGTGGCCAGGAACGGCAGGTATCGGCGGAGCTCGGCGTCAATCACCGCGGGGAACGCGCCGAACTCGTCGAGCACTGTGAGGAAGGTCTCGAAGAGCCCGTCGATTGCGAAGAAGGCGTCGGGCAGCGCCACGCGGCGCACTACCGAGCAGAACACGTCGCCCTCGTTCCACTGTGCGCCGGCGAGCTCGGCCGCCATGGTCGAGTACCCGCGCAGGATCACCGCGAAGCCGTTGACCCGCTCGCAGGAGCGTGAGTTCATCTTGTGCGGCATCGCGGAGGAGCCGACCTGTCCCTCCTTGAACCCCTCCGTGACCAGCTCGTTGCCTGCCATCAGACGGATCGTGGTGGCCAGGCTCGACGGGGCGGCAGCCACCTGGACCAGCGCGGAGAGCACGTCGTGATCCAGCGATCGCGGGTAGACCTGACCGACGCTGTCCAGGACCTCGGTGAAACCCAGGTGCGCGGCGATGCGGCGCTCGAGGGCGGCCAGTCGTGCCTCGTCGCCGTCGAGCAGGTCCAGCATGTCGGCTGCTGTGCCGACCGGACCCTTGATCCCACGCAGTGGGTAGCGTTCGATCAGGTCCTCGATCCGGGCGTAGGCCAAGAGCAGCTCGTCGGCCGCTGAGGCGAACCGCTTGCCCAGGGTCGTCGTCTGGGCGGCCACGTTGTGGCTGCGGCCGGTGAGCGGCTGATCGGCGTACCGGGCGGCGAGCGCCGCGAGCCGGGCCAGGGCGGCCACCATCCGGTCGCGCACGATGAGCAGGGCCTCCCGGACCTGCATCTGCTCGACGTTCTCGGTTAGGTCCCGGCTGGTCATCCCCTTGTGGATCTGCTCATGGCCGGCGAGTGCGGCGAACTCCTCGATTCGGGCCTTCACGTCGTGCCGGGTGACGCGCTCGCGGGCGGCGATGGAACTCAGATCGACCTGGTCGCGCACCGCCTCATAGGCATCGACGGCCCCGGGCGGCACGTCGATGCCCAGATCTGACTGGGCGCGCAGAACTGCGATCCAGAGGTCGCGCTCGAGTACGACCTTGTGCTCGGGCGACCAGAGTCGGACCATCTGGGCGGACGCGTACCGCTGGGCGAGGACGTTGGGGATGTTGGCCACGGCGGCATTCTCGCGCAACGAGACGTGGCTGGGTGCCCCGGCGTGCGGATCGGTGCGCGGCGATGCGCCCGATCAGCGCAGGGCGATGCGGCCCTCGGCCGCGGCCAGGGCGATGTCGTTGCGGAAGTGCCCTCCAGGCAGCCCGATGCCGGACAGGAGCTGGTAGGCCCGCGCCCGGGCCTCGCCGAGATCGGCGCCCAGTGCAGTCGCACACAAGACGCGACCCCCGCTGGCGACCAGGCTGCCGTCACGGAGGGCGGTGCCTGCGTGGACGACCCACGCGGGAGGGGCCGAGTCCGATGGCACGCCCGTGATCAGGCCGCCCGTGGTCGGCGCCTCCGGGTAGCCGGGCGCGGCGAGGACGACGGTGACCGCGGATCCGTCGTGCCAGTGCAGCGGGCCGACCTCGTCCAGCGTGCCGCGGGCTGCCGCGCGCAGGAGCCCGGCCAGGGGCGTGCGCAGCAAGGGCAGGACGACCTGCGTCTCGGGGTCGCCGAACCGCGCGTTGAACTCGACCACGCGGACGCCCCGGCTGGTGAGCGCCAGCCCGGCGTAGAGCAGCCCGGAGAACGGCGTCCCGCGATGCCGCATGGTCTCGATGGTCGGCCGGACGACCCGGTCCATCACCTCGTCGACCAGGTCCGTTGGCGCCCATGGCAGCGGGGCGTAGGCGCCCATGCCACCGGTGTTGGGTCCGGTGTCGCCCTCGCCGACCCGCTTGAAGTCCTGGGCGGGCATCAGCGGGACAGCGGTCGCCCCGTCGCAGATCGCGAACAGTGACACCTCCGGCCCGTCCAGGTACTCCTCGACGACCACGGCCCCATCTGGGCGACTCAGGCAGGCGGCCGCGTGGTCGACGGCGGCCTGGCGATCGTCGGTGACGACCACGCCCTTGCCGCCGGCCAGGCCGTCATCCTTGACCACGTAGGGCGTGCCGAATCCGTCGATTGCGGCGATCACCTCCGAGATGGTCCGGCACAGGTGCGCCATCGCCGTCGGCACCCCGGCCTGCGCCATCACCTGCTTCGCGAACGACTTGGACCCCTCGAGCTGCGCGGCCTTGCCGGAGGGCCCGAAGCAGTCGATGCCCGCCGCGCGAACCGCATCGGCCACCCCCGCGACGAGCGGGGCCTCCGGGCCGATCACGACCAGGTCCACGCCCAAAGCCTGGGCAAGCGCCGCGACGCTGCTGGGGTCGTTGACCACGACCTCGTGGTTGGTGCCGGCGTGCGCGGTGCCGGCATTGCCGGGGGCGACATGGAGTGCGCCAACCGCGGGGTCGGCAGCCAGGGCAAGGGCCAGGGCGTGCTCACGACCCCCGGATCCGATGATCAGGATGTCCATGGCACCGAAGGCTACCGGCAGTGTGCGACTGCACCGCGGTGCCGTCAGCCCTGGTAGAAGCGGTCGACCTCGGTGAGCACCTCTTCGAGGATCGCCAGGCCGGTTCGTGCGTCGGTGTCGGTGATGTTGCACGGCGGGACCACGTGCAGCCGATTGAAGTTGGTGAACGTCAGCAGCCCACGCCGCCTCGCTTGGGCCACCAGCACCGTCATCGCCTCGGACGTGCCGTCGTAGGGCGCGAGCATCGCCCGGGTCGCGCGTTCTGACACCAGGTCCAGCGCCCAGATCACGCCGAGGCCGCGGACCTCGCCGACCACTGGGTGCCGCTCGGCGAGGCCAGCCAGTCCGGGCCCCAACACCTCGGCGCCGATCCGGGCGGCGTTCTCGACGATTCCCTCCGCGCGCATGGCCGTGATGCTGGCGACGATCGAGGCAGCGGCCAAGGGGTGGCCGGAGTACGTCAGGCCGCCGGGGAACACGCGATCGTCGAAGGTGGCAGCTACTTGGTCGGAGAGGACCACACCGCCGACGGGCACGTACCCGGAGTTGGCCCCCTTCGCCCACGTGATCAGGTCGGGCCGCACGTTGAAGTGCTCGAACGCCCACCAGGCGCCGGTACGGCCGAAGCCGACCATGACCTCGTCGAGGATGAGCATGATCCCATGCTTGTCACACTGGGCTCGGACGCCCTCGAGGTACCCGGGCGGGGGCAGGAGGACCCCAGCCGTGCCCACGATGGTCTCGATGAGGATCGCGGCGATTGTGCCGGGGCCCTCGAATCGGATCACGTCGGCCAGATGCGCCAGTGCCCGTTCTGATTCCTGCTCGGGCGTCGTCGCCCAGAAGTGCGAGCGGTACAGGTAGGGCCCGAAGAAGTGGACGTGGGCCTCGGCGTACTCGTTGGGCCAGCGCCGCGGGTCGCCGGTGGCCGTGATCGCGGCTCCGGTGTTGCCGTGGTAGGAGCGGTAGAAGGACAGGACCTTGCGCCGACCGGTGTGCAGCCGGGCCATCCGTACGGCGTTCTCGTTGGCGTCAGCGCCCCCGTTGGTGAAGAAGACCTTGTCCATCCCCTTCGGGGCCAACTCGGCGATGAGCCGGGCCGCCTCGCCGCGGGCCGCGTTCGCGTGCTGTGGGGCGATCGTGGCCAGGGTCGCGGCCTGCTCCTGGATGGCGGCGACGACCTTCGGGTGCTGGTGGCCGATGTTCGTGTTCACCAGTTGGCTGGAGAAGTCCAGGTAGCGGTTGCCCTCGAAGTCCCAGACCCATGAGCCCAGTCCGCCGGCGATCACGATCGGATTGAGCTGCGCCTGCGCGGACCACGAGTGGAACACGTGCGCCCGATCCAGCGCGTACGCGCGCGCTCCGGCTGCGGGGTCCCGGGGCGGGACGGGCTGGGACATTCGTCCTCCTTGGGGTCAACGTCGCTGCGCTGCAGCTTGCCGGGCGGCGCCCAGCTAGGGGAGCAGATCGTTGAGCACCAGGGTCGCGTCCCGATCCGGACCGACTCCGATGGCCGACACCCGGCACCCGGACTGCTCCTCGAGGAATCGCACGTAGGACTGGCAGTTCGCGGGCAGGCCGGCGAAGTCGCGGACCTCCGAGATGTCCTTGCGCCAGCCGGGGAGCATCTCGTAGATCGGCTTGGCGTGGTGGAAGTCCGTCTGCGTCGTGGGAACCTCTTCGACCCGCCGGCCATCGACGTCATAGGCCACGCAGACCGGGATCCGGTCGAACGAGCTCAGCACGTCGAGCTTGGTCAGGAAGTAGTCCGTCATGCCGTTGACTCGCGTGGCGTACCGCGAGATGCACGCGTCGAACCAGCCGCAGCGGCGGTTGCGTCCGGTGGTCACGCCGACCTCGCCGCCGATCGTGCGGAGCTTCTCGCCATCGGAGTCGAACAACTCCGTGGGGAACGGCCCTTCCCCGACGCGCGTCGTGTAGGCCTTGAGGATCCCGACGACCCGGTCGATCCGCGTCGGGCCGATCCCGGACCCGGTGCAGGCGCCGCCGGCGGTGGGGTTCGACGACGTGACGTAGGGGTAGGTGCCGTGGTCGACGTCGAGGAGCGTTCCCTGGCCGCCCTCGAGGATCACCGTCTCGCCGCGATCGAGAGCCTCGTTGAGCATGAGCGCCGTGTCGGCGACATGGGGCTGCAGGCGGTCTGCGAAGGAGAGCAGGTGGGTGACGATCTGGTTGGCGTCCACCTCGCGGCGGTTGAAGACCTTCACCAGGGACTGGTTCTTGTTCACCAGCGCCCCCTCGACCTTCCGCGCCAGGATGGATGGGTCCATCAGGTCCTGGATCCGGATGCCGACTCGGGCCATCTTGTCGCCGTAGGTGGGTCCGATCCCGCGTCCAGTCGTGCCGATCTTCGCCTTGCCTAGGAAGCGCTCGGTCACCTTGTCCAGGGTCACGTTGTAGGGAGTGATGATGTGCGCGTTGGCGCTGACCACGAGCCGAGATGGATCCACACCGCGGGCGATCAAGCCGTCGACCTCGCGGAACAGCACCTCGAGGTCGACCACCACGCCGTTGCCGATGACTGGGATGCAGGTCGGCGACAGGATCCCACTGGGAAGCAGGTGAAGGGCGAACTTGGCGGCACCGATCACGACGGTGTGACCGGCGTTGTTCCCGCCCTGGTAGCGGACGACGTAGTCCGCCCGGCCGCCGAGCAGGTCGGTCGCCTTCCCCTTGCCCTCATCGCCCCACTGGGCTCCCACGATCACGATCGCCGGCATGGCGGTCCTCCACAAGGCCTCGGGCACGCCGTCTGGGCGCACGACAGCACCCCGGGCGGGGCGCGTCGCCACACTAGCGTCGCGCAGGCCGGGATCAGGACGCGAAAGCCCCAAGAGCGGTCCCATGTCGCGGTGGGCCAGCGTGCCGCACCGCGGCAGTGTCCACCCAACGCCGGAGGGTGGGCCCCAGCGGGACCCACCCTCCAACAGATGTCGTGCTGTGCGCCAGCTGCTACTTGATGCTGGTGCCGGTGGCCCGCAGGTCCTCGGCAGCCGCGGCGACGCGCTTGGCCATGCCAGCCTCAGCGGACTTGCCGTATGAGCGCGGGTCGTAGACCTTCTTGTTGCCGACCTCGCCCTCGATCTTCAGGACGCCGTCGTAGTTCTTGAACATGTGATCGACGATCGGCCGCGTGAACGCGTACTGCGTGTCGGTGTCGATGTTCATCTTGACGACGCCGTGGTCCAGGGCCTCGTGGATCTCGGACAGCAGCGAGCCCGAGCCGCCGTGGAAGACCAGGTCGAGCGGCTTGGCGCCGGCCTCGAGGCCGCGCATCTGGATGACCTTGTCCTGCAGGTCGCGCAGGATGGACGGGGTGAGGACGACGTTGCCTGGCTTGTACACGCCGTGCACGTTGCCGAAGGTCGCCGCGACCAGGTAGCGGGAGCGCTCGGTGAGGCCCAGCTTGTTGATCATGGCCTCGACGTCCTCGGGGGTCGAGAACAGGTGCGCGTCGTGCTTGGCCTCGACGCCGTCCTCCTCGCCGCCGACGGCGCCGATCTCGATCTCCATGATCGTGTTGGCCGCGTTCGACATGTCGAGCAGCTCGTCGGCGATGTCGAGGTTGCGGCCGAGCTCGATGGCCGAGCCGTCCCACATGTGGGAGTTGAACAGCGGCTTGAGGCCGGCCTTGACGCGCTGGGCGCCGATCTCAAGCAGCGGACGCATGTACTTGGCGAGGTTGTTCTCCGGGCAGTGGTCGGTATGCAGGGCGATGTTCACCGGGTACTTGTCGGCGATCGAGTGGGTGAACTCGGCGAGCGCGACCGCACCGGCGACCATGTCCTTGACGTACTGGCCGGATGCGAACTCTGCGCCACCGGTCGAGAACTGCACGATGCCGTCGCACTCAGCCTCGGCGTAGCCGCGGATTGTGGCAATGATCGTCTGCGACGAGGTGCAGTTGACGGCCGGGTAGGCGAATCCGCCTGCCTTGGCCCGGTCGAGCATCTCCTCGTAGACCTCACGTGACGCGATGGGCATTGATCAGATCCTCCTCGTTCGACAGCGCGGCGTGACCCGCCGCGCATGAGCCTCATCCTTGCACCACGGCGCCCGGGAAGCGCGGGGGGCGCGGCTGGATCCGGCAGGATGGGGGCCGTGTCATCCGTCGTGGCGCGCCCGTTCGACCGGCTCCCGGGTCGGCTCATCGCGGCGCTGGATGCCCGTGGCGTCCCGGTTGTCGAGGACCCGGCGATCCTGGCCGGGCACGCGGTCGACTGGACGGGGCACTGGTGCGGGCCCGTGCTCGGGATGGTGCGGCCGCGCAGCACCGAGCAGGTCGCGGGCGTGCTCTCAGCCGCCCGGTCCTTCGGCATCCCGGTCCAGGTCCAGGGCGGAAACACCGGACTCGTGGGCGGGTCGGTGCCGGACCGGCCGAGCCTGCTCCTGTCGACCCTGGCGCTGGACCGCATGCATCCGGTGGATCGGGTGGAGCGAACGGTTGCCGTGGGTGCGGGCGTGACCGCCGCCCGGCTGTCGGGGCACGCCATGGCGGCGGGACTGCGGTTCGGCGTGGACCTGGCTGCCCGCGACTCCGCGACGATCGGCGGCATGGTGGCCACCAACGCCGGCGGGTTGGCGGTCTGTGCGCACGGGATGATGCGCGACCAGGTGCGTGGGGTCGTGGCGGTCCTCGCCGATGGCCGGATCGTGCGCACAGTTGGCCGGCCGCGCAAGGACAACACCGGGTACGACCTGACCGGCCTGCTGGTGGGCAGCGAGGGGACGCTGGGGGTCGTCACCGAGATCGAGGTCGCGCTGCATCAGGCTCCCGCGGCCCCGACCGTCGCCCTGCTGGCCAGGTCCGATCTCGCCGGCGCTGTGGTCGCCGCCCGAACGGTGCAGGCCAGCGGGTGGCCGGTGCTGGCCGCCGAGGTCGTCGATGCTGCGGGCGTGAGCCAGGTCGCCAGGGCGCTGGGGGTGCCCGATCCGATGGCGGGACGCGGTCGGGCGCGGTGGCTCCTCCTGCTCGAGGTTGCCGATGCCGGTACGGCTGAGGGGCTGACGCCGGTGGCCGACGACGTGCTCGCGGTTGCGACGGCCGCGCCGGACCGCGCGCGCCTGTGGGCCTACCGCGAGCGCCAGACCGAGGTCTACGCGCGGCTGGAGGGCCTGCGGAAGCTGGACATCGCGGTCCGGCTGGACCGCCTCGATGAGGCGGTGGCCGCGATCCGCGGGGCAGTCGGCAGCCGCCAGCGGGTCGGCTTCTTCGGCCACGCCCTGGACGGCAACCTGCATGTGCAGGTGATGCTCGAGGATCCGCCGGCCGGCTGCCGGCGAGGGGTGGGGCAGGCACCCGGTCAGGCCCCGGACGCCGATCGGACGGTCGAGCGGATCCTCGAGGCCGTGGTTTCTTTGGGGGGGAGCATCAGCGCCGAGCACGGGATCGGGCGCCTCAAGGCGCCGCATCTGCAGCTTGCCCGCAGCGCCGGGGAGATCTCCTGGATGCGCGCGATCCGGGCATCGGTGGACCCCGAGGGGCTGCTCAACCCCGGCGTACTCCTGAGCTGATCGGCCGGGAACGAGCCTTTCCTCGATCGCGGCTGCTCGGGCCGGCGGCGCGGCGGCGCGCCCTTGGGGCGCGTGAGGCATGCGTGGGCAAGGAGCGGGCATGCTGGTGCTGTGCCCAACCGTCCACTCGTCATCGCCCACCGCGGAGCCAGCAAGCAGCGTGCTGAGCACACCTTGGCCGCCTATCAGCTCGCCATCGAGCAAGGGGCCGATGGCTTGGAGTGCGACGTGCGGCTGACTGCGGACGGTCACCTGGTCTGCGTCCACGATCGACGCATCGACCGTACCAGCGACGGCTGGGGAGTCGTTTCCACGAAGACTCTCTCCGACCTGCGCAGGCACGACTTCGGCTCGTGGATCCATACCGGACCCCAGCCCGCCAGGCGGCCCGTGCGGGAACGACTGGCCAGCGCCCGGCCAGATCCGATGTGGCTGGACGAGGACGTGGTCGTCGATGCCGATGCCGGAATCCTCACGCTTCCCATGCTTCTCGACCTGGTGACCAGCGCCGCGCGGCCCGTCCGACTCGCCGTCGAGACCAAGCACCCGACCCGATACGCAGGCTGGGCTGAGCAGGCCGTGGTGGCCCAGCTGCGTCGGTACGGACTTCTCCACCAGCGCCGCGGCCAGCCCGACCTGGTGCGGGTGATGTCGTTCTCCGCGCAGGCGATCCGCAGGTTCCGGTCGCTGGCGCCCGGGGTTCCCCGGGTCTTCCTGATGGACCGGGTGCCGCTGTGGATGCGCGGGGGTGAGCTGCCATTCGGGTCCCAGATCGCTGGACCGGACGTGGCAATCCTCCGCTCGCACCCCGAGTACGTCAAGAAGGTGCACGCTGCCGGGGGGCAGGTCTACGTGTGGACCGTCGACGAGCCCGAGGATGTCCAGCTGTGTCGGTCGATCGGGGTTGACGCCCTCATCACCAACCGGCCGGGTCAGGTCCTCGCGACTCTCGCGGAGCTTTGATCCGTGGTGACGATCGCGTGCGGATTCCCATCATCTGCCGTATATTGAGCTCTGTTCGGGCGTCACTGCATCCCCCGTCGGTGACGTCCGAACCTCTTTGCATGTCGCCTTCCCTGGTTGACTAACCTTGCCGGACATGCCGCTGGAACCTGCCGCAGCCCTGGGCGCGGTCGCCCTGCTCCTGTCCCTGACCGCGGTGGTCCTGGCAACGATCGCGAACCGGCGCTGGGTGCGCCGCTCCAGGGCAGCTGCGTCCGAAGCCGAGGTGGCGGCCCTGACTGCCGACGTGGCGTCGTTGCGGGCAGCCTTGGATGCGGTCCACGCGGGGGTCCTTGCCGCGGCTAGCAGCGGGGCCACCTCCCTGCGACACGTCGCGGTCACCCGCTACGACGCGTTCGCCGAGGTGGGCGGCCGACTGTCCTACAGCGTCGCCCTCCTGGACGACACCGGTTCTGGGATCGTGCTGACGACGCTGGCCGGCAAGTCCGATGTGCGTACGTATGTCCGGGCGATCTGCGAGGGTTCGGGCGACGGTACCCTGACCGCCGAGGAGCAGCAGGCGATCGAGGCTGCAGTGGGGAGTCGACAGTGACCGTCGTGGCCTTCCAGGGTGAGATGGGCGCGAACTCGCACATCGCCATCGAGGAGGTGTTCCCCCGGGCCAAGCCGCTGCCGTGCCCAACCTTCGAGGACGTGTTCGCAGCCGTCACGGCAGGCATCGCGCCGCTGGCGATGATCCCGATCGAGAACTCGCTGGCTGGTCGGGTGTCGGACATCTACCACCTGCTCCCAGACGCGGGGCTGTCGATCATCGGGGAGCATTTCCTGCCGATCCGTCACCAGTTGCTGGGCATCCCGGGCACTCGGATCGAGGAGCTGCGGACCGTGGAGAGCCACGTGATGGCGCTGGGTCAGTGCCGGGCGACGATCCGCCGGCTCGGCCTGACGCCCATCGTGGCGGCCGACACCGCCGGCTCAGCGCGGGAGGTGGCCGAGGTCGCCGATCCGACCCGTGCGGCCATCGCGTCGGAGCTGGCGGCCCGCATCTACGGGCTCGATGTGCTGGCTTGGAACGTCGAGGACGCCAAGCACAACACGACGCGATTCCTGGTGCTCGCCCGGGAGGCCGAGGACATCGAGCCGGGCGAGGAGCCAACGATCACGACCCTTGTCTTCCGCGTGCGCAACGTGCCCGCCGCCCTGTACAAGGCGCTCGGCGGGTTCGCGACCAACGGGGTGAACATGACCAAGCTCGAGAGCTACATGGTGGACGGCGACTTCGCCGCGACCCAGTTCTACGCCGACGTCGAGGGCCACCCTGCCGACCGGGGGCTCGCCTTCGCACTCGAGGAGCTCGGGTTCTTCTCCCACCAAGTGACCATCCTGGGCACGTATCCGGCGCACCCCTATCGGCGGACGATGTCCTGACCGGCAGGCCTGGTGGGCCAGGCTGGAGGGCCTGTTCAGGTGCGCATCCGGCTGGGAGCCAGCCACCAACCGGCCAGGCCCCCTGCGAGCGCCCCGGTCAGGTGCGCCTGCCAGGACACGCCGTCGGCCACGGCCCACGGGACCGCGCCCAGCAGCATCGACCCGTACGCCAGGAATACGAGCAGGCCGATCGCGAGGTCCCGCCAGTGCCGCGTTCGGATGCCGGCCACCAGCAGGTAGGCGAGGTAGCCGAAGACCAGGCCGCTGGCTCCGATCGTGACCGTGTTGGGCGGCGCGAGCAGCCACGTGCCCAGCCCCCCGAGCGCGACCACGAGCCCGGTCACCTTCCAGAATGTGGCGCGGCCGTTGGTGGCCACCAGCGTGCCCAGCACCAGGAGGGGGATCGAGTTGGCCATCAGGTGGCCGAAGCCGCCGTGCAGGAAGGGCGCCAGGACGATGCCGAGCAGGCCGTCATCGTCGCGGGCCTGGATGCCCGCGCTGTCCAGGCGGCCGAGGAGCATGACATCGAGGGCTTCGAGGCCCCACATCACCGCAAGGAGCAGAAGGGGAGGGCCGGCCGGGCCCAGCCTGGCGTACAGGCCGGGCCGGCCAGGCTTGCGCTGGACGCCCGACGACCGGCGTCCCGGGGGGACAGCTGGTGAGCTGCGGCCGGGTGGGACCCGCATCGACCAGGGGTCTGGCGGCACACTCATGGTCGGCCGGCCAGGAGCGCCTCGAGCAGCCGACCGACGCCGTCGTCCTCGTTTGAGGGAACCACGTGATCGGCCGCGGCCCGGGCCGAGGGGTGCGCGTTGGCCACCGCGTACCCCGTGCCCGCAGCCCGGATCAGCGGCACGTCGTTGGGCATGTCACCGACCGCCACCGTGCGTGCGGCGTCGATGCCGAGCATGTCGGCCACCTCGAGGAAGCCGATTCCCTTGTCGATCTCTCCGGCCATGATCTCGATGAGCCCCGCCCGAGCTCCCGAGTGCGTGATGTGCAGCACTTCGGCGAACTCCGCCTCGGCCAGCGCCAGCATCGAGTCGGAGTCGTGGCCGGCACCGGCAGGTGGTGCGGCCAGGACCTTCACCGGCTCGCCGCGGCCCAGGAGGTCGACGATGTCGCCGGACTCGACGTCGGGCATCCGTGCCCAGGGCGGGTCGTACGCCGGCTCGAACCCCACCATCGTGAGCGATCCCAGGCCCCGCGTCCGCTCGGCGCCTGCCAGCAGGCGCTCGAGTGCGAACGTGATGCCCGGCACGAGTTCGCGCAACCTCAGGGCCACGGTCACTGCAAGGTCGTGATCGATGGCGGTGCGCCGCACGAGGCGCTCCTGGGCGAGGTCGACCAGGAGCGCGCCGTTGGCGCACACGGCCATGCCGGCGTGGCCGGTCTGCCGCACCACGGGGCTCAGCCACCGGGGTGGGCGGCCGGTCACGTACACGAAGCCGATCCCGGAGGCCACGGCCTGCGGGATGGCGCCCCGAGCGCGCTGCCCGACCTGCAGGGCCGAGTTGAGCAGTGTTCCGTCGAGGTCCGAGCCGACCAGGGCGACGTCGTCGGGGACTGGGATGGGGGCGTCCGGGTCCACGCTGACCGATCCGCCCGCGCGCACGCCGATGTCAGCGGGCAGCGGGCCGTCATCCGGCGGCAGTGGGACGTCCGGACGGGGACGCACTGCGCCAGTCCGGACGTCGCTGGCCGCGTGATCTGCCATGCAGGCATCCTGCCACGGCAGTCGGACACCCGTGTGCTGGTCGAGGTCTCCTGGACTGGAGGGGGATGTGTCAGGCAGGCACGGCGTAGCTCGCGACGGCGACCCCGGTGTCCAGCAGGACGCACGGCTCGTCGCCCACGGTCCACGCGTCGTGGCCCGGCTCGATGAGCATGACGTCCCCGGCCTCGATGGTCACCTCCGTGCCATCGTCGGACCGGATCGTCATCGAGCCAGAAAGGCAGAACCCCGTGTGTCGTGCCATGCACGACCCGGTGCCGGCGATCGGCTTGACGTCGACCGACCACCTCCAGCCGGGCTCGAAGACCCCCCTGCCGAGGGTGAAGTCCCCAATCGTGACGACATCCATGTGCCCATGGGCAACGAATGACCGGGACTCGTTCGGGCTTGCGATGCTGTGCTTGTCCACGAGCGGCATTGCCGGCTCCTTCCATGGCCAGAGCTGCCACGTGCGCTGGGACCGCGGGGTCGGCGAAGCGGCCGCCGGTTTGCTGACCGGTCGCCATCGAGGCCAGGCGACGCTCGACAGCACCGCTGAGGGCCCGATCCTCCCGCCGCGTGCAATCTGGGCGGCACTCAGGGTAGCCTGTCCTCACTCAGTGGTCAATGGCCACCTCGGGCTTTCGGCGGGGCCCTCGGCTCAGCCGATCGGCTCGAGCAGCGTCCGGCCCCCGAGGTACGGAACCAGCGCAGCGGGGACGCGCACCGACCCATCGGCGAGCTGATGGTTCTCCAGGATCGCGACGATCGTGCGGGGGACGGCTACCAGCGTCCCGTTCAGCGTGGCCAGGGGCCGGACTGCTCCGTCGGCGGTGCGCTCCCGGATCCGAAGCCTCCGCGCCTGGAACGTCGTGCAGTCCGACGTGGAGGTCACCTCGCGGTAGCGACCCTGCGACGGGATCCATGCCTCGCAGTCGAACTTGCGCGCCGCGCTGGCCCCGAGGTCGCCAGTGGCGACGTCGATCACCCGATACGGGATCTCCAAGCAGTCGATGAACTGCTTCTCGAACTCCACGAGGCGGGCGTGCTCGGTCGCGGACTGCTCGGGTGTGGCGAAGACGAACATCTCCACCTTGTCGAACCAGTGCACGCGGAAGATCCCGCGGGTGTCCTTGCCGTGGCTGCCGGCCTCCCGCCGGAAGCACGGGGAGTAGCCGGCGTAGCGGCGCGGCAGCGTTGCGGATTCGAGGATCTCGTCGCAGTGGTAGGCCGCGAGTGGGACCTCGGCCGTGCCGACCAGGTACATGTCGTCGGCCTCGAGGCGGTACACGTTCTCCGCGGCCTGCCCCAGGAATCCAGTGCCCTCCATCGCGGCAGGCTTCACCAGGGCCGGGGGGATCATCGGCGTGAAGCCGGTGGCGGTCGCCTGGGCCATCGCCAGGTTGATCAGGGCCAGTTCGAGAAGGGCGCCGATGCCGGTCAGGTAGTAGAAGCGCGAGCCGGACACCTTCGCCCCACGCTCGACGTCGATCGCCCCGAGCAGCTCGCCGAGCTCCAGGTGGTCGCGGACGGTGATCCCCTCTGCGGAGAAGTCGCGGATCGTCCCGCGCTCCTCGACCACGCGGAAGTCGTCCTCGCCCCCGCGGGGGGACTCCGGGTGCACGAGGTTGGAGATGGCCAGGACCAGCTCGTAGGCGCGCGCGGTGGAGCCGGCGCGCTCGGCATCGGCGGCCTTCACCGCGTCGGCGAGTTCCTTCGCCCGGGCCAGGAGAGCCGGCCTGTCCGCCGTGCCGGCGCGCGCGACCGCCTTGCCGAGGCCCTTCTGCTCGTTGCGAAGGGCGTCGAACCGCACCCCGGCAGTCCGCTTCGCCTGATCGGCGGCCAGGAGCTCGTCCACGAGGGTCACGTCCTCGCCGCGCGCCCGCTGCGAGTCGCGGAACCGATCGGGGTCGTCACGGAGCTGTCGCAGGTCGATCACGAGGGCACAGCCTACGCGGCGAGGCCCCTGGTCAGGGTTGGTACCGAGGGGAGTGACCCTGGGCTGCAGCCGAGTCCGACCATCCGATCCTCGCGATCGACGAAAGCCCCTGCTACAGGTACGGCCCGGTGGTCCCGCGGCGGTGTCCCTCCTGGGCCTGGGCAGGGCTTGGGGTGGGGGCCGCCTCGGCGGTGATCGCGGCCCGGCGCATCTGCTCGTACTGGGCCCGTGCTGCCATCTGCTGGGCGAACAGCGCGGTCTGGATGCCGTGGAAGAGCCCCTCGAGCCACCCGACGAGCTGGGCTTGCGCGATCCGCAGCTCGGCGTCGGAAGGCGTCTGCTGGGTGCTGAACGGCAGCGAGAGCCGATCGAGCTCCTCGATCAGCTCTGGCGCCAGCCCGGACTCGAGCTCCTTGATGGATCGCGTGTGGATGTCGCGCAGGCGGTTCCGAGAGGCCTCGTCGAGCGGGGCTGAGCGGACCTCCTCGAGCAGTTGCTTGATCATGCTGCCAACCCGCATGACCTTTGCGGGTTGTTCGACCAGATCGGCCACGGACGGCTCGTTGGACTCCTCCGCGGTCGCGATCGGCTGGCCGTCCGGGCCGATGATGACGACCTGGGCTGGGCGATCGTCTGACTGCTGGGCGTCGATCATCATGGGTACATTGTTCCCCCGCAGCGCGCCGTCCCGCGCACCGGCCGTCCGACGCTTCCACTGGGCAGCTAGATTGCTCCCGTGGCCGAGTTGGGGACCCTGTTCGACGAGCGCGACAGCGTCGGGCGGCGCGTCCTGCTCCCGCCGCGGCTGAGCGCCCGGGAGTCGCTGGGAGTCCGGGTTGCGATCGCCCTGGGCTGCATCCTGATCACCACGCTGCTCGTCTACCTGCAGCGGGACGGCTACGCGGACCTCGGAGCTGGAGACGGTGTCTCGCTGACGGACGCGCTGTACTTCGCCACCGTGACGCTGTCGACCACTGGGTACGGCGACGTTGCACCGGTGTCGACGCCCGCGCGCATGATGAACGTGTTCGTGATCACCCCGCTCCGGTTCGTCTTCCTGATCGTCCTGATCAGCACGACCATCGAGGTGCTCACCCGGGCTGCTCGGGAGAAGTCCCGGGTCAACCGCTGGAGGAGTCACATGAAGGACCACACAGTCATCGTGGGGTTCGGCGTGAAGGGCCAGGCGGCGCTGCGAACGCTGCTGGCCAACGGCGCCGATCCCCGCACGCTGGTCGTGATCGCCGCCGACCGGTACTCGGTGGCAGACGCGACCCGCGCCGGGGTCACCGGCGTGGTGGGGGACGCCCGCAACGAGCGAGTGCTGCTCGACGCCGGTGTTCCGTCGGCAGCGCGCGTGATCGTCGCCGCCGATCAGGACGACACCGCGATCATGGTGACGCTGCGGGTCTCCTCGCTGGCGCCCAATGCCAAGATCGTGGCGGCGGCCCGGGAGTCCTCGGCTGCCGACCTGCTCCGGCGCAGTGGCGCCCACCGGGTCATCACGACCTCGGAGTCCGCGGGGAACCTGCTTGGGATGTCGCTGCTGTCGCCGACCGTGGGGGAGATGGTCGAGGACCTGCTGGACTCCGGCCGGGGGCTGGAAGTGGTCGAGCGCGACATCACGCGGTCGGAGCTGGGGCGGGCGCCGGCAGACGTGCAGTCGGAGGGCGAGCTCGTCCTTGCCGTGGTCCGTGGCAGCGACGTGCTCCGGTTCGACGAGTCATCGGTCCGCGTCTTCCAACCCGGGGACAAGGTCGTGGTCATCCGGCGGTCGGCGGCCTGACTCAACCGGGCGGGCCTGGACCGCCCGGACCGTGGTCAGCGTCGCGCCCAGTACCGCGGCAGGGGGCCGCTGGCCAGCGCTGCGAACACCTCGGCCTCATCGAGCTCGGAGAGCTCGTAGGTGACGCCGTCATCGCCGAAGGCGAGCGTCACCCGGCAGCGCCACCAGGGAATTGGGGCTGCTGCGTCGGCCAGGCACCGGATGCCCGCGACCTCTCCGAGGAACACCGTGTCCTGGGTCGGCGGAGGCAGGAGTGAGGGCAGGGCGGAGCCATCCTCGGTCAAGGTGACGAACATGTCACCGGCTTCGGTGGCGAGGGCTCCGAGGTGCGCCGCTGCGCCGGCGGTGGCCCGCACGCGGTCCGGGCTCTGATCGGGGGAGAACATGGCGACTCCTGGGTGAGGCTTGGCAATGGGGCAAGGATCGCTCGCTTCGAATGGCGGGATCCAGTTACCCACGGGTGCTACTTGGCAGTACATCACAGGCGACCGTGGCGCCCGCGCTGGATCGCCCATCCCGTGGTGGAACGGGCGCCGCCCGGGAGGCGGGATCCATCGGCCCGCACTTGACGCGAACGTCAACTCGTCGCGGGCGGAAGCGTTGGCCACGGTGCTGCCTGCTCCAGCTCGAGCCCGAGCTCGAGCAGTCGTCGCTCGTGTCCGAATGGAGCGCTGAACTGGACTCCGATCGGGCGGCCGTCAGACGTCCGCCCCAGCGGCAGCGAGATCGCCGGCGACCCGGAGACGTTCTGCACCGGCGTCATCGAGGCGAACCGGATCAACCGGATCAAGTGGGTCCGGAACGGCACGTCGGGACCGAGGTAGCCGATCGGGGGAGCCGGGCAGCCAGTGACCGGGGTGAGCAGCACGTCGTACTGGGGTAAGGCGGTCTCGTGCTCGACGGACAGCCGCCGCAGGCGGACCAGCGATCCGGGCACCTTGTCGGCCTGCCGGACCAGCAGCGCGCTGAGCCCCTTGGTCACGTCCTCCGTGCGGCGCCCGTCGAACCCCCGGCCGTACAGCACCGCGCCCCCGCGGTGGAGCACGAAGGCCAGCAGGGCCCAGTAGCGCAGGAAGTCCCGGCCGAAGCCGGCCGCCACGGGCGGGCCGGTCTCCTCGACGTGGTGGCCCAGGTCGGCGCACAGCTCGGCGGCGGCGCGCGCGGAGGCCAGCGTCGCCAAGTTGATCGGCAGGCCGCTGCTGGCGGTCAGGCACACCCCTATGCGCAGCCGCTTGCTCCCGGGTCGCGTCACGTGGCCGATCGGGCGCAGCCCGGCGACCGGCAGGGCGCGTTCCAGGTGGGCGTAGAAGGTGGCGTGGTCACGCACGGTGCGGGTGAGCACCCCCTGCGCTGTGATCAGCACCGGCACGCGAGCCTTGATCGGGTTGATCGGCATCCGGTCGCGCGTCGGCTTCAAGCCGACCAGGCCGCAGCAGGATGCCGGGATCCTCGTCGACCCGCCGCCGTCGTTGGCGTGCGCGATGGGCACGACCCCGGCGGCCACCAGGGCCGCGGCGCCGCCGCTGGACCCCCCGACGGAGCGGCCGGTGTCCCACGGGTTGCGCGTGGCGCCGAACCGGGTCGACTCGGTGCTCGCGGTGAGCCCGAACTCCGGCAGGGTCGTTGCGCCCAGGGGGTCCAGGCCCAGCGACAGGAAGGCGGCGACCACGGGCGAGCAGGCTGGCGCGGGGCGGTCGATCACGGCCCGGGACCCCTGGGTGGTCGGGAATCCGGCGACCTCCTCGTTGTCCTTCAGGAACGTGGGGATGCCGGCCAGCGGGGCGTCCTCGGCCACCAGCACCTCGGTGCGCACGGGCGCGGGGAACCACTGGGTGAGCGCGTTGAGGTGCGGATTGGCGGCCTGCGCCCGGGCCATCGCCGCTGCCCGCAGCAGGGCGGGCGTCACCTCTCGACGGGCGAGCCGGGCGATCAGGTCGGTCATGTCGCTGGTGCCCAGTGCGTCGTCAGCCGTCACGTTAACGGTGCGCGATCGGGGGGATCGGCTCACATCGGCACCCTAGCCACGCACCGGCCCCGTCGTCGTAGGTGAGTCAGGCCAGGTGCCACGAACTTGGTGGGTTGTGGTCGCAAGAACGACAACAGGCCACCGAGTTCTTGCCGTGGGACCTGGGGCGTGCGCTGGTGGCGCGCCGCTGCGATCCGGAGGATGCTGGAAGCATGAGCACGGATTCGTTGAGTCGCAGCGAGCGCTTGGGGTCCACCTGGCCGACGAAGTGGTGGCACATGCTCGACGACGGCCGGGTGCAGTGCGACCTCTGCCCGCGCGAATGCCGCCTGCACGAGGGCCAGCGTGGGTTGTGCTTCGTGCGGGCCCGCGAGGGTGATGCCATCGTCTCCACGACCTACGGGCGCTCCTCGGGGTACTGCGTCGACCCCATCGAGAAGAAGCCCTTGAACCACTTCCTGCCCGGTACGTCGGTGCTCTCCTTCGGGACCGCTGGCTGCAACCTGACCTGCAAGTTCTGCCAGAACTGGGATATCTCGAAGTCCCGGGACATCGACACGCTCGCCGATGCCGCCATGCCGGCCCAGATCGCCAAGGCCGCGAACGTACTGGGCTGCGCCAGCGTGGCCTTCACGTACAACGATCCGGTCATCTTCGCCGAGTACGCCATCGACACTGCGGTCGCGTGCCGAGCGCTCGGCGTGCGCACGGTCGCCGTGACCGCGGGCTACATCAACCCAGCGCCCCGCGTCGAGTTCTACAAGCACATGGACGCGGCCAACATCGACCTGAAGGGCTTCACCGAGGAGTTCTACCACCGGGTTTGCGGTGGCGAGCTCGCGGCCGTCCTCGACACCATCGAGTACGTCGCCACGCAGACCTCCACGTGGCTGGAGCTGACCACCCTGCTCATCCCGGGGCGCAACGACTCCGACGACGAGATCGACGCCCTGACCAAGTGGGTCGTCAAGCACTGCGGGCCGGACGTGCCGCTGCACTTCAGCGCCTTCCATCCGGACTGGAAGATGCTCGACCTGCCGGCGACCCCGGCCGCCACGCTGTCCCGGGCACGCAGCATCGCGATGCGCAACGGCGTGCGCTTCGCCTACACCGGCAACGTCCACGACCGCGCCGGCGACACGACGTTCTGCCCTGGCTGCGGCGCAGCCGTGATCGAACGCGACTGGTACGACATCAAGGCCTACCGGCTGGACGATTCGGGGCACTGCAAGGCATGTGGGCGGGCGATCCCGGGTGTGTACAACGGGCCTGCAGGCCGCTGGGGTCGCCGTCGGCTCCCGGTGCGCATCGAAGACGTGGTGCGATGAGCTCGAGTAGGTTTGTGCCCTGGTGCGCGTCCATTCCGGTGATCGAGTCGTCCGATTCGGCTGCAGACTCGGTGATCGGCCGAACTCGGGAGTGATGGGATGAGGCGGATGAGCGCGAGCGAGGGCCGGACGGGTGCCATCCGGGAGGCGGCGGTGGCCGGCCGCTTCTACACCGGCGGTGCCGACCGGCTGGCTGCAGAGGTTGATGGGTACCTCGAGGAGGCGCGTGCTGCCGGCGTGACGCCGGTGGGCGGCGCCTTGAAGGCGATTGTCGTGCCCCACGCTGGGCACATCTACTCCGGTCCCATCGCGGCCTACTCCTACGCCGCGATCGACGCGAGCACCGTTGAGCGTGTCGTCCTTCTGGGCCCCGCTCACTTCATCCCCGTGGACGGCATCGGGGTGAGCTCGGCGCGGGCATGGCGCACGCCGCTGGGTGACGTGCCGCTGGACGGGGAGGTCGCGGCCGACCTGCGAGAGCGGTTCGGCTCCGTCCACCCGGCGGACACTGCGCACGCACCGGAGCACAGCCTCGAGGTGCAGGTGCCGTTCCTCCAGCGCGTGCTCAAGGAGGGGTGGCGGCTAGTTCCCCTGCTGGTCGGTTCGGACATCCCGGACGAGGTTGCCGCATTGATCACGCGGTGCGCCGAGCTGCCCGGCACCCTCATCGTGGTGTCCACCGATCTGTCTCACTACATGGACTATGAGGCCGCGATCGCACGCGACGCGAGGACCATCCGCGCCATTCTCGACCGGAATGCCGACGGCATCGGCGACTGGGACGCCTGCGGCCGGCATCCGCTGCGGGGCCTGCTGCGGGCCGCGGCGGCGAACGGCTGGACGGCGCGCCTGCTGGATGCGCGCAACTCCGGGGACACGGCCGGTGACCGCGACCGGGTCGTCGGCTACTCCGCGATCGCCTTCGTCCAAGTGGCTGGCGATCCGGGTGCCCAGGGTGAGGGCCTCCCGGAGGCGGGCCGGGCCGCGGTTGGCTCCGCAGAGGCTGACGAGTCGGTGCCGGCAAACACGATCTCAGCGGCGCAGCGTGCGCAACTCCTCGCACTGGCCCGCCGGACTATCGAGGACGCGCTCGAGACGGGTCGTCGGCCGCGGTTCGAGCCGCACGGATGGGACCGCCAGCTGCTTGCCCCGGGTGCGGCTTTCGTGACCCTCCGGTCCCCGCGCGGTCAACTCCTGGGCTGCATCGGCTCGCTCACTGCGGTCCAGGCGCTCGTCGCCGACGTCGCCGAGCACGCGTTCGACGCGGCATTCCGCGATCCGCGCTTCCCGCCCCTGACCCGCGACCGCGCCGAGGGGATGGTCATCGACATCTCGGTGCTCACGCCATCCCGGCCGTTCCCCTGTTCAGGGTACGACGACCTGCTGGCGCGGGTGCCCAGGGGCAGCGGCCTGGTGGTGTCCGACGATGGGCACCGGGCGACGTTCCTGCCCGCAGTGTGGCGCGACCTCCAGGAGCCGCGAGCCTTCCTCGCAGCCCTGTGGCGCAAGGCCGGCCTGGCCCCGGGCCACTGGTCGGCGGGGACCAGGATCGAGGTCTACGACAGTGAGGAGTTCGCTGAGGGTGGCGAGTAGGGTCGCAAGTCACGACGGCGACGGGGACCCGCGATGTGTTGACGCCCGCGTCAGGTTGTTCGTAGCGTAAGGCTCATGGGCGAGCTCACCGCACGCGGCTTGGCCACCCGCGCCCGGGTCGTCGCCGCCGCCCGTGACGTCTTCGCGGATCGGGGGTTCGCCGCGACCCGGATGGGCGACATCGCCGAGGCTGCCGGCGTGGCACACGGGACCGTGTACACCTACTTCGACTCCAAGGAGGATGTGCTGCTGGGCGTGCTGGACCACGTGCGCACGGACCTGCAGGCAGCGATGGGCGTGGCGGTCACCCGGAGCCCCCACGCCGGGGTCGAGGCGGCGAACCGCGCCTATCTCGAGGCGCACCGTCGCAATGCCCTGATGCTTCGCGCAGCCGAGGAGGCCTCATCCCGGGACGAGCGGTTCGCCAACCTGCTGCTCGATCTGTGGCGAACTCACGTCGCGCGAGTGGCGGTGGTGATCCGCAAGTTCCAGGCCGACGGCGTGGCCAGCCCCGACCTGGACCCGAATGCCGCCGCTGCCGCGCTCTGCGGGATGGCCGAGGGGTTCGCCTCGCACTGGGCTGATCGGGGCGAGCGCTTGCATGGCCGCGGTGAGGCTGCGGACGAGGTACTCGCGATTCGCACACTCACCCAGCTATGGGTGCGCGGGCTCGGCATCCCTGAGCCCGACGCGCCAACCCGGGCATGGGCAGCAGGGGCGGATCGGCGCAACGCCGCATCGTGACGCCTCCGGCTTGGTGCCCGCGGCCGAAGAACGAGCGCCCCCCGCCGGCACGGGCTTGGACGTCGGGCTCCCCCAACCGGGGGTGGCCGTCCGTCGCCGGATCGCGTGAGCGACAATGTCATCAGCCAGCGACCTGCCCCTCGGGTGGCTGGCTGGGGCGGGGTCGCCTAGCGGCCTAGGGCAGCGGTCTTGAAAACCGCCGTGGGGCAACTCACCGTGGGTTCAAATCCCACCCCCGCCGCCATCGGGTGCGACCTGCCGTGGTGGGAACACCGAGTGTCCAGCCCTGCGACGACGAGACACACCACGCCTACGGCGATTCGGGCCCTCTGGGGCCTCCAGCCCCCCGAGCCCCCGAACATCACGAACCACCGCTCGTCGGTGACTCCGGGCTCCTGGCGGAGTTGGCCGGTGGTGGCCCTCGTCCGCGGAGTGCTCTGTGAGCGTCATTCCCGTCTACCGCGTGCTTGTCGTGGTCGCCGTGCGGTCGATGGAGCCCCAGGAACCTCCCCAGCATCCCCAGTCCCTCGGGGCTCGCCGGCAGGAAGTCTGTCAGCGCCTCGGAGCGCACCACGACTGCGCGCCACTGCGCACGCGAGACGGCCACGTTGACGCGGTTCGGCGAGAGCAGGAAGTCCATGCCGCGCGGCACGTCCGCAGGCGCAGAGGCCGTCATCGAGACGATTGCGACGGGTGCCTCCCTGCCCTGGAACTTGTCGACCGTGCCGACTTGCACGCCAACGAACCCGGCTTCCGCCAACGAAGCGCGCAGCAGTGCCACCTGGGCGTTGTACGGCGCGACTACGAGCACGTCCGAAGGCCCCATCGGTCGCTCAGGGGCGTCGTCGCTGGGGGTCCACCGCCAGGTCAGGGCCTCGCGGACGAGCTGCACGATGCGGGCGGCCTCCTCGACCGACCGGGTTGAGTTGCTGGAGTGGGGTACCACCACGGCGTGCACACCGGGGGGCACCTCGGCCCCTGTCGCGTCGCGCATGGCTCGCGCGGTGGTCTCGGGCTCCTTGGACTCGAGCCGACCTTCGTAGGAGTGCACCGACACCCGCTCGGTGAGATCCGGGTGCATCCGCCACGAGAGGTCGAGGAAGTAGCCGAGGTCGGGGCGCAGCGTCTGCCCGTCCGACAGCCAGCCGAGCGCCGAGACGTCAACGGGCTCAGGATGCGCGCCCTGGCTCACCTGCGGCAGCTGCTGCGGGTCGCCGAGCAGCAGCAGCCGCTGAGCGGCGACGGAGCACGCCAGCGTCATCGCCAGCGAGTACTGGCCGGCCTCGTCGACGACGAGCAGGTCGAGCTCACCGCGCCGGACTCTTCTGGTGTTGGTGAAGTCCCATGCGGTTCCGCCCAGGACGCAGCCGGCGTCGGCGTGCTCAACTAGGAAGGCCCCATGCCCGTTGCTGGCGAGGCTGGTCCAGGCAGCACGATCCGGCGCGTCCTTCTTGCCGACGCGCTCGGCAGGGACACCAGCCTCGACGATCTTGTCGAGCATGTGGTTCACCACGGCATGGCTCTGGGCCACCACGCCCACGCGCCAGCCGTGCTCGTTCACGAGCCGGGCGATCACGTGTGACCCGACGTACGTCTTGCCGGTGCCGGGCGGGCCCTGCACTGACAGCGTCGAGCCGTCGAGCGCCAGGACCGCGCGCAGGATCGGGTCGACGAACCGCCCGTCGGTCACCGGCTGAAGGCCGTCGAGCCCGATCATTCGGGGTGCCCGCCGCAGCAGCAGGTCCGCCGCGGGTGAGGGCAGCGCGGCGACCGCCTCGGGTGAATCCGGGGTGCAGCCGGCCAGCTCCGCGGCAACTTGGGACGCCACCTCGTGAAGGGCCGTGCGGATCGTGCCCGACGCCGGACCCGGCGCGGGACCGAGCGCCACCGGCAGCTGGTCGTAGACCTTCGCCGGCGGAACGGACTCGGTCACCGTGAGGACCGTGCGGCCCAGGGCATCCGTGCGGGTGGCGCTGCGATCCACCTCGACTTCGCGCCAGCCGCGGGCAAGCGGGTCGGCACTGGAGTCCATGGCCTCAGTGGCCTGCGCGTAGAGGGACACCGGCTCGGTCTGCCGCTCGAGTTCCGAGCCCGTCGGCATCTCGCCAACGAGCTCGAGGACGCGCCGGTGGTTGCGGGCGCGACCTGCCGGCTTGTGCCAGTCCGCGATCACGCGCGCCTCGCGCACGACGAAGGTGTCGCGATCGCCGTCGAGCGTCTCCAGATCAGCTGTCAGGCGCTCGAAGTGCCCCCACCAGTACGGCTTGTCCTCGCGCCGGTGGTAGCCGACAGCCGCGCCGACAAGGGCCACGGCGCGCTGGGCGTCCGTGCGCTCCCCGTCGCTGCTGGCCCAGGCGAGCAGCGGCTCGGCCAGCGCGGCCTCGGCAGCTGCGGACTCGGAGACGGTCGACTCCTGCTCGGACAGCCCATGTCCAGCCGGCGCCACGCCGTGCTCCCCGGCACGCGCCAGCAGCCATCCGCGCAGGCCCAGCGTCGAGACGCAGTCGTACTCGTTGTAGTCCAGGATCCCGTCCAGGATCGCCGTAGCCTCGTCGGGCGACCCCGCGCGCTCCGCGGCATCACGCGTGGCGCAGTACTCCGCGTACGCCACCACCGAGGCGCCGGCATCCTTCACGTCCCCGCTGCGCAACTGGTCGCCCATGTAGAGCGGCTCCAGCTTCTTGAGGCTGTACGAGGGCTGCGAGACCCGGATCGAGCGCGTCACGATCGGGAACAGGTCCACGAGGACGGTCGCCCGCAGCAGGTCGTCCAACTCGTCCTCGCAGACGCCGTGCTGGGCGACCAGGCGCTTCAGGGCGGTGCGCTCGTAGGAGGCGTAGTGGTAGATGTGCATCTCCGGCCACTGTGCGCGGCGCTTGGTCACATAGGCCATGAAGTCGATGAGCGCCTGCCGCTCCTGGGACCGGTCGTGCGCCAGGAAGGGCACGAACTTCGGCGGCTCGTTACCCGTCGGCGCCTCGACGACGCCGAACAGGTATTCCAGGCCGAACCGGCCCTCAGGGTCCTGCCACAGCGGGTCGCCCTCGAAGTCGAAGAAGATGTCGCCCTCGGATGGGGCGGGGATCGCGGCCAGCGCAGCCGGGTCGATCACCTCGAACTCCACCGGCGTCCCCGCAGGTGCCTCTCCGGCAGCATCGGCGGCTGCCTCCGCCGCCATCTGCCGCACCTGGAGTCGTGCCTGCGCCTGCAGGCCGGCCAGGGTCGACCTTGCGATGCCAGTCGGGAGCTTGTGGGTGGCCTCGGCATCCGGGGCCACGCCGAACTGGGCGCCGGCGAGGTCGTCGATGGTCCGAATCCCTACCGCCTCCAGCTTCGCCCGCTGCGTCATGCGCATCCCGGCGATCAGCAGGACGTCGCGGAAGGCCTCGACCTCCGTTCGGCAGGCCGCGCACCGGCCGCAGGCGTTGATCCCGGGCGCACGCCAGGCAAGCGGCTCCTGCGATGCCCGGCGTTGCGCGATGAGGGTGTCGAGGTGCGCGCGGCGCTCCTGGACAACGGGCACGATCTCGGGAAGCAGGTGCTCGGTGACCTGCCCGCTGCCGAGAAGCAGCAGTCCGGTGTCCGAGACCTCGATACCCGCGGTGATCGCGAGGTCGTGGTAGGCGCCGATCTGCAGCAGGGCGCGGACCTTGGCGCGCCGCGCCAGCTTGGCGTCGGCGACCGCGCAGGACCGGTCGGGTTGGCGGATCAGGAAGTCCGCGTAGCCGACCAGGGTGCCATCGAACAGGACCGCCTGGGCGATGACCGCGGCACCGCCGCGCGCGGCCTCGACCGTGTCCGCCTGGCCTGCACGCAGGGCCTCGAGGCTGCCCAACCGCGGGCGCTGCATCCGGACCACGCCGGTCGGCCCCTCCCCGTGCTGCGACACGAAGGTGTCGACCAGCCGCGACTCGTGGACGTCGCCGAGCCGCGCGGCCCGCTCCATCAGCTCATCCGTCGGCAACTCGGCCCTGGGCAGCAGCCCGAGCGTCTCGTCGATACGCCGGGCGGCGGCGAACTCGCACTCCGAAGCGAGGACGAGGTCGGACGCGGAATAGACGATGGTCTGTTCGATCAGCTGCACGGGTGCTCCCCGAAGAAGGTCAGATGCATCGGATTTGCCCGGACTGGCGGGTCGCCAAACCGGCACACCCCGATGGTGCGCGGGAGTCCTGACACACCTGCGTCAGCGGGGCTGGCCCCCGCCCCGCTCTCCGACCCGTCGCGGGGGCAGCCGAGTTGCCGGACGCTCCGATCGACGCTTTGTGTCACACCCGACGGCGACCATGGACCGTGTCCAGCCAACTGGGCCGGACAAGCCGATCGCCCTTCGATCAAGAGGAATCCCTTGCCCCTGCACCTCCACGAGCCCGTGCACTCGACCGCCTCCCTCGACCTGCACTGCCGTGCCACGGTCGGGGCCACGACCTTCGCACCGGGGATCGCCGACATCCGTGTCACGCTGCGCGGGCAGGATCCGATCCGCACCGGCTTGGTGGACGTTCCGGGGAATGCCTTCTCTGCCGAGGTGGCGATCCTGGACCGGTGCCGGATCATCGCCACCCGGGGTGGCGTCGGACCCGCTACCCTGCACGACCAGGAGCGCCGAGCGCATGTCGACGTGCCGTCGCTCGCGCCTGACCAGGAGCACGAAGCCGGCTTCCTCGTGGAGTTCGCCGACTGTCCCGACGCGCAGTTCTGCGAAGTTGCCATCGTGCACAGCGACCCGGAGGCGCCGGTGGTGGGGGACTCCTGGATGCTCGTCGCCGGGTTCCCGGTCTGCTCGGCGGCTGCGGGAGCGCTCGTAGTCGGTGATCCACGCTGCGTGGTGGGACTGCTCCGCGGGGAGGGCGTCGAGGGCAAGGCCCCCGACGAGGTCCTCCAGTGGAGCCATCGTGTCCAGTTCGTCCCCGACCGGCCGGGGCGCTGCCCCCACGTTCCCTGCTTCGGCGAGGCGTTCGATGTCTGAGCGGGGCATCCTGGGCCACGAGATCCTGCCGGGGGCTCCGGACTGTCCCGTGATCCTGCACGTCCCGCACTCGGCCACGCTGATCCCCCTCGACGCGCGCGATTCGATCCTCCTGACTGATGCCGAGCTGGTGGTCGAGCTCAGGCACATGACCGACGCCCACACCGACGTCCTTGCCCGCGCCGCCGCACGGGAGGCGGGCGGGCGCCCCTGGCAGTTCGTGAACCGCTGTTCCCGGCTCGTGGTGGACCCCGAGCGGTTCCCCGACGAGCGGGAGGAGATGGTGGCTGTCGGCATGGGCGCGGTCTACACGGCGACCTCGCATCGCACACCGCTGCGAGACCCCGACCCCGACCGCGACCGGCTCCTCATCGCTACCTACTTCGATCCGTACGCACACGCCCTGGCCGAACTCGTCGATCAACGGCTGGCCGCCTGCGGCAGGGCGGTGATCATCGACGTCCACTCCTATCCGGCCGTCGCCCTGCCCTACGAGCAGCACGGGGACCTCGCCCGCCCGCCGATCTGCCTGGGGGTCGACGACTTCCACACCCCCGACTGGCTGGCCGATGCCGCGCGGGATGCCCTGTCCGCAATCGGCGAGTGCCTGGTCAACGAACCGTTCCGGGGCACGTACGTACCACTGGCTCACCACGGAGTCGATCCGCGCGTGGCGTCGATCATGATCGAGATCCGCCGGGACGTGTACTGCGGTCCGGATCTGGAACTTGGAGAAGCCTGGATCGAGCTGGCAAGGTCGCTCGGTTTCCTTCTTCGGGAACTCTGTCGCGAGGGCTGCCAACATCCGCCCGCGCTACCCTGCGAATGAACATGCCAGGACTCCGGCGGAGGGGCACGTTGATTCACCCAGGTCACGTGTGGAGGCCAGGAATGGCCGAGTATCGACTGACGCTGCCGAGGGGATACTTGGCGGACCTCGAGGGGAGGGGCGCATGGGCGGATGGGATGACGACCGGCTGATCCGCGACTTCGACGTGCTACGCGACGGCGATTCCGTGGCCGGGTGGGACGTGGTGCACGTGCCCGGCCACACGGCAGGCAGCATCGTGCTGCACCGTCTCGGGGCCGCCTTCACTGGCGACGCCCTGCGGTGCGATCGCCACGGCCGGGTCCTGGCTGCCCGACCCGCGCCTGTCGCTGGACCCGCAGACCGCCGTGCTGTCCGTCGAGCGGATCCGGGCGCTGCACCCGCGCCTGGTCACCTCGTGCGTCGGGGTCAGGCCCTCCCCTTTCACCAACGGCGGCCTGATCACCCTTGACGCCGAGGACGTCTTCGATGCCACCGACCAGCTCCACCGGCCCCTGCGCACATTAGCCATGGGCTCAGTTGAGCCGACCTGCCCGTCGGACGTGACGTGGACCACCAGCGCGGCACCGGGAACGTCCTCGACCCCGAGGACCGGGCTGCCCGGACTCAGGCGCTGCCCCCGCGCCGGCGGGCCGGACGGGGGGCTGCGTCCTGCTTCGCAGGTGCGGTCGGTGCGGCAGGGGCCGGTGGTGTTGGTGGCAGGGCCCAGGTGGCTGCCAGGCCGAGGGCGATGATCGCGGCGGCGACCCCGGTGGTGGCCTTGCTGGCCTGGATCATCCCGGTCGCGGCGGCGTCGCCGGCCGCGGCCGTGGCGGGGTTGGCCTGCAGGGTGGGGATGACCGAGCCCGCCGATGAGGTGACCACTTCGGTGGCCTGCGCGGCGGCCTGTTCGGGCATGCCGGCGTCGGTGAGCTGCGCCTCGGTCGAGGCGCCGAGGCTGCCGATCAGCAGGGAGCCGAGGATGGCCACCCCCAGCGCGGATCCGAGTTGGCGGAAGGTGCTCTGCAGCCCGGAGGCCTGACCTGACTCGTTGACGGGTACGTCGGCCAGGATCACCGACGTCAGCTGCGCGGTGGCCATGCCCACTCCGATGCCATAGAGGAACAGCCAGGCGGCGATGAGCCAGCTGCTGATGTCGGCCGACAGCGTGATCGCCAGACCGGCCACGGCCACGGCCTCGGTGCCCAGGCCGACCCGCACGACTGTGCGCCCACCCCACCGGGCGGTGAACTGGGGCGTGGCCCCGGACACCAGGAACGTGCCCAACGCCAGGGACACGATCAGCCAGCCGGTGCCCAGGGCGCTGTACCCGAGGGCGTTCTGCAGCAGCAGGGGCAGGGTGAACAGCAGGCCGAACTCGCCCAGCGCGACGATCAGGGCGGCGATGGATCCGTACCGGAATGAGCGCACGCCCAGCAGATCGAGGTCCACCAGGATGACGCGTCCGTCACGGGCTCGGGCCCGCTGGGTCACCACGAAGCGCCACATGAGCAGCAGGCCGGCCGCTATCGCGATCGGGACGGGGGAGATGCTGCCGTCGTCCTGGCGCCACCATCCGTAGTTCTGGCCCTCGATGAGGGCGAACACGATGGCCCCCAGGCCCAGCGCGGACAGGGTCACGCCGACCAGGTCCAGGCCGGGCCGGGCCTCCTCGTCGCGTGTCTCCGGGACAGCCCAGAGGATCCCAGCGAGCACAATCAAGCCGACCGGGATGTTGATCCAGAACGCCCACCGCCACGTGTAGTAGGTCGTCAGCCACCCTCCGACCAATGGCCCGAGGGCGGCCATGCCGCCAATGGTCGAGCCCCAGACCGCGAAGGCGATCGCCCGCTCCCGGCCGGTGAACAGGGCATTCACAGTCGACAGGGTCGCGGGCAGGATCATCGCCGCGCCCACGCCCTGCACGAACCGGGCCCCGATCAGGGCCTCGCCGCTGCTGGCAAGTCCGGCAGCGACGCTGGAAAGCGTGAACAGCACGATCCCGACCAGGAAGATGCGTCGCCGCCCGTGGAGGTCGCCGATCCTGCCCACGGTAAGCAGCAGCGCCGCGAACACCAGGGAGTAGATCGCGTTCATCCACTCGGCCTGAGTCGACGTCAGTCCCAGGTCCCCGATGATCACCGGGAGTGCCACGTTCACGACTGTGGCGTCCATGATGATGATGGACACGCCCAGTGCCACGGTGGCCAGGCCCCACCATCGCCGGCGGGCCACGACCTCGACGTTCGCCACCAAATCTGTCATGTCCAACTCTTTCTCGACGCGATGTCGGGATAATACCGACACTGCGTCGGATACCCAACTCCGGGGGGGCGTCGTGCTCGAGTGGGATGCCGACATCGTGTGGGTATCCTGACTCCAGTCCGGGAGAGGAGCGGCGATGCCGCGGATCGATGCGCCGACGGTGGCAGAGCATCACCAGATGCGTCGCGCCGCCCTGATCGCCGCGGCCAATGACCTGCTCGCGACCGAGGGGGTGGAGGCGGTCACGCTCGGTGCGGTCGGGGCCGCGGCGGGACTTGCTCGGTCCAGCGTCTACCAGTACTTCGACTCCACGGGGAGCCTGCTCGCGGAGCTCGTCGAGCAGGAGGTGCCGCGGGCCACCGCGCACCTGGCCGC
>JBAVLA010000099.1:0-3144 GCA_049688595.1 Candidatus Nanopelagicales bacterium | reverse complement strand
GGCCGGGGACGGCCACGACGTCACCATCGTCGAACGCGGGCACGAGCCCGGCGGACGCAACGGCACGATCCGCCACGACGGGTTCACCTTCGACACCGGGCCCACCGTGCTCACCATGCCGCACCTGATCGACCGAGCCCTGGGCAGGATCGGACGCAACCTGACCGACCTCGTCCCGCTGAAGCGACTCGACCCGGCCTACCGGGCGGTCTATCACGACGGCTCCGAATTGCACGTCCGTGGCACGGTCGAGGCGACCACCGCCGAGATCCGCTCCCGGATCGGTGCGGACGACGCCGCCGCGTTCGGCGACTTCGTCGCGTGGCTGGAGGAGCTCTACCACCTGGAGATGCCGCACTTCATCGAGCGGAACTTCGACTCCGTGCTCGACCTGCTCTCCCGTCCGGCGGAGGCGGTCGCGCTGCTCCGGTTGGGCGGCTTCGGCAGGCTCGGCAAGGCGGTCGGCAAGCGATTCAGCGACGACCGGCTGACCAGGCTGTTCACCTTCCAGGCCATGTACGCCGGGATGGCCCCGGCCGACGCGCTGGCGATCTACGCGGTGATCACCTACATGGATTCGATCGCCGGGGTGTACTTCCCCGAGGGCGGCATGCACGCCGTGCCGTCCGCGATGGCGGGGGCGCTCACCGACGCCGGGGTTCGGATCCACTACGAGACCCCGGCCGAGGCCATTCTGCGCGACCAGTCCGGACGGGTCGCCGGCGTCCGCATCGGGGGCGAGGCGCTGATGGGGGACGCTGTCGTGGTCACCCTCGACCTGCCGACGGCCTACCGCGAGCTGCTGCCGGACCTGGCCCCGCCCGCGGTGTTCCGCCGCGGAACGTATTCACCCTCGGCGGTCGTGTGGCACGTCGGCGTACGCGGACGACCCAACGCCGCCGCGGCTCACCACAACATCCACTTCGGGCAGGCCTGGGACTCCTCCTTCGTCGAACTCATCGACTCCCAGCAGCTGATGAGCGACCCGTCGCGCCTGGTCACCATCCCGAGCCTGGACGCCCCGTCCATGGCGCCGCCTGGACACAGCGTCCTCTACGTCCTCGAGCCCGTCCCGCACCTGGGCGCGGCGATCGACTGGAAGGACGAAGCGGGGCCGATGCGCGAGCGGCTGCACCGCTTCCTGCAGGCCAACGGCTACCCCACCGACATCGTGACCGAGCGCCTGGTTACCCCGGCGGACTGGGAGGCGCAGGGGATGGCCAAGGGGACGCCGTTCAGCCTGGCTCACACCTTCTTCCAGACCGGCCCGTTCCGGCCCAAGAACCACGAGCCGCGCCTGCCTGGGCTGTTCTTCGCCGGCACCGGGACGACGCCGGGGGTCGGCGTGCCGATGGTGGTGATCAGCGGGCAGTTGGCCGCCGATCGGGTGCGGGCCTATCTCGGCCGGAACGCCAAAGCGAGGGTGCTCGCATGAGCCGCTCGCTCGCACCCGCCGGAGGCCCTTCCGCCCCCAGCGTCGTGGCGCCCGCCGACTTGGCCGTCGGCTACGCCGCCTGCGCCCGGCTGACCCGTGACTTCGGGACGACCTACTACTGGGGTGCGCTGTTGCTGCCCCCCGAGCAGCGGCGGCAGGTCTACGCGGTCTACGCGCTCTGTCGGCTGGCGGACGACATCGTCGACGCCGAGGGAGCCACCCTCGGGGACGTGACCGCCACCCGCGCCCGGCTCGCGGCCTTCCGGCAGCGGTTCGATGCCGCCGTGGCGGGGCATCCCGACGACCCGACGATGGCCGCGATCGCGGACACCGTGCAGGCCTGCGGGATCGAGACCGAATGCTTCGACCGGTTCTTCGCTGCCATGGCGATGGACCTCGACACCACCAGCTACGAGACCTTCGACGACCTGCGCGACTACATGGAAGGCTCCGCGGCCGTGATCGGCGAGATGATGCTGCCGGTGCTGCGGCCCTTGTCCCAGGCCGCTGTCGAGCCGGCGAGAGCGCTCGGCTTCGCCTTCCAACTGACCAACTTCCTGCGTGATGTCGGCGAGGACCTCGATCGCGGCAGGGTGTACATACCACAGGCGGACCTCGCGCGCTTCGGCGCGGATCCGGCGTCGCAGCGGGTCGACGACTCCTGGCGTGACCTGATGCGTTTCGAGATCGCCCGTAATCGAGAGCTCTACGCCCAGGCGGACGCGGGCATCCCGCACCTGCCTCCCCGTTCCGCGCGCTGCGTCGCCACCGCCAGGCACCTCTACGCCCAGATCCTCGACCGGATCGAGGCGGCCGACTACGACGTCTTCAGCTCTCGCGTCCGCGTCCCCACCTGGCGGAAGGCCGCCACCGCTGTCGCGATGCTCCGTCCTTCTGGGGGCCATGCCGCACGAGCGGTGGCCTTGCGCGAACCGTCCCGTCCCCGGGAGGTGTGATGACGCCGATCGAGCAACTGGACGCCTGGCAGTACCTGTTGGTGATGGCCGGCTGCCTGCTGGTCACGCTGCCGCTGGAGTTCGTCCTCAACGCCAGGGTGTACCGCCGGTGGCGACTGCTGCTGTGGTCACTGCTGCCGGTCGCCGCCGTGTTCGTGGTGTGGGACGTCATCGCGATCGCTCGCGGGCACTGGTGGTACAGCCCCCGCTACACCACCGGGATCCTGTTGCCCGGGGGGCTGCCCTTGGAGGAGCTGGTGTTCTTCCTGGTGATCCCGATCTGCGGCTTGCTCACCTACGAGGCTGTCGGGACGGTGCTGGGGCGGCGGGTCGAACGGGCTCAGCTGGCGGACTCGCAAAGTGGGGCCGCGCGGTCGGAGCCTGCCGACGGGCCACGACCAGAGCCCGAGCACGCCTCGACGCCCGCTCCGGCCGTCCGGCCAGGCAGCGGAATCCCGGGACACCACCATGCTTGAGTACACGATCGCCACGGTCGTGGCCTGTGCCGTCGTGGTGCTGGTCGAGGTGCTCTGGGCGAAGACCGGGATCTTCGCGACCGCCCAGTACTGGCTGACGATCGTGATCGTGTTCGCCTTCCAGGTGCTCGTCGACGGCTGGCTCACCAAGCTGAACGACCCGATCGTCCTCTATGCGCCCGGGCACCTGACGGGAATCAGGTTCGGCCTCGACTCCCCGATCGAGGATTTCGGGTTCGGCTTCGCCCTGGTGACGGCCGTCCTGATCCTCTGGGAG
>JBAVLA010000098.1:0-4114 GCA_049688595.1 Candidatus Nanopelagicales bacterium | reverse complement strand
GCCCACGGCCGCCCTCCGGATCGCAACCGACTTGGTGGCCGCTCACGCAGCCGACGCCATGGCCGCTGGGCAGCCTGCGCCGGATGGCGCCGACCAAGCCGCCCTCGTGCGCGCGGTCGTGGACTCGTTGCTCGGCCTCGGCCGACTACAGCCGCTGGTGGACGATCCGATGGTCGAGAACATCGAGGTCACCGGCAGCGAGCCGGTTGTCCTCGTGCTGTCCGACGGGCGGGTCGAGCGAGCAGCGCCCGTCGCCGACAACGATGAGGAACTGATCGAGCTGCTGCAACACATCGGCGCGCGGGCGACGGGTGGCGCGCGCCCCTTCTCCCACGCCCACCCGCAGCTGCACCTCGAGCTGCCCGGCGGAGCACGCCTCGCAGCGGCGGCTTGGGTGACCCGCCGGCCGGCCGTGGTGATCCGCCTGCATCGGCTGTCCACGGTGACACTCGACGAGCTGGTTAAGCGGGGGAGCCTGGACCCGGTGCTCGCCGACCTGCTGGCCGCGGCCGTCCGGGCCCGCAGCTCGATCGTGCTGTCCGGCGCCCAAGGGGTGGGCAAGACGACGCTGCTTCGCGCGTTGGCCTCAGAGCTCGACCCGTGGGAGCGGGTCGGCACGCTGGAGACCGAGCGGGAGCTGCACCTTCACTCCACCGGCCGGCACCACCGGCTCGTGGAGTTCGAGGCCCGCCCCGGGTCCGGCGAACGCACCTCGAACGGGGCGATGGCGGGCGAGATCACGCTGGCCGACCTCACGTACGGCAGCTTCCGGTTCAACCTCGAGCGGTTCTTCGTCGGCGAGGTGCGTGGCATGGAGGTGTTGGCCATGTTCCGGGCAATGCAGTCCGGCGCCGGATCGATGTCCACCACCCACGCCACCGACGCCCGGGCCGCGATCGAACGGCTGGTCACCTGCGCGATGGAAGCCGGCTCGCACGTCACCGCCGACTCCCGGGCACCTGCTGGACCAACTCACTGCTGAGGGATTCAACCCTGCACCATTCCTGGGTGGTGTCCGATGACAGTCGTGGCGGCGCTGGCCGGCGCCACCCTCACCCTGGGGGTCCTGCTGCTGGCCCTCGGGCTCCGACGCCGCGACTCCGGGCCGGCTCGGCCTGATGCTCATCCGCACCGCCGCACTGTGAACTGGGCGGTGTTGCTCCCGGCCAACCGGAGGCCGCTCGTCGCCGGCTTGGCCGGAGGGCTGCTCGTCTGGCTGGTCACAGGGTGGCTCGTGGCTGTGCCCGTGGTGCCGCTCCTTGTTGTAGGGGTACCGGCGTTGCTTCGACCGCCGGCCCCGGCCTCGGCCATCGCACGCCTCGAGGCGCTGCAGGAATGGACCCGGTCGCTGGCCGGCGTCCTCACCGTGGGTGTGGGCTTGGAGCAGGCACTGATCACCTCGGCCCGATCAGCACCGACGCCCATCGCCACCGAAGTCGCCGGCCTGGCCGCCCGACTACGCGCACGGACACCCACCCCCGAGGCACTGCGGTGGTTCGCCGACCAGCTCAATGACGCCACGGCCGACCTGATCGTGCTGTCCCTGACCCGGGCGGCCACGAAGCGCGGCCAGGGACTCGCGGCGATCCTCGAGTCACTCGCCGGATCGGTGGCCCACGAGGTGTCCATCCGTCGCTCCGTGGAGGCGGAGCGGGCCAAGCTGCGCACCACCACCCGGGCCGTCACGGCGATCACCCTGCTCGTCATGGGCGGGCTGTTCGCCACGGGCACGTACGTCGCCCCCTACCGCACCCTGCTCGGCTCACTGGTGCTGGCGCTTCTGCTGGCCTGCTACGTGGGCGCACTCCTGTGGATGCGCCGCCTCGGCACCCCGCGGGCGCCTTCCCGGCTCATCGTCGATTCCACGCTCACGATCGGAGTCCGCGGATGACCGCGCTGCAGCTGCAACTGGCCCTCGGCGGGCTGATGGGGCTTGGCTTCGCCCTGATCGTGCGCGGCCTGACCCCTGCAGCCCCCGACCTCGGGGCGGCGTTCTCAGCCATGACTGCCGTGCCGGCAACTGGAGGGCCTGGCACCGCAGGCCTGACGACTCGCCTTGGCCTGTGGGCCATCAATCGCTTCCCCTTGCTGGCACGTGCCCGGGTCCCCGAGTCGGACTTCGCCATCCTCGGCGTCAACAGGGTCGCGCACACCGGTCGCCGGATGATGGCCGGGGCCTACGGGCTAGCGTTCCCTGCGCTTGCCAACCTCGTCCTCGCGGCCGTCGGCATGCCACTGCCCTGGGCGATACCCGCCGTTGCCGGTCTTGCCACCGGTGCGGTGTTCCTGGCCATCGCGGACGGATCCGTGCGCGACCGCGCTGCCGAAGCGAGGCTCGACTTCACGCGAGCCCTCGTCGCTTACATCGACCTGGTCACATTGGAACGTCGCTCTGGTGCGGGCACCGCCGAGGCTATGGAGTCCGCAGCAGAAGCAGCAGACAACCCCACGTTCCTGCGCCTGCGCACTACGCTCTCGACCGCGCGCTGGGCCGGCGTCCCGCCGTGGGACGCGCTCGACGCCACCGCGAGTGACATCGCAGTACCCCAGCTCGAGGACCTCGCGAACATCATGCGCCTCGCCGGGGAGCAGTCGACCTCGGTCGCCGAGACTCTGGCAGCCCGCTCCCAGGCCCTGCGAACGGCGCTCTCCGAAGATGAGCACGCAGCCGCCAACTCCGCCGGCGAACGGATGTGGGTTGCCGGCGCCCTTCTCGCCGTCGTCTACCTCGCCATGCTCGCCGGACCCGGAGTCCTCCGGGTCCTGACCACCACCTGATCCCACCCCCAACAGATCGGAGACCCACTCATGGCCCCCTCGCGCACCGCACGACGCTCGTCCAGGCGTGGCGACGTGCTCCTCGCCCCCTACGTGACCCTGGCCGTCCTGCTCACCGAGGGACGACAGCGTGCGACAGCCCGGATGCGCCGGGAAGAAGGTGGCCTCACGCTGGAGACCGCCGTCATCGCCTCCGCGCTGTTCCTTGCCGCGGTGGCCCTGGCTGCCGTCATCGTCCGTGCCATCACGAGCCGCGCAGACCAGATCCAATGACCGCCGAGCCGCGCCCACCTCATCCCCCGGCAGCCGAACCCCGGCTGGCAGGTGAGCGCGGCTCGGCCAGCCTGGAACTCGCAGTCGTGTTCCCCGTAGTCATGGCGCTGATCCTGCTCATCGTCCAGGCGGGCATCTACTGGCACGCGCGCACCCTGGCTCTCACAGCCGCCCAGGAAGGACTGCGCTCGGCTAGCGTCTTGCGCGGCAGCAGCCAGGCCGGCGTTGCCCACGCAGCCGACTTCCTCGACCGCGCGGGAGCCGATGGTTGGCTCACCGATCGGCGGGCCGCCGCCGACCGCGGCTCGACGTCAGTCACCGTCACCGTCACTGGCCGGGCGATCAGCCTCGTCCCGGGCATCGCCGGCCTGCCCGTCCGACAAGCGGCCACCGGCCCCGTCGAACGACCCACCGCACCCTAGGAGCACGAGATGCGACCCTCCCGCCCACTTGCCCTCACGGTGCTTCTCGCTTCCGGGATGCTCCTCGCCGGGTGCCGCAGCGAGCCCGCGCCTCAGGGGAGCGGTTCGCCGACACCATCGGCATCCGCCACGACCAGCACCGCGACGCCAGGTTCTCCCAGCCCGTCCGCAACGTCTACCCTCACCGCGGCCCAAGAGGAGGCGTTCGCGCAGGCGACCGACGTGGTGATGGCCTACCGCCAGACCATCACCGACCTCTACAGCGGCGCGCGCACCCGGATCAATGACCTGGACAACTACGCGACCGGCGACCTGCTCGACCAGGATCGCACTGCGGTCTCCCTCGGGGTGCGGCAGGGGATCCGATCCGAGCCCGCGGGAGTGCAGCTAGTGCTCGTCTCCGCCGAGCCGGAGTCGGTCAAGCTGAAGGCCGATCCACCCACGGTGGTCCTGCGGGCATGCATCGATGCCACCGACGTTACGGACGTTCTTGCCGACGGAACGCGGCGGCCCGGCGTGCGCGAGCAGCTGCAGTACACCGTGGTCAAGACCGCTTACCTGCCGGATCCCGGCTGGGCCGTGCTCAGGCTCAAGGGCGGCACGGAACCAGAGGATCGGGCGTGCTGACCCCCACCGTGGCC
>JBAVLA010000097.1:0-3320 GCA_049688595.1 Candidatus Nanopelagicales bacterium | reverse complement strand
GCGCCTCGGCTCGACTCACGCCGCGCGCGACAAAGCGGCGTCGACTCCCGTCCCGACCCCCACTCTCGCGGGGTTCTCGGTCAGCGGCTAGCACCCATCGGCTGCACCTCAGTAGCCGAGTGGCTACCCCCCAGGGGTATGCCACACGGTCAGTCGACGATGCCCTGGCGCACGCTGTAGACGGCCAACTGCACTCGGTTCCGCATGTGGAGCTTCGCCATCACGCGCCCCAGATGCTTCTTCACCGTCGCCTCGCCCAGATGCAGCTCGTGGGCGATCTCCTCGTTCGACAAGCCGTCGACCAACAGCCGCAGGACGTCGCGCTCCCGGCCCGTCAGCGTCTCGGCCGTTCGGGGAGTCGGTGCGTTCGGGCGCCCCCGGGGTGCTGCGAACTCGGCCAGCACCTGCGCCGCCAGAGCACTCGAGAGCGCCGTCTCACCGCGCATCGCCGCGGCGAGATGACCGTGCAGCCGATCGGCGGGCTCGTCCTTGCTCACATAGCCATGCGCACCGTTCCGCAGGGCCTCGAACATGTCCTCGCCGAGGTTCGACATGGTCAGCATCACCACCGTGACGTCAGGATCCGCCTGGCAGATGAGCCGGGTGGCCTCAACACCGCCCATGGGTTCCATGCGGACGTCCATCAGGATCATCGTCGGCTTCAGCGTGCGCGCGAGCTGGACGCCCTCAGCCCCATCGGAGGCGGTGCCGATCACCTCGAAGTCGGGCCAGCGGCCGATCAGCGACGTCAGCCCGTCACGGAACAGGGCGTGATCATCGACCACCAGCACCGATGTTGGACCTTTCACGTCAATGCCTCCGCCCTACGGTCGACGCGGCCCGGCGCAGGCCCGGTGCGGTGGCTGAGAGCGGCGCATCGGCCACCACCAGGGTGCCTCCGGTTGGCACCGCGACGATGGCCAGGCTCCCGTCGATCTGTTCCATCCGCTCGCGCATGATGCGCAGACCCAACCGGGAATCGGGCACACTGCGGGGATCGAACCCGTTGCCGTCGTCCTGCACCTCGAGGCGGACCCTGGTCCTCGCGGTGAAGATGCGCACCGTGACCGCGCCGGCGTGGGCATGGATGTGGGCGTTCGTCAGGGCCTCCTGCAGTACGCGCACCAACTGCGCCGCCACGGTCAGCGGGACGGCGTCGACGGCCGCGGGATTCTCGCACACGAAGTGGGTCCGAATGCTCAGCTGACTGCGGAAGTTGTCGAGATGCTCGCGCACCCTCGCGGTGAGGCGCCCATCGATCAGCCCGGCGTCGGAGCGGAGCCCCAGCATCTGGTGGCGCAGGCTTTTCTTGAGCCCGTCCGCCAGCTGAGCCAGGACCGCGACATCGTCCATCAGCATTGCCGAACCGGACGCCGCGACGTCGAGCTTGAGCGCCTCGACCCGCAGGCCGAACGCCGAGAGCTGCTGGGCGAGGTCGACATGGAGCTCATCCCCCAGCCGACGCCGCTCCTGCAAGGCACCCAGCTCACGTTCCCGTCCGGCCACCTGCCAGCGATACACGGCACTGCCCAGGATCCGTCCCGCGGCCGCCAAGAAGGCACGCTTCTGCGACGTCAACTCGAACGCGCCGTCGAAGGCCAGCAACACCGCCCCGAGATGGCGGCCGTCGGCATGGACTGGAACTACGACTCCGGATGTACCGAACCATTCCTTGAAATCGTCAGGCAGGATCGCCCATGACTCGTGATCGAGGTAGTCGGACGCAGAGACCGGCCATTCTCCCTCGTTGATCCAGGGAGCCCGCAGATGACGCGGGGCCGGCAGGCTGTCGAACCCCTTGTCGAGCAGGATCCTGCGCTGCTCCTCGTCCGTGACCAGCACGAGGCTCGTCCCCGTCTCGTCCAGCATGAAGGACGGCGCGAGCCGGGCCCCGATCACCTCCCTGATGATCTGGACCGCCTCCACGTAGGAATCCGACCGGTCCACTGACCAATTCAGCGTGTCGTTGATCCGCACCAGAAGGGCGAGGTAGGAGGTCTGATCCACCTCCCCATCGTGACACCGATCGCAGGACTCACCCGAGGACTTCGACCAGGTCACCAGCGACGAGGTCATCGACCTGCGTGGGGCGGACCGCGCACCGGCCCGAGGCCGGCGGCGTCCGGCCTTGGGTCGTCGGTCAGAGGCGCGCCCGCAGGTAACCCATCAGGTCGGCGAGGGACGCCAACTGGGGGTAGTCGGCCTCAGGGATGTCGACGTGCAGGCGTTCGTGCAGCGCGACCAGGAATCTGAGCCAGTCGAGGGAGTCCAGATCGACCTGACGGCGCAGCGGACGCGTGTCGACCAGTGCGTCGACATCCACCTCCGGCGCGATGCCGTGCAACTCCATGACGATGGCCGTCCGCAGCTCGGTGTCATCCATTCTGGATCTCCTCACAGGTCTTCGGGACGCTGCAGCCAGTCGTGCAGCGAGGCCAGGAACAGGGCACCGGTGTGCCCGTCCGAGACGCGATGGTCGGCGGCGAGGCTGGCGGTGACCGTGGGAACCGCGGCGAGCCCAGCCTCGGTGACGAACGGACGTGGGGCCACTCGGCCGAATCCCACCAGGGCGACTTGGGGCGGGGTGATGATCCCGAAGACCGACTCAACTCCCTGGTCGCCGAGGTTGGTGACCGTGATGGTGGCGTCCGACAGTTCCGAGCTGCGCAGGGAAGCCGCCCGCGCCCGGGCCACCAGATCGGCGAGCTCCCGCATCAGCGTGGGCAGGTCCTTGGCGGCCACGTCGTGAAGCGCGGGCGCGACCAGACCCCCTTGCCTCAGCGCGATCGCGACGCCGAGGTGCGCGACAGGCTCTGGCCGGAAGCTTCCTTCGACGAAGAAGCCGTTGAGCTGGGGGAAGTCCGCGAGGGCGCGCGCCACCGCCTTCAGCTGCACCACCGCCATCAGGACGCGCTCCGTGATCGGACGACCAGCGTTCTGGGTCGTGAGCCACTCCACCGCACGGGCCATCGGGACGGTCTCCGACAGGTAGTAGTGCGGGATCTCGCGCTTGGAGCGGCTCATGGCGGCGGCGATCGCCTGGCGCATCAGCGCCTGCCGTTCCGCCGGTGTAGCGGCTTCGACTCTCGGGGGTTCCGGCCGAGAAGGCGCAGTGGCGGCCCTGTCCACGTCCGCCAGGGTGACCGTTTCGAGGGGACCGGTGCCCGTGACCCCGGCGAGGTCGACGCCGAGTTCCTCGGCGTGCCGGCGGGCGGCGGGCGAGATCCGACGCCGGACGCCGGATTCCTCATCGGGCCGCACCGGGACGGCCGGGTGCGACGACCCGGCGGCAGGCGCCGGAAGGTGGTCGGGCTCCGCGG
>JBAVLA010000096.1:0-1873 GCA_049688595.1 Candidatus Nanopelagicales bacterium | reverse complement strand
CCACCGCGGGGGCTCGCAGGTCCATCGAGTCGACCGCCTGCCGAGCCAGCTGGGAGGGATTCACCTGCGGCGGCGCGGCCGCCGACCAGAACATGTGCCCCCCGCCGACGCTGCCGGCCAGCGAGGGCGGCTGGCACCAGTAGACAGCCCCCTCGGTGCGGCCCTCCCAGATCGGATCATCCGACGAGGGCTGCGGCTGCATCGGCTCCACCCAGCACTGCCTGGCGTTGCTCCAAGTCCCCCACCCGGACGTGCAGTCGATCGGCTCACCGAGGAACTCGCAGGTCACCCTCCTCGGGCTCGATCCTCCGGCCGGGATGGTCGACCCCTCGTGTCTCGGGGCGACGGCCACAACATCACACGTCCTGCCGGCCAGAGTGTCGCTGCACGTGGCGGGTTGGTCGGCGGCCCGAGCCGGCGCTGCAAGTGCCAGTAGCAGTCCGCCGGCTGCGAACACGCCGGACACCCGGGGGTGAATCAGCATGGCTGTGGCTGGTCGTGGCCCTTGGGGGGCAGCACCTTGGCGACGGCCCAGCCGGGGGCGGGCAGGTAGGTGGTCTTGACCACCCGGTACTGGGCCTCCTCGCGGGGTCCGGTCCAGGCCTTCCCGTCTTGCGTGCCGTGGGCCGCGGTCTGATCGACGCAGACTTCCAGAACGACAGTGGGGGGATCGCCCTTGATGTCGAACTTGACCGGATCCACAGACACAACGGCTGTTGGCCCGGAAGACTCGATCGTGAAGCCGCCCTTGACCACGATCTGCTGGAGGTTCTTGAGGTCGATGGCCAGCTGGGGTTGGGCAGCGACGTCGTTGAGGTCGTTGAGGCGGGGGGTTGGGTCGGCGAGGATGTCGTAGAACGTCTGCTCGTAGGCGCGGACGGCTTCGGTGGCCTGGTCTAGGGCCTTCTGCTGGGCTGCGGTCAGCGTCGAGGACGGTGTGGGTGATGCTGTCGTGCTGGCCGACTGGGTCGGGCTGGGGCTGGTGCTGGGTGCGGGGCCGGGCCCGCTGGTGCAGCCGGTGAGCAGCACGCCGGCGGCCACGGCGGCGGTGAGGGTGCGGGTGAGGGGCCGGGTGAGGGTCATGGGGTCTCCGGGAGGCGTTCGACGGGGCCGGCGGCGCGTTGGGTGATGGGCAGGCCGGTGCCGGGCAGCAGGGCCGTGGACCGGGCGGTGATGGTGATGGTGACGCTGGTGGGGGTTCGGGCGGCGGTGACGGTGGGGTCGGTGAGGAACCCGGTGGCCCCGTTCCCGGCCAGCGCCTCGGCGGCCCGGGCCTGGCCCTGGGCGGCGGTGCCGTCGAGTGCGGCGACGTGCTCTCGCAGCCGCTCCCGCGAACCCAGGAGACCGCCCAGGCATCCTCCACGGGTGTCCGCCAATCGACAATCAGGTACTGGTGGACCTGCCGCGCCGTCTCGGCGACTGGTCCGAAGCAGAGGCGGCCCTCGGGGTTGCCCGCGCCGCGCTCGATGGCACGGTCGCCGAGTGGGCCCCTACGGCCGCCGGCCGACGAGGACGATCGCGCACTGCTCGACGGCTGCGCAGCGCTGCTCGCCGGCGAAGCCAGGCTAGTGGCCGCTCGGGATCAAGGCCCCGCGGGGACTCGCGTGGAGCGAACCCAACCGACGGGGGACACCGACATGCCACACGAGCTCACCTCAGCGCAGAACGCCCGCGTCGCCGGCGTGCTGCTCGGCACGGCCGCGAGCGACGCCCTCGGCGCGACCTACGAGTTCGACCCGCCAATGGCGCCCGGCACACCGGTGCGGATGCGCGCCCGCGGTCCGTGGGACGAGGGCGAGTGGACTGACGACACTTCCATGGACCTGCCCATCGCCTCGGCGGCGCTGGCCGGTGCCGACCTGCGCGACGAGAC
>JBAVLA010000095.1:0-5971 GCA_049688595.1 Candidatus Nanopelagicales bacterium | reverse complement strand
GATCAGCTCGCGCAGCTGCATCGCGGCTCGGGCCTGTGCGCGTGACAGCGCGATCCCGTCCGGGTCGGTCTCGTCGTGGATGAACGGCACCCAGACCTCGCCGACCTCCACGGCCTCCCACGCGTCGACTGCGAATCCGGAGATGTGATCGGCGTGCCGGTGCGTCGCGACGAGGACATCCAGGCGCGGCGGGTCGCCCGCGGCCGCCGCCTCGGTGAGGTCGGCAACGATCGCTCTGACGACCTCGGCCATCGGTCGGGCCTGGCCCTGGCTGTGGGCGCCGCAGTCGATGAGCATGCGCCATGCCCCGGCTTCGCTGCGCACGGTCACCAGGAACGCGTCGCCGAAGCCGACGTGGTACATCCGCACCGTCACGGTGGCGGTCGGGTCCATCGGTCACCCCTGCCCGGTCAGCTCGTCGGAGTGCAGCCGGGCGAACGTCAACCGGCGCAGCGCCGGCTGCGACGTCCACGCGGACAGCGGGTCTGCGGCCTCGACCCCGGCGGACCACTTCCGCATCTGGGCCAGTCGGCGCACGCCCATGTCGTGGCACGTCCGGACGAACCCAGCCAACGGTTCGTCGAGGTCCGAAACGATCGTGGGGTCCGGGAGCGGGAGCGGCTTGGGCACCAGGTACTCGACCCGTCCGTCGACCCGGGCGATCACGGTCGTCCCGGCCCGGACGGCGACGCGCCGGCGGGCGGAGATCGCCTGGTCCTCCAGGTCCTCGCGGCGCTGGGCGATCTGCACCACGACGACCGGCCGCGGCTGCCGGTCGGCCGCCTGGAGGTATGCCACGTGCACACCGGCCAGCTCCATGGGGATCCTGGGCGCGAGGCCCAGCTCGAGCGCGTGCTTGGCCGCCCAGCCCCGCAGCGGTCGGCCGATGTGGTCGGGATGGTCGTCGAGATCGAGGCGATCGCCCGTCGCCCCCTCGCGCGTCTCCCCCTCGACCGTGGCCCCCGCACGCCCGCTCCCACCGCCCGACGTTGCCTCCTCCTCCGCAGCCCCGCGCGCTCGCGGCACCCCACGCAGGTCGCCGCCCAGGTCCTCGGGCTCTGCCTCGATGTCCAGGTCCCGGGTCGCCCGGAGGATCAGGCCGGCGAGGTCCACGTCCTGCGCCGACGCCAAGCTAAGCTTCGTGACCGGACGCGGCCAGGTCAGCGCCTCCTCGGCTAGCGAGGACACGTTCGTCGGGTAGATGCCCCGCCGTCGAAGCGCCTCGACCAGCTGTGCCCGAAGCTGCCGGCTGTCCTCGGGGAACAGCGCGCGGTCGGCGGTCACGATCGCGCGCAGGACGTCGCCGAAGGTCACGTCGACCGCTGGCATGAAGTCGAACGCGCGCACCACCATGCCCAGGATCCGGTCGGCGTTCTTGACCGCCTCCTCGGTCACGCGCGCCACCAGGTCCGGCGGCAGGGCGCCCGGGGGGAGCACGCCGGTTCCGCCGGTGGCCAACCGGCGCAGGTCGGCGATCCGCGCGCGGTAGGAATCCAGGTACGCGTCGAAGACCCCCGCCACGAAGCAGGCTCCCCGGGCGTGCGGCTCGGTCGCAGCGAGGAATTCCATCGGCGTCCGGGGCGATCCGATCGCGCTGCGGAGGGCACCGCCGCGGCCGGTCGACTCGCCGAACTCCAGCGCGAGGTCGAGCAGCGCCGAGCCCTGCTCCAGCTCGCCGTGGGAATCGGCGACCGCCTCGGCGACCACGTCTGGGAACGCGAAGTGGTGGAAGAGGGCAACCAGGTCAGCACACGCCTCGTGCCAGGCCAGCACGTCGGGGTTGGTGGGCTCGGAGAGGTAGCGCCGCAGCCGATGCACGATCGCATGGGTGACCTCGTGGGCGATGATGTCCACCGACAGGCAGGTGAAGATCATCTGTCCGGGCAGGTTCGCGCCGGGATCCAGCGCGTCGGCGCGGAAGTAGCCGAACAGGACGGCTCGGCGCCTGGGGTCGAAGTAGGCGTTGCGGCCCTCGAACGCGTGCGGGACCAGGCGCAGCTGTCGTCCGCCACGCCACCGGAACCGCTTGCCCCCGAACCGCTCGAACCGCTCGATGACGCTCATCGCCACCGCGTACGCGACCTGCTGGTGGGTCCGGGGATCGCGCTCCGAGGGCAGCAGGCCGCCTCGGGCCAGCACGGCCGGGTCGTCCAGGTCGATGGTGCTGTACCAGACGTCGTGGGCCGGGTCGTAGTCGACGACCTGGACGAGGTCCCCCCACGGGCCTGGCCGCAGGTCGCGCTCGAAGGGGACGTCGACCGTGAGCACCCGGCCGCCCATCCGGGTCGACATCGGGTCGAAGCCGAAGACCTGCAGCCTGCGGCGATCCGGCAGGGGCACGTTCGGCCGGTTGCGTTGCGCCACGATCTGGCTCCTCTCGGTGGACCTGTTCGTGCTCTGCGACCGTCGTCGGGTCTCGCCTGGTGCTCGGGGCTGCTTGGTACCTACTTCTTGGTCGTCGCGTTCGCCGGGGTCATCGGCGCGTCGCGGAGGATCGATGCCTTCCGGTCGGCGAACCGGGTGAGGGCCTCCTGGCCCGCGCCGAAGAGCGCGGCGACCATCATGAACCCGGCGATCGTCGACGTGCTCGAATCGGGCTCCCCCAGGCCCGCGGTCACCGCCATCAGGCCGAAGACCGCCGACCACGCCCCCACCGCCAGCTTCAGCGCGGCCTGCTCCCGGACCGGGTTGAACGCCACGGTCCGCTCCGGCACCTGGGACAGGGAGGGGATCGCGCTGAACAGCGCCCCGAGCATCCCGGCGATCATCGCCAGGAACACCGTCCCCCACTCGGACAGCGGTTCGCTCCCGGCGCCCGTGGCCCCCGGGGCCGGCAGCACCTCCCAGCCCAGCTGCTGCACGACCAGCACGAACCCGACGGCCAGGAGTGCCAGCAGCGAGGTGAGGATTCGCAGCTGGGTGCGAAGCGAGCGAAGGTTCCGCAGGTTCTGGTCCGAGGTCTGGTGGTACCGGGTCAGCACGGCCAGTGCACACGACCGCAGCTTGGCGTCATAGGACTGGTCCTGGCGTGCCGGGTCCACTGCCAGCAGCGCGCCCAGCTCGGCGACCTCGCGGTCCCGGGCGCCGAGGTTGCGCTCGCCGCGCCGGTGGGCATGGAACGCCTTCGCGCGCAGCTCCGCCCCTGAGGAAGCGCGCAGGAGGCCCGACTCAGCCAGGCGCAGCTCCCGCCAGCAGGCCTCGATCTGGCTGTCGAAGTCCCACCGCCACGACCACGTCGATGAGTTGGCGGCCGCAGCGGCCCGATCGATGTGGTCCAGCACCCCGTCCGGGGGGTTCCTGCTGCTCGGAGCCGTGGCGGCGTCGTGCAGCCGGAGGATCCGGTCCCACACGTCCTCGCGCCAGCGGCCCCCGGTGCGCACCATGGTCGGCCGCTCCCGTGCACCAGCGGTCGGCCGTTCCTGTGCAACGGCCACGCCTCCTCCTTCCGCTCCAGACCCCGACCCGCGGCAGCAGCCGCGACATCATGTCCGCCATCCGGTCGATGACCTCGGCGACCGAGTCACCGCCGGGGTCGCCGCGGGAGCAATCGCCCGCGCCGCCGTCCATGCGCACCCCCTCACTGTGCTCCGGAGAGGCACCCGAACGCCGCCTGGGCGGCCGGGTCGGCTTCGCTGGTGATGCGCTCCAGCGCGTCGAAGCCGGCCAGGCCGACTCCCGGCACGGGCTTGCACACCGCGTGGTGGACGATCCCGTCCGCGTGGGAGATCAGGGTGACCCCGCCGACCAGGGGCACGCCGCGCAGCCGGTCCGGCATGCGCGCCTCGACCTGCTCGTTGCGCTGGGTGAAGCGCACCGTCACCACGCCGGTGGGGAAGCCGTCCTGGTTCCAGCGGAAGCTGGCGTTCCCGCCGTCGACCCGGAGCAGCTCCTTGTCCAGCCCCAGGTGCTCGGCATTGCGCTGGCCCCACTCGAGCAGCTCCGCCCGCCACCATCGGTTCAGCTGGCCCCCGGCCCGGGCCCGGCTGGGGTCGGTGACGTGCTCGTCGCCCAGGTCGTGGGTCGCCAGGACCAGCGCCTGCTGGGTCGGCAGCGGCTCAAGCTTCGCCACGATGGACTCGCGCCGGTCCAGCTCGGCCTCCTGCCGCGACGTGGCGTAGATCGCACGGCGCCGGCAGGCCTCCACGAAGGACCGGCGGAACCCGAACCGGTCGTCGGGGTGCAGGTCGGTGTCGGCCAGGACGACCGCTTCGAGGAAGTCGCCGAACTGGATGTCCACCGGCGGCAGGTAGTCCAGCGCGCGCACGGTCATGTTGAGCACCGTGGTCGCGGCTGCCCGGGCCTGGTCGCAGACCAGGGCGATCATCTCGCCGGGCAGGGTCGTCGCCGTCGTCGCGCTGGAGTAGCCGGCGACGCGCAGGATCGGCGTGATCCGCAGCACGTACGTGGCGAAGAACGCCTCGAACAGTGCGGCCACGAGGACTGCGCCGCGGTCGTGCGGCTCGGTGAACCTCGTGTAGGGGGCCGGGGCCTGCGCGTCGTCCAGCGCGACGCGCACCGCCTCCTTCTTGCCGGAGCCCTGGCCGAATTCGGCCGCGAGCTGGACGAACGGGCCGGGCTGCCAGATCGCCGTGCCGCTCTGCGCGACCTGAGACTCCAGCAGGCCCGGCAGTCTGAAGTGCTGCAGGATCGCCAGGATGTCGGCGAACCCCTCGTGGAAGGCCAGGGCGTCCAGCCCGGTCGGTTGCAGGGACATCGGACGCAGCTCGTGGAGGAAGGCGTGCCCGGCCTCGTGGTTGACGATGTCGTGGGAGAGGCATCCGTGCACCCACTGACCCGGGAACAGCGGCGCTTCGGGATCGGCCCGGGCCTCGAACGAGCCGAAGGACAGGCCTTCTCCGGGGGCGTAGAAGGCGTTCGCTCCCCGGATCCGGTGCGGGAAGACCGCGAGCGGCCGCACCCGCGGGCCGTCCGGGGAGTCGCGCCAGATGTTGCGCCAGACCAGGTGGCGGCCGCGGGCCTGGTCGAGGGTCTCCAGGAGCGAGGCGATGACCGCGTAGACCATCTGCTGGCGGAACAGCGGGTCCGACTCGTCCGGTGCTAGGCCGTCCTGGGCGAGCAGGTCCGGATCGTCGAGGTCGAGCAGGCCCGCGTTGGTCCCGTCCGGTCGGTCGTCCATGACCCGGATGCGGCTGCCAGCGGGCCCCGGGCGCAGCGGCTCCCAGGGCACCGACAGGACGGTCGTCGCCCCGGTGAGCCGCGAATGCGTCGGATCGAGGCTGAACACGCGCAGGCGTCGTCGGCTCGGCGGAGGATACCTCCGCCGCGGAGGAGCCTTTCCCGGGGTGCTGGGCATCTGGGTCGTCCGTCCGGGTGTCCGTCTGGGCTGCCGGTCTGGGCGGCGGGGTCGAGTCGACGGTCGGTCGCCCCGTCAGATCTCGAACGGCCGCTCGCGGTTGAATGCCCGTTGCGGGTCGTTGAGCGCCAGGTAGTTCGGGCTCTGCCACGGCGGGAGCTTGCGCTTGATCGAGCTGAGGAACCGGCGGTACCCGCCCCGGTAGCCGTCCTTGTAGACCTCGCGCAGCATCGCGGTGAACAGGCCGTTGCGATCGCCGTCCGAGGAGGTCTGGTTGTCCTGGCAGCCGGACAGCAGCAGGACGCGAGCCTTCAGCGGGACCTCGGACTCGCCGGGCGTGGCCTCCCGCACCTTGTCGTACACCGCCTTGCGGGACTTGTTGTCGCGCTCGTTGGCGTCCGCGGGCATGAAGCGACCGCCGGCGTAGACATCGCGCAGCGCAGGCCCGGCGGCCGTCCCGCCGAGGCCGGCCAACTGGGCCCGGACCACGGATCCCGAGTGGCACGAGTCGGAAAGGACCACGATCCGCACGCCCTCGGCGAACTTGCCCCAGCGCTGGAACAGCTCGTCGTCGAGCACCTGCCGGTCATAGAGGACCCAGGTCTCGTCCTGCTTGTCGGCCTCGTCGCCGCCGGTGTCGGGCATCTGGCCGCCGTG
>JBAVLA010000094.1:0-17614 GCA_049688595.1 Candidatus Nanopelagicales bacterium | reverse complement strand
TTGACCACTCGCAGGTGGTACACCGAGGTCGAGTTCGGCTGCGGCTTGCGATGCGCCGCCTCCCGCGCAAGGTACTCCTCGTCGCGGCTCCGGGCCTCGGCGGCAGCCTGCTCAGCCCTGGCCCGGGCCACAGCTTCGGCCTTGGCGGCCGCCATGCGCTCGGCGTGGAGCTTCTCCTGCTGGGCACGCTCGAGCATGGCGGCGGCCGTCCATGCCCCTGGGGTCGTCCGGTCGATCACGCGGGGGAAGCCAGGAGCCGGTGGCGCGGTCACATACGTCGGCAGTGGCGCCGACCGGGCCTCCCAGGTCCCCCCCTGCGGACGACTGGCCGTGCCTCGGACCGTCGGCTCCGGATCCTGCCGCAACGCCTTGGCCTGCGGACTGCGCGCGGCCCGCCGGCGTCGCCGGGCACGCACCTGCACCCGGGTCAGCAACAGGAAGAGGAAGAACAGCGCCCCGGGGATGGAAAGGGCAAGGGGCAGGATGACGCCGGCGATCACGAGCCCGCCCACGGCCGCCAAGGACGCCACCAGGAGCAGCAGGACCACCCGCCGGATCGTCACAGCCCTGGGCCGACGCGCACGGCGGCGTTTCCCGCCCTGAGCCGGGCCGCGCCGCTGAGCGGGGTGCGGCGCGGACCTGCCGGCGCGGGCAGGAGCCTGGTCGGAGCGGCCCACCGGCTTCCCCCAGCGGGTCGAGGACTTGCTGGGGCGACGCACGGTCACGACCTCGGCGCTCTCGTCCGAGCGCGGACGCCTGTCCGGCTCGGGCAGCGGGATTCCCAGGACTGTTGGTCGAGCGGCGAGGGTCTGCATGCTGCGGGTGAACCGATCCACGGTGCGCTCGGGATCAAGATGGTCATGCCTTCGCAGCCATGCAGGGACGAGGACCACCGCCCAGACGGCGATTATTGCCACGTAGATCAGTGCCGTCACGCACCGTAATCTACTTCAGGAGCGTCGACGCCAAGGGCGAAATCACTGGCGCCCGGATTCGTGTCGTTGGCGAAGCCGGTCCACGAGGCTGGCTGGCGCCTCCTCGGCGTTCATGGCGAACACGAGGTGGTCGCGCCACGCCCCGTCGATGTGCAGGTAGGCAGGCCGCAGCCCCTCGGGACGGAATCCGAGCTTCTCCACCACGCGGATGCTCGCAGCGTTCTCCGGCCGGATGACGATCTCGATGCGATGGAGCCGCAGTCCCATGAAACAGTGATCGCAGGCCATGGCCACCGCCATGGGCGTCAGCCCGCGACCAGCATGCTTCTGGTCGATCCAGTAGCCGATGTTGCCCGCCCGCAACGACCCCAGCGTGACGCCCCCCACGGTCAACTGGCCCACGAGCCGCCCGTCAAGGACCATCGCCCACGCCAGGGTCCGTCCTGCGCGGGCCTCAGAGCGGAACCGCGCCACCATCTCCAAGTAGGTCGGGGCCTGTTCACCCGACTCGGCCGGCACGGTCGCCTCCCACGGCGCCAGCCACGCCAGGTTCCGCTCGCGGACGCCACGCCACGCGCGCCAATCCCTGCGCCGCAGCTCGCGAAGCTGCAGGTGCCCCGCAGCGGTGCGGCAGCCCAGCACCGGGAGAACCGCCATCAGGGGCCCCCGACGGCCATCACGTCGACGACTGTCCCGGCCGGCACGTGCTCGGCTGACTCGGGCAGGACGACGAGGCCGTCAGCCAGCCGCAGGCCCATCAGCCCGGGGTCCCCGACGGGGGTGACGACGCGCTCCCCCGCCCGGCCCTCCAGCCGGGCCGGGACGAAGTGGCGCACACCGGGGCTGCCCGTCAAGGGCTGGGTCAGCCGCGCAGACGTCACCGGCCGGTGGATCCGCCGATGGCCCAGCATCTGCCGGATGACCGGGCGGACGAACACCTCGAAGGCCACGAAGGCACTCGACGAACTGCCTGGAAGTGAGATCACCGGTACGCGATCCGGGCCGAGGTGCCCGTGTCCCTGCGGCGCCCCGGGGTCCATGGCCAAGGGGCTGAAGTCGACCGTGCCGAGCCGGGAGAGCACGGACTTCACCGTGTCGGAGGTCCCGACCGCGACACCGCCCGTGGTGACGATGAGGTCAGCGACCACGAGCTGGTCCTCAAGGGTGTCGGTGAGCGCCTGCTCCTCATCGGGAACCGGTCCGGTCCGGAATGCGAAGGCACCGGCTTCGGTGGCCGCAGCGGTGAGCATGCAGCCGTTGGAGTCCGGGACGAGCCCCGGTGTGATCGGGTCACCAGGCTCGACCAGCTCAGTGCCGGTGGACACGACGACGACCCGCGGCCGGGGCCGGACGCTGACCCGGGACCGACCCACGGCGGCCAGCAGGGCCACCTCGCGGGCCCCGATCCGGGCCCCAGCCGCCAGCACGACCTGATCCGCGGGCAGCTCGGCGCCGGCCTGGGCGACGTTCTCGCCGAGCCGCGCCGGCGCGTGGAGGCTGACCGTCGGCATGCCTGAGTCGGTCCGGTCGAAGCCGACGACCGTGTCGGCGCCCTCGGGCATCGGAGCCCCAGCCATGATCCGGATGGCCTGTCCCGGGCCGAGCGAGTGGCTGGCCCGGTATCCGGCCGGGACATCGTCGACGACCGACAGCCCGACCGGGTGGAGCACCGAGGCACCGTCACAGTCCCCGGCCCGAACTGCGTACCCGTTGACCGCGGCCGCGTCGAAGGGCGGCAACGGCCAGGGGGCGGTGACCGGCTCCGCAAGCAGGCAGCCGCGCGCCTCGAGCAGCGAGACGTCGAGCGGCTCGAGCCCGACAACTCCGGCGAGAACCCTGGCCAGGTGCTCGTCAACCGTGCGCACGCTCTATCCGCCCAGCCCAGCGGCATACTCGCGCAGCCATGCACTGAATGAGGGCCCCAGGCCCGGGCGCTCGCACGCGAGCTTCACGACAGCCTTGAGGTAGGACAGCTTGTCGCCGGTGTCGTACCGGCGACCTGTGAATACGACTCCGCGCACCCCGCCGCCGTGGTCGGACGGCATCGTCGAGAGGGTGCGCAGCGCGTCGGTCAGCTGGATCTCGCCGCCCCGCCCGGGCGGGGTCGAACCCAGGATCGCGAAGATGCCCGGATCGAGGACGTAGCGACCGATGATCGCCAGGTTGCTGGGCGCTTCCTCGACGGTTGGCTTCTCCACGAGGTCGGACAGGTCGAACACGCCCGGCTCGAGCTTCGAACGGATCGCCGCGCAACCGTACGCGGAGATCTGCTCGCTGGGCACCTCGAGCAGGGCGATCACCGAGCCCCCGTACTTGGCCCGCACGTCCAGCATGGTGGGCAGGATCGGATCCCGCTCGTCGATCAGGTCGTCCCCCAGCAGCACCACGAACGGCTGCTGGCCGACATGCCGCGCGGCCTGCAGCACCGCGTGGCCCAGACCCAGGGGACGACCCTGCCGGACGTAGTGCAGGCTGGCGAGCTCGGCGCTGTGCCGGACCTGGGCCAGCCGCTCCACGTCGCCCTTCTCAGCCAGGACGCTCTCCAGCTCGGACATGACGTCGAAGTGATCCTCGATAGAGCGCTTGCCCGGTCCGGTCACGATCAGGATGTCGTCGCATCCAGCCGCGACCGCCTCCTCGACCACGTACTGGATCGCCGGCTTGTCGACGACGGGAAGCATCTCCTTGGGGGTCGCCTTGGTCGCCGGGAGGAAGCGGGTGCCCAACCCTCCGGCTGGGATGACCGCCTTCGTGACGCGAGCACGCGTACGGCTGGGCTCCATGTGCATGGTCATGTCGGCACGATAGCCGCAGGAGGCTCCCCATCACGCGGAATGCTGCATGATCGCTGGCGTGACGTTGACCAAGCAGGAGCTCCGGCGGCGGATCAGGGCGGCGCGCGCGGCGCGTGGATCGGCACAGCGCCAGGCCGATGCGGCGGCGCTGCTGGCCACCGCCCGGGAGTCTGGCCTGCTGCGGGGCTTCCGGGGGCTCCCAGTTGGCGAGGGCGCCGACCCGCTGGGGCCATCTGGGTCGGCCCGGCGGGTGCGGCCGATCACCGTCGCCGCATACGTGGCGGCTGCCGGCGAGCCCGACGTTGGGAGAATCAGGTCCGCGGTCCGCGGGGCTGGGGGGACGGTGCTGCTACCGGTCCCCGGTTCGGGGGGGACCCTGGACTGGACCGTCGACGAGGGTGCCTATCGGCCCCACGACCGCCTCCCGGTGCCGGTGCCGCACGGGGAGCCGATCGGGACCGGCGCTGCGGCGCTCGTGGCCCACGGGACCGACCTCGTGCTGGCGCCTGCCCTGGCAGTGGATGGATCGGGCGCCCGCCTCGGCCAGGGAGGCGGCTTCTACGACCGGCTCCTGGCCGACCTCGCCGGGCGGATGCTCGTAGTCGCAGTCGTCCACGACGACGAGGTCCTCGCGGCCGGTGTCGTGCCGCGCGAGGAGCACGACAAGCCGGTTGACGCCGCGCTCACGCCGAAGCGCCTGGTGTGGTTCCCGGACGTGACCGGAGTTGGCTGAACCGCAGCGGAGGCTGGAAGGCGGGGCGGCCTCGGATCAGCGGGCTTCGCGACGGGTCCCGCGCACCGGATGCGGCCCGCTGACTCACCCGGTGCTGGGGGCCGACCCGGGCTTGGGGCTGGAGCTGGCTGCGTGGCTCGACCCGGACTTGGTCGCAGACCCGGACTTGGTCGCCGACTCGGGCTTGGTCGCCGACTCGGGCTTGGTTGCCGACTCGGGCTTGGTTGCCGACTCGGGCTTGGGTGCTGCCGCGCCGCCCTTCGTCCGGCTCCGGTTGTCGGTTCGGTAGAACCCGCTGCCCTTGAAGACGACCCCGACGTTGCCGAACACCTTCCGCAGACGACCGTCCCCGCACGCCGGGCAAACGGTCAGCGAGGGTTCGTGGATGGACTGGACGACCTCCAACGCGTTTCCGCACTGTGTGCAGACGTACTCATACGTCGGCATGCTTGCCCTCCCTGTCCGGTCTGGGATCGGGTCCTCGACCTCGATTCTGGCACTCTGCGCCTCGGAGTGCTGATCGGGCCCGGATGGGACGTCCGTGGACGCCTGTGGATGACCGCGTGACCAGGCTGCGATCTCCCGCTACGGTCTGGCCGTCAGCTTGCCAGTGGCTGGCCTCTGGGGAGGCTCGAGGGGGATGAGGATGGTCGAACGCGGCAGCTCGGCAGTCCCAAGGTTGCTGCGCCGGAATCGTCGGGCCCTGGCCGGACTGGCTGTGGCCATGTCGGTCCTGGCCATGGGCGCGGCCCTCCGGCCGCCGGACGCAGCGACCGTCCCCGTGGTTGTCGCAGCCGAGGACCTGCCGGCCGGGCATCGCCTGACCCGCGAGGACCTGCTCGTTGCGCAGGTGGCCAGGGGAATCCTTCCGACCGGTGCCCAGTCCGACACCGCGCCGCTTGCCGGGAAGGTCCTGGCCGCACCGGTCGGGCACGGGGAGGTGATCGGGACCAGTCGGCTGGCCACCCCGGCGGCATTCTCGCTGGGGGCCGGGGCCGGATCCACCCCGACACCCGTGCGGTTCACCGACGCAGGCGCAGCCCAGCTGCTTGCACCTGGCCAGCTGATCGATGTCCTGGCCGCACGGAGCATGGTGTCCGCCGACGGCGATGAGGGTACGGGCCTGGTCGCCGCGGCGCATGTCGTCGCCGCGGGTGTGCTCGTGCTCGCGGTGATCGACCCAGCTGAGCGCTCGGGGCTGATGGGCGCCGGCAGCCAGTCCGGTGGCGGACCCGTGGTGGTGCTGGATCTCACCCGAGATCAGGCCCTTGCGGTGGTCGGGTCACAGGCGACCGCTCAGCTGAGCTTCACGCTGCTGCCCGACCCGCACGGATGAAGGCGGGTCGGCCCCTGATCTGCAACACCCCGGATGGTTTGGGCGGATCAAGGGACCGAGTCGGGCTCAGGCGCGGGGACCGGGCGCCCCGGGAGTCGCTGGCGGCTGCTCCCCCTGCTTCATCAGCAGGTCGCGGATCTCGGTGAGAAGGACGATGTCCGGGGGCGTCGGGGCCACCTTGGGCTCGGCCTTGGACAGGCTGCGCGCCTTGTTCATCGGTACGACGAAGACGTAGTACACCACTGCCATCGTGATCAGGAACTGCAGCACGGCCCCGAACACGGCGCCGATGTCCACGAAGGTGGCCTCGTTTCCACTACGGATGTAGAAGCCCCACCCAGCGGTGTCGCCGCCGCCGACCGAAGCCAGCACGGGGTTGATGACGTAGTCGGTGAACGCCTTCACCACGGCGCCGAAGGCAGCGCCGACGACCACGGCGATTGCGAGATCAATGACGTTGCCCCGCATGATGAACTCTTTGAAGCCCTTGATCAGGCCGGTCTTCCCGTTGGACACGTGCGAGCCTCTCGACAGTTCCTTGGATCGGGCCCGCCCGACCCCTTCATCACGGTCAGGTGGCGCCGCGTACCGGCGAGTCTATCCCAGGGCTGCGACGCTGCTTCCGGGTGTTCGGATGCCTCGGGCGCGGTCGTCGCTGGGCCAGGAGCGCCGGCGTTCACTGCCCGTGGTGCGGCGGTCGCTGAGCCAGGTAGCGGGCCAGCACCTCGTCGTCGGATTCCTCTGCCTCGCCCCATGCCTCGGGACGATCCGCACTCGCCCGACCCTCGATGCGCTCATCCAGCCCAGCCCGGAAGGCTTCCCGGGGGCGTCTGGCAGGTCGGCCCCGGCCGGCCCCGGCCGACTCGTCCGGCACTACTGATCGCCCTGCTCGAGGTCAGCCAGGAACGCCTCGACCTGCGCGGCGATGTCGGCATCGAAGTTCACCGGGGTGCTGGCCCGGGCGGTGTCGGCGCGGCTGGCCATGAGCGAGTCGTACTGCTCCTCCAAGGTCGTCACGGCCTGCATGTTCTCCGGGTTGGCGGCGACCTGTATCGAGACGTCGGCGTCTGATTCCTCCGCTGCCTCGCGAAGCTCATCCAGCGGCAGCGCAAGCCCCGTCGATGAGCACAGCGCCTGGAGGAGGACCAGCGCGCCACGGGGGAAGTCGGTCTGGACGAGGTAGTGCGGGATGTGCGCGGCGAGCCCCATCGCCGGCCGCTTGCGCTGGCCGAGCCGCAACTCCAGAAGCGCCGCCAGGCTGCCCGGCACGTCCAAGGTTCCCACCCAAGGGCGATTGCCAGCCGTCAGTGCCGGGTCGTTGGCGTGGACAGTCACGTTGATCGGACGCGTGTGCGGCGCCGGCCACGGGATCGCGTGCAGGCCGACGGAGAGCCGGACACCCAACTGCTCGACGAGCGCCACGAGTGCGTCTGTGACGGCACCCCAAGCCGTGTCGGGCTCAGACCCGTGCAGGATCAGGAACCGTTCGCCGTAGAGGTCGACTGCCGCATCGACGACGAGTTCGGGCATGGTCACGGACTCGTAGTGGTCGGAGTTGAACACCGTGCGTGGCCGGCGCGAGCGGAAGTCGAAGATCGCATCGATGTCGAACGTGGCCACCCGGGTGTGCTCGCAGGTCTCGAGCAGGTACTCGATGGCCAGCCGGCTCGCGCCACCTGCGTCCATGAAACCCGTCAGTCCGTGCACCAGCACGGGCTGCCCGAACTGCGGCAGCTCCGGCTCGAGCCGGTACGTACCGACCGCCAAGACCTCTCCTCCGGATCAGACCCACCGGTCGCGGCGACCGAGGGTGACGTCTTGGGCAACGAGCCTACTGCCGTCGTCATTCCCTCGCCGGGCCAGCGGGCGGCCAGCGGGCGGCGCAGCCGGCCAAGCGAGGGAGGGACCTATGGGTCCGAATCGGGCGATCGGCGGTCGGGACGCCGTCCGGTTTCTGCCACAATGGTGTCGCGCCGGCCGGTGTGACCGGTCCTGGTGCCCGGCCCCCGTAGCTCAGGGGATAGAGCGATGGTTTCCTAAACCACAGGCCGCAGGTTCGAATCCTGCCGGGGGCACGAGGCGGAGTCACGGCCGTGGGCAGCCCCGCGCGCGTCATCCAAGTCATCAACTCGTGACCGCTGTGGAGACCCGGCCCGCTCGCCGGCCCCGGCGCACCGATCCGAGGCGCAGGAAGCGCATCCTGGAGAGTGCGCTCGACGTGATCGCCGAGCACGGCGTTGCCGGGCCGACCTGCGGCAGCAGGCGTTCGCACTGCAAGCACGTCGCCGCGCTTCCAGCCGCCAGAGGCGCGCAGCGCCCTCGAGGGGCTGGGGCGCACGCTTGGCAAACCCGCGGCCAACATGTGACCGGTCGAGGTGCGAGACCGCGCCGGCCGGTGTTCCGTGGTGCCATGGTGGGCGGGACGAGCGCAGCTCTGCTGGCGTATCGCGTTGATGCGGCTGGCGTCCTTCACGTCTTCATCGGACACATGGGCGGCCCGTTCTGGGCTCACGAGGACGACGGGGGCTGGTCGATCCCCAAGGGGGAGTACGACTCGCGGGAGGAGTCGGCCGTCGACGTGGCCCGGCGCGAGTTCGAGGAGGAGATCGGCGTGCCTGCCCCGCCGGGGGAGCTGCTCGACCTCGGCATGCATGTGCAACCCAGCGGCAAACAGGTCCGGACGTTCGCAGTGCGCTCGGACGAAGCGTTGCGGTACGTCGCGAGCAATGAGTTCGAGTTGGAGTGGCCGCGCGGGTCCGGCCGAGTCCGGTCCTTCCCGGAGATCGACCGGGCCCACTGGTTCACGCTGGCTGATGCCAGGCGCAAGGTGGTAGTCGGTCAGGTGCCGATACTCGACGCACTGGTCGATCAGCTGCAGGCGCGCAGTACGCCGGACCCGGGGTCGCCGTGACCGAGGACCGCACGCTGGACCCGGTCGTCGCTGCTCTCCTCGAACGACACGGCCGCACCTACGCCGCCGAAGCGGGGATCGACCCCAGTGACGGGACCCCGACGTCGCTGTTCCGCCAGCTGTGCCTGTCGCTCCTGCTCAGCGCCCGGATCCGCGCCAGCGTGGCCGTTCGCGCCGCCCGCGCCCTGGCCGAGGCGGGCTGGGTGGACCCGGCAGCCATGGCACGCAGCACCTGGGAGCACCGGTGCCTCGTGCTCGACGACGCGGGCTACGCGCGGTACGACGAACGGACCTCGCACATGCTGGCCGCCACCGCCGAGCGTGTCCTGGCCGAGTACCACGGTGACCTCGGTGAGTTGCGGGACCGCGCCCTCCGCGAGCCGACGGCCGAGCGGAAGCTGCTCCAGGAGTTCCCCGGGATCGGGCCCCTGGGTGCGACGATCTTCGCCCGGGAGATCCAATCCACGTGGACTGAGCTGTACCCGTTCGCCGACGACCGGGCGATTCGCGCGGCCGGGAGCCTCGGCCTCGATGCGGACCCGGTTGCCCTGAGCCGCCTGCTGGCTGGGCGGGCGGAGTTCACCCGACTTGTGGCCGCACTGGTCCGGTGCAGCTTGGCTCATGACGAGGCAGCCGTCCTCGACCGGGCACGGGCGATCACGCGATCCGACGCTGGCTTCCTGAGGCCTGGTGGGCCGTGAGCAAGCATCGACAGACGTCGATTCGATGCGGGACCATCGCCTCATGACCAGCGCCGTAGCAAACGCCGCAGGCCTGGAGCGCGAACCCCGCCCCCTCGCAGACGACCTCCGGAACTGCTGCGCTCGGCGCGCTGACGACCCGACCGACCCACCCGCCAGACGGCTCTGGTGATCGAGCGCGACAGTCCGACAAAGGCCGACGGCTGAACGCGGTTCGTTGCGGGCTGTCGCTGTGGGCCGACGCCCTACTCGGTTGCGCGCAGGACTCCTGCTTCGAGCGCGGCCAGCGCCTCGTCCATCCACACGACGACGTCCGTCTCCGGATTCTCCGACCAGTAGCTGGTGCCAGCGAGCATGACGCCGATGAGTGCGCCAGCCAAGGCACGAACGGTGACGTCATCCCGGTCGCGCCCCCACCGCTGCGCCACAGCATCGGTGATGGCCCCCAAGTTCTGCACGAAGCTGTCCAGGACCAGCCCTCGCAACTGGGGGACCGCGAAGGTGAGTGCCTGGCGCTCGCGTTGGTCCGAGATCTCCTCGGGGGTCATCCGGGTGATTACCGAGCGCATGGCGTGGCGCATGGCCGCAACCGGGTCGGCTTCCGGGGGTGCGTCGAGGAAGGCGGCGATGACCCGTGGGCCGAAGTCGTTCGCCAGGACCAGGTGTTCCTTGGTGGGGAAGTACCGGAAGAACGTCGTGGCGGAGACGTCGGCGGCCTGGGCGATCTGGTCGATGGTCGTGGCGTCGTAGCCCTGGTCCCGGAAGAGCCGCATGGCGTGGTGCTGGATGGCTGCCCGGGTCCGAACCTTCTTCTGTTCACGCAACCCGAGCGTCATGGGCTCCCTCTCGTGCAGCACGGCCGTTGTCCTCCGAGTGGTCGACGGTGGCAGAACCCGCAGGACGCCGCCCCGGCATGAGGAGGACCGCGAGCACACCTCCGGCGAGTGCGACAGCGCTGCAGGTCCACAACATCGCATCCGTGCCGTGCACGAACGCGTCACGCCCCGCGTCTGCCAGCGACGGCAGGTCAGCTGTGGGCCACGGCAAGCGCCCCGAACACGCTGTCACGAGCCGTCTGCGCGGCTGCGGCCGGCAGGGCGCCCAAGTCGAGGCGCGAGACATACCCGGAGCTCAGGACGCTGCCGAGGATGGCCATGCCCAGCGGCACGCCGACCCGTTGCACAGCCTGCATGACGGCCGACCCTACGCCGGCGCGGTCGTGGGGGAGCTCACCGAGGGCCGCGGATGCCGCCGTGGCGAAAGCCGGGCCCATCCCGAGCCCGACGAGCACTGTCCAGGCCGCCAGGAAGCCCAGGGTGGCGTCGGTCCCGGTCGTCGCGCCGACGGCGAGACCCACGGCCAGGACAAGGAAGCCGCCGGCGACGGTTGCCCGGGCCCCGATGCGGGCCGCGATTCGGTCCGCCAACACCGCCCCGGCCATCAGGCCGCCGACCAATGGGAGCAGGCGCACGCCGCTGCCCATCGCGTCGGCGCCGAGGATCGCCTGGGAGTACTGAGGCGCGACGAACAGCAGCCCGATCATCGCGAACAAGCCAAGGGCGCCCAGGATCGTGCCGCCAGTGAACGTTCGGGAGGAGAACAGGGACATGTCGACCAGCGGTGCACCGTCGGACCGGCGTCCGAGGTGGCGCTCCCATGCCACGAAGCCTGTCAGGACCACCAGTCCGAGGCAGATGGCGACGACAGCCACCGGGTCGTCCCAGCCCTTGTCTCCGGCCTCGACAAACCCGTAGGTCAGCGCGGTCAGGCCGGTGCTGGACGTCGCGACGCCCCACCAGTCGATGGGCGGGCGGTGCGGCCCGCGCGACTCAGGCAGCAGGAGCAGGAGGGCCGCGATGCCGATGAGGATCACAGGGACGTTGATCAAGAACACCGAGCCCCACCAGTAGTGGGACAGGAGCCACCCGCCGAGCACCGGGCCGATGGGGAAGGCGAGGAAGCTCGCCGCCGCCCAGATGCCGATGGCACGTGGGCGCTGCTCGTCGGAGAACGTGACCGTGATGACCGAGAGGGACGTCGGGATGGCGGCTGCGGCACCGAGGCCTGCGACGACTCGCGCCGCGATGAACTGCTCAGGGCTGCCGGCATAGGCGCACAGTACCGACCCGACGCCGAACAGGACGAGAGCGGCGATGAGCACCCGCCGTCGACCGTAGCGGTCACCCAGGAGCCCGCCGAGCAGGATGGCCGCGACGACGACGAGGGAGTACGAGGCGACGAACCACTGGAGATCGCCGGTGGACGCGCTCAACTCCCCGGCGAGCGTGGGGAGCGCGACGTTGAGGATCGTGACGTCCAAGCCGATCGCCAACATCCCGAGGACTATCGAACCGAGTAGCCACCAGGGGCGCGAACGATCTGACAACATGAGGGTAACCTCCATATGTGTGCAACTACCATCTGAAGGTAACTACCGATGTGCGCCGTGTCAAGAGGCGGTCTGTGTCCAGCATCGTGCTGGTCGTGGCCGAGCCGAAGCGCCGCAGCCGATCGAGCTCCGACCGCGCCACCAGGCGCTCCACCCGCCGCGTCTCATCAGCCCGGGCTCATGGGCGTTCATCCCCTGGGGCTTCGCCCAGCCGCGCCGGATGGGGCACGATCGCCTCCGCGGCCGCCAGCATCGCGTCGGCGTCGAGCCGGGACAGCGGACTGCGCAGAGAGGCCAGGTCCGCGGCGTCCAGCATCAGCGCCGAGGCTGGGATCAAGCCAGCGCCTGGGGCGCTCCCCGCCGGAGTGCTACCCGCCGGAGCTGTCCCCGAGCGGTCACCATTCGCCCCGCCCTGCCACGCGACCCGAGCCACCTCGTCCCGCTCAAGAAGGAACGCCCCCACATATGCAAGCGCCGCCGCGTGCTTGCACCAGCCGTAGTCGCAGCCGTACGGGCATGAGCACGTGGCGGCGACACGGTCGGATCCGGAGATCTGCGTCCGGATCAGCTTCACGTTGTACGGCCGCGCCCGGGTGCCCTGGATCTGAGCGGACATGCATAGCTCCTCGACCTGAACGGCGACCACCTGCCCGGCCCGCGCGTAGGTGCGCCCCCGGCTGAGGATCTTCGTGTCGCTCTCCATCTCGGCCGCCGCCACCAGCTCGACGGCCAGGGGATGGGTCACCTTTCCGGGTTTGGGCACGACGACTCCACCCGCGACCTCCCGGCGCGGCGGCGGATTGTAGTAGGTGCTCCACCTGCCGCGGTTCACCCGAGCACCCGCTCCCGCACGAGTCCGACGAGAGCAGACAGGTCGGCATCGGTCAGCTCGGTGATCGCCGACTCCGTGGGCCGCACCACCGACGCCGCAAGGCCCCGCTTTGCGGACAGGGCCTCATCGATGCGGTCCTCCAGCGTGCCCGGGCAGACCAGCACGTGTACGGACACCTTCTGGTGCTGCCCGATCCGCCACACGCGGTCGGAGGCCTGGTCCTCGACAGCCGGGTTCCACCAGCGATCCAGGTGGATCACGTGATTCGCCCGGACCAGGGTCAGTCCCGTGCCCCCCGCCTTGAGGGAGGCGATCAGGATCGGTGGGCCGGCCGCAGCGCTGAAGGCGGCCACCGTCGCAGCACGGGCCGCACGGGAGTCCGACCCCGTGAGCGTGGCCACCCGCACGCCCAGGGCCTGACTGAGATGGGCGGCCAGGTCTGGCACGAACGAGGCGAACTGTGTGAACACCACGACCGCTTGGTCCTCGTCGACGATCTGGCCGCACAGCTCGACGAGCCTGGTCACCTTCCCCGACCGCTCGCCCAGGGACCGGCGCGACTCGGTCAGCAGGGCCGGGTGCACGCAGACCTGCTTCAGTCGCGAGATCCCGCCGAGCACGGCGGCCCGTCGCCCCATCGTCTCGGCCTCAACCCCGCCCGCCGGTCCCCCGCGGGATGCCCGCCCGCTCCCCGGCATCTCTGACGCTTCGGGATCCAGTCGACGGGCCGCCGCCTGGCGAAGCTCCTCCAGCGCCCCCAGCATGTCGGAGACGATCGCCTCGTAGGCCCCGACCTGCTCGCGAGTGAGCGTGCAGTCGACGCGGATGACCTGCCGGTCGGGAAGGTCGGGCAGGATGCCGGGATCGGTCTTCACCCGTCGCAGGAGGAAGGGTCCGACCACGGCACGAACCCGCGCGAGGTCCTCAGGGTCACCGCGACCGAATCGGGTGGCGAACTGCTTGCGGCGTGGGAGCAGGCCCGGGTGTGCGAACGCCAACAGCGACCAGAGGTCGCCCAGGTGGTTCTCCACGGGCGTGCCGGTGACCACGAGACGCTGCGCGGCGGTGAGCGCCCGCGCGGCCCGGGCCGCCTGGGTGTCGGGGTTCTTGATCGCCTGAGCCTCGTCCAGGACCACCCTGTGCCAGGGCACCTCGAGCAGCGACGCCTCCCTCGCCAGCAGGCCGTACGTCGTGACGAGGATGTCGACGTCCCGCAGTGCTTCTGCCACGGACCCTCGGGCGCCTCCGTGGTACGTGGCCACGCGCAGCCCGGGCGTGAACTGCGCCGCCTGCCGGGCCCAGGTGTCCACCAGGGTGACCGGGCAGACGACCAGCGTCGGCCCTTGATGGTCGGCGCAGATCCACACCAGCACCTGCAGCGTCTTGCCCAGTCCCATGTCGTCGGCCAGGACCCCGCCGACGCCGTTGTCGGCCAGCCACGTCAGCCAGTCCAGCCCGGCGCGCTGGTAGTGCCGCAGCGTCGCGTGCACGCCTGGGGGCTCATCGACTTCGCGCGCCGGGTTCAGCCCGGCCGGCAGCACCTCGTCGACGGCGATGTCGATGCCCTGGAACGCCTCATCGGCGAGGAGGTCGCCCGGTGTGACCTGCCGGTGCAGGCGACGGGCCAAGCCGGCCAGTCGGTGGGCGTCCTCGGGTCCGATCCGCAGCCAGCGGCCGCGAACGGAGACCAGCTCGGACTTCGACGCGGCCAGGGCGGCCATCTCCTCAGCGCCCAGCAGCTCGCCGTCGACGAGGATCTCGGCGGCCAGGCCCAGTCCTTCCAGCCGCAGGGCGCCGGTGCCGGACGCGTCGGGGCGCAGCCGCCGGCGGACCGACGCGGGCCGCAGCAGCCCCCCGGGAGCGACCACGTCGAATCCGGCGGCCATGATCCGCGGGGCCACCTGATCCACGAAGCTCAGCACGTCCGGAGCGGACAGGTGGACCACGCGGCCGCGGACCAGCTCGCCCACAAGATCACCCGCAGCAGCGCCCGCATCGACCGGCCCAGCCGGGCTCAACGGCCCCGCCGAGCCGGTCCAGCGGGCACCCCACGCGCGGCGCAGCATCAGGGCCTCGGTAGCCACCCACTTCTGCCACGCCGCTTCGGATGCGCCGTACAGCGCCGGGGCGGCACTGCCCAGCGGCAGCCGGGTTGTCGACTCGGCGAGGCCGATCGCCATGGGAGCCAGCGTCCAACTGGTCCGCCCATCCTCGAAGCCGGGTCCATCCTCGGAGTCGGATCCCGCGGGCCTGCGACGGGCCGGCGCCGGGGGCGTCGCCGCATCCGGATCCGGCGGGCTCAGCACGAGTGCGAGGCGGGCGTTCGCGCCGCCCCGGGCGATCACATGGTCGGCCCACAGGATGGCTCCGCGCCTGCCCGCCGGCATCGAGGCGAACGACGTGGCCCAGACCTGCGCTGTCCGGGATCCCGGCGGCGCGGCCCCCATGCGCGCATCCACCACCTCGTCGACGAACGTGCGCAGAGTCCCCAGGGGGTCCGGATCCACGACCGAACCGGCGGCGAGGCACAGGTCGATCGCCGAATCCAGGGCCTCAGCTGCTCGCGGACCGGGCGCCACCCGCCAACGCCACCGGTCACCGTCGGGGGTTGGGACGGCCAGCTCGTCGCCGGCTCGGATGGCCGCTGCCACCAGGCGCGCGAGCGCCACGGTCCGCGGGCTCGGCGAGGGCCTGGTCGACCCATCGGAGCCAGACGCGCCAGCACGGGGTCCGTCGGCGGCTGGGTCCAGCAGGTCGGCCAACCGCGGACCGAGCCCCGCATCGACGGGCATCCGCCAAACACGTCCCGGGGCCATCCCGCCGGGCACCGGGATGGAGCGCGGAACGCCGGGGCCGTCGCCTGGGCTGGTGCTCCACAGTCCATCGCCATGAAGGATGAGGTCCAGCCCCAGGCGTGCGCGCCCAGCCCGGCGCGACCCGGATCGCAGGGCCGGGCCCACAGCGCCAACCTCTGCCCGCGACCCAGCCCGTGCCACCGGGCAAGGCTAGCCGACGCCGGCCGACGCCGAGCCTGAGCACTACCGGGCAGCGCAGCCGAAGCCCGAGTCAGTCGAGGGTGGTCCGAACGTGCAAGTCGACCTCCGTGAAGGGATCTGGCCGCAGGGGCCGGTCGAGCACGGCGCGCAGCAGCCAGCCCAGGCGGAAGTGCGGCGTGCTCAGCGAGGGCGCCGGCAGCTCCAGCGGGGCCACGAGACGGAACGGGATCCGCATCGGGGTGCCGGGGTCCAGGTCCAGCGGGCCGGCGAGGTTCGCCACGACGAGCTCGGTGTCCTGGTCCTTGTCCTCGTTCGCCGGGTTGCGGGTTGGATCATCGACGTGCCACTGGCCGTGATGGACCTGCTGTCGGAGCACGAGCGCGAGTCGCACGCCACGGACCGGGAAGGGCCGCAGCGCACCGATCACGAGGGTCCCGGTCACGGGACTGCCCGGCCCGAGGGACCGCGTGGACAGGTCGACGATCCGCAGGTCCGCTGGGCTGCGCTTGGACAGGACCGGCTCGCTGTGCCGACGACCAGCCTCACTGGCGGCGCGGGATCGGACCACGAACGTCCGGCTTGCCTCCGCGACGAGGTGGCCCTGGACCTGCAGGCGCACGCGCGCGGCCCAGGCGATGTCGACAAGCTCCGAGTGCGCAGTCCCCGGACCCGTTGCCGGCACTGCGATCCTGACCGGGAGCACGACCGGGTCCGACGTCGGCAGGGGCCACGGTCCCGGCACCGGATGGACCGCGTGGACGTCCGTCCGACGCACGACCTTCGTGGACGACCCCCCCAGGACGTTGCCCTCACGATGCTTGTAGGCGACGCGCGTGACCAGGGCAACCTCCCCGCCGCGCACGACGAGGTCGCGTTGGGACTCGATCCTCACCTCGAGCCCCAGGACCGACCCCTCGACCACGTCCACCGGCTCCACCGCGATCCCGATGTCGACAGGTGCAGCCGTCGCCGCCAGGAGCACCATCGACCACCCTCCTCACGACGGCCAAGACTCCGCCAGGACCGAGCCTGACCCCATCACCCGTACGGCGCAACCGGCCAGCCGGTCCCTGCCCGAATTCCGGGGACACCCCGACCGGCTCGGGCCAGCACCCGGCCGGGGGAACCGGCCACTCACCCAAGTGGTTAGGCATACCTAACATCACGTACAATCGAACATGTGACGCTCGACAAAGCGCCCACCGGCGTGACCCTGACGATCCTGGGCACCCGCGGCCGGACCGTCCAGGGACACCGGCGGCAGGCCGAGATGGGCATCCGCCCGGGTGCCGTCCTTCGGATCCTCACCCGGACCGCCGGCGGCGGGGCCATCCTGGCAATCGGGGACGACCGGATCGCCGTCTCCCGATCCATCCTGCGCACCGTGCGCGTGGAAGAACCCGACGCACAGGCCCGAGATGGCGGGGCGGCCACGCGTCAGGAGCCTGGTTCGGCGGCCCCGCGTGGCTGACGCCGTTGCCAGCTGTCACGACTCCCCGGCCGAACCAGCCCGCGCCGGAGCCCGGGTCGTCGCTCTCGTGGGAAGCCCGAACGCCGGGAAGTCGACCCTGTTCAACGCGCTGACCGGAGCTGGGCGGGCAGTCGGCAACTACCCCGGCACGAGTGTCGAGGTGGGCACCGGACGATGGGCAGACGCCGCCTTCGGGGAGGTCGCGCTCACCGACCTGCCGGGCGCGTACTCGTTGGAGCCGGTCTCCCCCGACGAGGCACTCACAGCCGAGCTGCTGCACGGCGCCGACCGGGTCGATGCCGTCGTGGTCGTCTGCGATGCCGCACATCTGGGCCGGTCGCTCGTCCTGGCCGCACACGTGCGCCAGCTGCCGGTGCGCGCCGTCATCGCCCTGACGATGGTCGACGTGGCAGCCCGCCGCGGAGTCACCGTCGACCCGTCCGTGCTCGCCGCCCGCCTCGGGGTGCCGGTCGTGGTCCTTGACCCCCGGCGGCGCGACGTGGGCGCCCTCGCCC
>JBAVLA010000093.1:0-2249 GCA_049688595.1 Candidatus Nanopelagicales bacterium | reverse complement strand
ACTCGTTGCGGCACTCGTACGTGACGCATCTGACCGAGGATGGTGCGGATCGGCGGTTCATCCAGGAGCAGGTCGGGCACCGCTGCGACACGTCGACCGCGATCTACACCCATGTCAGCTCTGATTTCATGAACTCGGCCCTGCGCCGGGCGCTGGGACCGGCCCTCGACGCGAGCGGCATCGAACCTGGACGGGAGAGTCGTGATGGCGCGCAAGCTTGACTACCGCTGGCACCTGCGGGCGGTGATGGCCACCCGGGGGATGTTCGCCACCACCGATCTGATCGATCCGCTGGCCGCCCGCGGGATCCAGCTGTCCTCGTCCCAGGTCTACCGGCTCGTGGCGGAGCGCCCGGAACGGTTGAGCTTGAAGGTCCTGATGGCCCTGCTCGACATCCTGGACACCACGATGGACGCGCTGATCGAACCGGTCGCCTCGGTCAGCGCGGCACCGGCGGTGACCGCCGCAACCTCGGGCGGTGGGGTCGGGGGGTTGCGCCCGACCCGGGCCCGGATCAGCCAGGTCGGCCAGTAACCTGTGCCGGGCATCCCCGCCCCAGAGCGGGCGACGCCGTCGGCCCGCCGGGCACCGGCCACGAGGATCTGCTCGATCTGCGATGTTCCTGGCCCGTGCTGCGTGTCCCGGGTCACCGGGCTGCCCCAGTGCCGGGCCTGCGTGCAGCGGTGGCGGACCTGCTCGACGTGCGGGCAGGCCGACCACATCGGCAGCGGGACGCTGGACCAGCCGGTGTGTCCGGCCTGCACCAGCCCCGCCACCGCGGTGGCGTGCCCGGGCTGCGGGCGGGCCCGGCAGATCCAGGCGGCCACCTGCCAGGGCTGCAACCTGCGCACCCGGCTGGTCGGGCTGCTCGGCGGGGGCACCGAGCAGGTCCGTCCAAGCCTGCAACCGCTCTACGACAACCTGATCGACCATGAGCGGCCGGCCACGCTGCTGCGCTGGCTGGCCAGGCCCTACGTCACCACCGCGCTGGCCGATCTGGGGTCCGGGCGGCTGGAACCCGACCACGCGGCGTTCGACGCCCTGCCGGGGGGCAAACCCGTGGATCACCTGCGGGCCATGTTGGTGGCCGTGGGCGTCCTGCCGGAACGTGACGAGCAACTGGCCCGGTTGGAGCGGTGGATCACCGACACCATCGGCGAGCATCCCGAAGCGAAGCTGCTGCACCGGTACGCCGTCTGGCACCTGCTGCGCCGGCTGCGCAACCGGGCGACCAAACCCCTGACCGCCGGGCAGGCCACCGTCGTGCGGACGCACGTGACCGCCGCGATCGCCCTGCTGGACTGGATGTCGGCCCGCCACCTCACCCTGGCCACCACCGGGCCGGCCGACCTGGACCGGTGGCTGGCCGGGCAGGCGGCCAACCGGATCACCGCCGGGCACTTCGCCCGCTGGGCCCGCCGCCAGAAGCTGACCACGCTGCGCTACCCGTCGACCAGCTGGGACGGCCCCACCGGGCCGATGGACACCGACGCTCGCTGGACGCAGGCCCGCAGGCTGCTCCACGACGACACCCTGCCCGACGCCGACCGTGTCGCCGGGCTGCTGGTCCTGCTCTACGCCCAACAGGTGACCACCCTGACCAGGCTCACCGTCACCGACGTCACGCACGACGGCGATCGGGTGCGGCTGCGGTTGGGCCGCGCCCCGATCGAGCTTCCCGAGCCGCTGGCCGGACTGGTCCTCGCTCTAGTGGCCACCCGCCGCGGGCACGCCGCCCTCACCGACCAGGGCACCTCACCCTGGCTGTTCCCCGGCGGCATCCCGGGCCGGCCGCTGAGCGCCAGCAGGCTCGCCGAGCGGCTCCGCGCCATCGGAGTGCGAGCCAAGCAGGAACGCAGCACCGCCCTGTTCAACCTCGCCGGGGAACTCCCCGCCGCCCTGCTGGCCCAGATGCTCGGCATCCACATCACCGGGGCAGTCAAGTGGCAACACGCCGCCGCCGGGGACTGGACCACCTACGCCGCCGACTACGCCCGGCGCGACCCTCCCCGGCACACCCCCGAACCGGGCTATTCCGAGCCATCCGATATCTGACTCCGCCAGTAGAGACCTCCGACGATGACGCGTTCCGCCGGTACGGCCACTCCAAGGACCACCGCCCCGACCGCCCGCAGACCGTGATCGGGCTCGCGGTGACCAAGGAGGGCATCCCGGTGCGGGTCTGGTCCTGGCCGGGCAACGCCGCCGACTCGAACGTGATCAAGACTGTGCACGCCGACCTGGGCCGG
>JBAVLA010000092.1:0-1508 GCA_049688595.1 Candidatus Nanopelagicales bacterium | reverse complement strand
GAGGTCGATCCGCAGCCAGTCGAGGTCCTGGCCGAGGTAGCGGATCAGGTCGTCCTGACGGGGTTGGCCGATGACCAGCCGGTAGGCCCCGACGGTGCGCTGCAGGCGCTGGTACTGCTGGGCCTCCCGACTCAGCGGCAGGACGGGGACGTAGCGTTCGATGACCGCACCCTCCGGTGTCTTGAACACCCAGAAGGGGGTGATGTCGGAGGCCTCGCCGCAGCCAGCAAGGGCGGCGGCGAAGGCGGCCGCCCACGGGTCGTCCTCGCTCGTGCTCAGGGCAGCTGTGCCATGGGCGGCGGCCACGTTCTTGCGCACGGCGTGCCCCTTGTAGCGGTGCACGCGGCCCTCACGCTGCTCGAGGTCGACCGGGTTGCCGGGCAGGTTCCAGTGGACGATCGCGTGGCAGTAGGTGTGGAAGTCCAGGCCCTCCTGGCCGACGGAGGTCGAGGCCAGTACGAAGGGCCGGAACGGGGAGTTGAAGGCGGCTCGGACCGTCGACTCCCGCAGGACAGCCTGATCGGTGGTCTGGGTGCGGCCGTACCGTGCGGCGAAGTGGCTGCTGACGCGGTGCTCGCTGGTGCGGATGCGATCGTCGACCAGTCGAACGTCATCCACGACGTTGGCTGCTGACCGTGTCGACAGCGCCTCGGCGATGACCTCGGCGATCCGGTCAGCGCGCTCGCGGGGTCCCTTCTCCTGCAGGCCCTCAGACTCGACCAGCACGTGGGCGTACTCGTCGAGCACCGACTGCAGGCAACCGTCGAACGCGTGCGCCAGGACGGCTCGCCAGTAGGTGTCGCCTCGCGGGCGCGCAGGGGGGCCACGATCTCGGGCTTGTTGAACAACGAGCGCAGGCCCTGGGCGATGCGGTACGCGGCGCTCCTGACGTCCGGATCAGCCAGCGCGACGGCACCGCCGGTCACCCGGGACAGGGTACGCAACGCGCATACCCCCGGGCCGGCCACGGCCAAGGTGGTCAGCACGTCGACCAGGTCGGAAGGGCGAGTGCCGAGCTGGAGTCGGGCACGTCATCAGCGGCCTTCAGGTGGGCCCCGAGCCGCGACTCCTGGTCCTCCTCGTCCCGGGTGTCCCAGCCGGCCATGTGTGTGCACAGCGGTTCGTGATCCTCGCTGGCGAGCACCCGATCGAGCAGGAAGGGCGCCGCCCAGTACCACGGTTGGTCGGGTCGCTCGCTCGGCGCGCCCTCGGGCAGGGCAGCGAGGAACTGCCGGATGCGCGCGCGGACCGTGCCGAGCAGGGCGTCACGGTTGGTCGGGACCGGGCCGCCGATGGTGCGCGCGACCTGGAGCGGGTCGCCCGCGCGTACCAGCACCAGGCTCGGGTACAGCAGGGCGAGTGCCGGCATGCCGGCCACCCGGTCACCGTACATCCGGAACTGCAGCGGAGGGGTGATCGGCGGGTCGCCGTAGGTGCGGCCGGTCAGGGCGGGTGGCAGCCAGGCCAATCGCCAGGCGCCGCGGTCGAGCACGTCGGCACTCAGTCCG
>JBAVLA010000091.1:0-3476 GCA_049688595.1 Candidatus Nanopelagicales bacterium | reverse complement strand
ACTCGTTGCGGCACTCGTACGTGACGCATCTGACCGAGGATGGTGCGGATCGGCGGTTCATCCAGGAGCAGGTCGGGCACCGCTGCGACACGTCGACCGCGATCTACACCCATGTCAGCTCTGATTTTATGAACACGGCCCTGCGCCGGGCGCTGGGACCGGCACTGGACGCGAGCGGACCAGAATCCGGACGGGAGAGTTGTGATGGCGCGCAAGCTTGACTACCGCTGGCACCTGCGGGCGGTGATGGCTTCCAGGGGGATGTTTGCCACGACCGATCTGATCGAGCCGCTGGCCGCCCGTGGGATCCGGCTGTCCTCGTCCCAGGTCTACCGGCTGGTGGCAGAGCGCCCGGAACGGTTGAGCTTGAAGGTCCTGATGGCCCTGCTCGACATCCTGGACACCACGATGGCCGAGTTGATCGAACCCGTGGCGGTGGCCGGTGAGACGCAGTCAGTCGCTACCGGGGGCGGGTCGGCGACCGTGTCCGGGGTCGGGGCGCTGCGACCCCGTCGGGCCCGGGTCACCGGCCCTGCCGGCGACCTGTGAGTCCCCCGGCCGGGCCGGATCCGGTCGGGGTCGTGGTCGAGCTGGTCAACCGGGCCGACCCGGGATCGTCGGCGGTGGCCCGCGCGGTCATCACCCGAGTGGCCCCGGCCCGCAACACCGCCCGGCGCCTGGCCGCGGCGCTGAACCAGCGACCTGAGGTCCTCTGCGATGGGCGATCCCCAGCACCGCGGGTCGTCGGTGACTTGCTGATCGCCCTTCGCGCCGCCGGGCTGACCAGGATCCACGCACCGGTCTGCGCTGGTTGCGCGAAGCCGCTGAAGGTGATGGCCCGCCGCGGGCAGGACTGGTTCTGCACGGGCTGCGGGGCCCCGCGGGCGCGGTGCTCCGCCTGCGGTGCCACCGCGATCGTCAGCAGCCGGGACCGCGCCGGCCGGCCACGGTGCCAGCCCTGCACGAGGACGGACGGTCTGGCCGCAACACGGATCCTCATCGATGTGATCACCGGGCTGGACCCCGGCATCGACCCGGTGGCGATCACCGTGGCCGTGGAAGCGGTGACCCCGCGGGCGAGTGAGCGCACGAAGCTGGCCTGGGCCTGCCAGGACCGCCCCGACCTGCTCACCGGGAACGGTGCGTGCGCACCCGTGCCCTCGGTGCTGCGACTGATCGACGCCCTGACCGGAACCGGCACCGGGGTCATCACGGCGCCTGCATGCCCCCACTGCGGGCGGGTCATCAGACTGGTTCGGCCACGCGGCGGGGTCCGGCTCTGCCGCAACTGCCTGGCCAGGTCAAGGGCCGTGACCTGCTCACGTTGCGGCGCCCACCGGGAGGTCGCCACCCGCGACCCTGACGGGCAACCGCTCTGCGCGAACTGCCTGGTCACCGACCCGGCCAACCTGGAGACCTGCACCGGGTGCGGGCGGACGCGCCGGGTGAGCGTTCGTACCCCGAATGGCCCGACATGCCCGTCATGCCGACCGACCACGACCAGCACCTGCTCGATCTGCGCCCGGAGCGCACCATGCCAGATCTCCAGGATCACCAACCAGCCATGCTGCACCGCCTGCACGCGGCGACGGGCCCGGTGCGTGTCCTGCGGGCAGGTCAGGCCGACCCCAGCGGGAACCGCCGAAGAGCCACTGTGCGCAACCTGCGCCCGCCCGGACCCCTCCTTCTGGACGTCCTGCCCGGCATGCGGCAGGCCACGCCAGATCAACGCCCGCACCTGCGCCGCATGCGACCTGCGACACCGCGTGACCGCACTGCTCGGCGGGGGCGACCCGACCTTCCGCCCCGAACTCGCCGCCCTGCACGACAACCTCGTCAACAACGACCACCCGGACGCCGTGCGGTCCTGGCTGAACAAGCCGGCCACGGCAACCATCCTCGGTGAGCTCGGCTCCGGAACCCGGGCACTGACCCATGCATCCCTGGATCAGTTGCCGCGCAGCAAGCCGGTGGACCATCTGCGCGCCGTGCTGGTGGCCACCGGGGCGCTGCCCGAACGCGACGAGCACCTGATCCGCGCCGAGGCGTGGCTGGCCGCCACCATCAGCACCCACCCCCAAGCCCGACTGCTGCACCGCTACGGCGGTTGGCACCTGCTACGCCGGCTCCGGACCCGCAACCATGGCCGCCACGCCACCGCCAGCCAAGCCGCCGTCCTGCAGCAACAGGTCCGCGCCGCGATCCGCCTGCTCGACTGGCTGACCGCGCGCAACCTGACCCTCGCCCAGGCCCGGCAGGCCGACCTGGACATCTGGGCCACCAGCGGCCAGACCCGTCACCATGCCGAAGCCGGGCACTTCCTGCGATGGGCCAAGTCCCAGAAGCTGACCACCATCGACTTCCCCGCCACCCGCTGGCCGGGACCCGCCGGGCCGATCGACACCGAAGCCCGCTGGCGCCACGCCCGACGGCTCCTGCACGACACCACCGTCAAACCCGGCGACCGGTTCGCCGGCCTGCTGCTCCTGCTCTACGCCCAGCACCCCGCCACCATCTCCCGGCTCACCCTGAGCGACCTGCAAGCCGATGGCACCACAGTCAGGCTCAGGGTGGGCCGCCAGCCGATCGCCCTACCCGAACCGCTGGCCGATCTGGCACGCACCCTGACCACCACCCGCACCGGGCACGCCGCCATTGGAGACCGCGGAACCTCACCATGGCTGTTCCCCGGAGGACGACCAGGACAACCCATCAGCCCCGACCGGCTCGCCGAACGCCTGCGCCAGATCGGACTGCACCCAGCCCAGGACCGCAGCACCGCACTCTTCGCCCTGGCAGCCGAACTCCCCGCCGCGCTGCTATCCCAACTCCTCGGAATCGACATCAGCGTCGCAGTCAGATGGCAGCAAGCATCCGCCGGCGACTGGACCACCTACGCCGCCGACTACGCCCGCCGCGACCCTCCCAAGCCCACCCCCGAGCAGGGCTATTCCGAGCCATCCAATATCTGACTCCGCCAGTACACGCCGACATGACCATCAAGCAAGCCGCCCTCGACCGGACCAGGCCACCCGACGTGAAACCCGGGATCTACCAGCCCGAACCCGACATCCTGGCCTGGCTCACGTCCCTCTGACTATGCCGACCACCCAGCCTCAAAAGCCTGACTGGCAAGCACCATCGCAGGAGTCGTCGGCATAGTTCGGAGGTCGGCATAGGACATCTAATGCCGACGTCGGCATTAGATGTCCCACGACCAGACGACGTTGGGTGCGTCGGCGATCAGCTCGGGCTTCACGCTGGCCGGGTGCACCGAGTGGGTGCGCCGCTCGCGGACCTGCCCGACGTCGTGCAGCCGGCGGTACATGGTGGATACCGAGCCCAGGTAGGTGCCCTCGTCGAGCAGGGTGGCGTACACCTCGGCTGGTGCGGAGTCGATGAACCGGTCGCAGTGCAGCGCGGCGAGCACGGCGGCGTTCTCCGCCTCGTCCAGCGCCCGCGGCTGGGGCTTGGGC
>JBAVLA010000090.1:0-1994 GCA_049688595.1 Candidatus Nanopelagicales bacterium | reverse complement strand
ACCCCACGACGCTGGAGGTCACGTCGGTGCGCCCGGAGCGCCAGAAGTCGGCGTCCGGCTCGCTCCAGGCCAGCAGGTGACCGCCGGGGGGCAGGGGTGGGGCGAGCGGGGTCATCAGGCCATGCTGAACCGCCACGAACGGGATGCCGAGGGGCGTGGCCTGGCGGAAGGCGTCGTCGCCGAGCGGCAGGTAGTGGCCGGCAGCCAGCACCAGACGCACCTCAGGTAGGTCGCGGGCGAGGTCAAGCGGGGCCACCGGGCCGACCCTCCAGCCGTCGCCGGGAAGGCGGTCGGTGACGTCGATCGGCGCGGCGACCGCGACGGGAACGTCCGCCAGGTGCCGCAGCGGCTCGATCAGGGCGTAGAGGCTGGTGGCCGAGGTGCTCTCCAGCACCACGAGCAGGCGCGCGGGGCCGTCCCCACGGGACGCCACAACAGCCGAAGCGGGGGCGGTGGCGGAGGGGCGCAGCAGCGCCTTGAGCCTGCGGGCCGGGTGGCGGTTGGCCTGCCAGCGCTGCCAGTCCGGCAGCTCGGTGGGGAATCTCAAGCCCATGTCGCCTCCAGGGATCGGGCGCGATGGACGAAGGTGTGCTCGGCCAGCGTCCGGCGGCGGCCCGCCGCGCGCAGCCGGTCTCCCCAGCGGTCGTCCGCGATCGCCCGCCGGGCCAGGTCGACCAGTTCGTCGACCGAACCGAACACGGCGACCTCGACGTCCGGCTCGTAGAACTCGGCGACGTCGGCCCGGTCGACGAGCTGGACGCCGCCTACCCCGCAGGCCTCGAAGGTGCGCATCGTGAAGCCGTCCTGGTCACCGTGGATGTTCAGCGTGGCGGGAGCGCCCGCCATGACCGCGTAGCTGTCGGCGAGCGGCAGGTCGCGGTTCGCGGCAAGGTCGGGGGCGTCCCAGCGCCAGGTGCGCGCGCGGTCGAACCAATGCCTCGACCAGTCTCGTCCGTACGCCCGGACCGGGACGCCGGCCCGATGTAGCGCGACGAGCAATGCCTCCCGTGTGGGGTAGCGCGCCCCAATGAAGGTCACCTCGTTCGTCTGCCGGGGGACCGGGGTCAGCGCCTGGTCGAACGCCAGGGCTACGTGGGACGCTGCGTGCCCGGCGGCGCGCAGGGCTGCGGTGTCGTCGTTGGAGTAGCTGGCGATCGCGTCGTACCGGGCCAGGGTCGCGTCGGTGTAGCGGGTGCGGCGCAGTTCGTCGTACAGCCACAGCGCCCGGGGGATGCGGGGCCGGTCGAGGGCGTCCCAGAACGGTTCGGTGAGGGTGTCGCCCTTGATCACCAGGACGCGGTCTGGCCGCACGGTGTGCACGGCGATCCTGGCCCGCTCGCTCTGGGCGCGAGCGATCGAGCCGTCCTCGGGTCGTCCCAGCCGGGCGGGCAGTTCCGAGCGCAGCTTGAGCACGAGTTTCGAGCTGAGCGTGTCGTGGGCGTCGTAGCAGTGCGTGGAGGTCTCGTAGCCGAGTTGTTCGAAGGCGCGCTCGATGGACCGCCAGTACCCGTGGAAGGCCGGGCTGACGATCAGGAGCCGCCCCTTTGGGTTCACTGGGCCAGGCCCCGCTGGGCGAGCTCGTTCAGGGCTTCCTCCCAGGCTTGCGGTGAGGCCCCGGGCTCGTCCCAGGAAGCGGCGATGAAGTGGGCAACCGCGTCCGCCGTGGACCAGCCGGGGGTCGGGGCGCCGAGCGTGTGGGCCAGGGTGAGGTCGGCGCACGCGTGCTCGATATCGCCGGCCCGGTGCACCTCGACGTGCACGACCTCGGTCTGCGGCGCAGGGGATCCCTGGATGGCGTACCGAGCGAGCTCGTCGAGGGTGGTCCGGACGCCGGTTCCGCAGTTGAGCGTCAGCAGCGACGGAGGCTGGTCGAGCAGGCGCGCCACTGACCATTCGACCAGGGCAGTCAGATCCTGGACGTGGACGAAGTCGCGCGTCTGGCGGCCGTCCCCGTAGACCAGCAGCGGCTGCCCTTCTCTCAGTCGCGCGAGGAA
>JBAVLA010000089.1:0-24465 GCA_049688595.1 Candidatus Nanopelagicales bacterium | reverse complement strand
AGGTGGGGCACGCCGCCCACGCCCTCATCGCCCTGTACACGCTGACCAACATCGACATAATCCTGGCCCGAGCGCAGCTGGGCCCACACGACGCGGGCCTGTACGCAGCCGGGGCGTTGATCGCGCGGGCGGTGTTCTTCCTCCCGCAGGCGATCCTCGTCGCCGCGTTCCCCCGCATGGTGGCCGGCTCGCGCACGGCCCAGCGGCAGGCCGTGCTCGCGGTTGCCGGCCTTGGGCTGATCGCCGTGGCAGCCGTCGCTGCGCTTCCCCGCCTGGTCGTCCTGATCATGGCCGGGTGGGAGTACCTGCCCGTCGCCGACGAGGCCTGGCTCTTCGCGTTGGCCGGCGCCGGCTTCGGCGTGGTCCAGGTCCTGCTCTACGCCCGGATGGCCAGCCAGGACCGCAGGGCGACGGCCCTGCTCTGGATCGGCGTCGCGGGGTTGGCCGGACTGGGGCTCAGGTACGGGGAGTCGATCGCCGCCCTGGCCACGTGCGCCGTCGCGGCAGCCTGGACCACAGCGCTGGCCGGGCTGGTCTGGGCCCGGACGGGAACGGCCCCGGGACCGCGTGGATCCCGGGGCCGTCACAGTGCGGTCGGAGCCTAGGCTCCGCCACCGGTCAGCTTCGCGCGCAGCGCCTGCAGGGCCTCGTCGGTGGCCAGGGTGCCGCTGGACGACGACGGAGCCGTCGAGCTGTACGACCCGACGCCCTTCCCGGACTCCAGCGCGGCGGCCTGATCGGCCTGCTTGGCATCCTCGACCTGCTTCATGTGCTGCTCCCAGCGGGCGTGCGCCTCGGCGTACTGCTGCTCCCACTCGATGCGCTGGTCCTCGTACCCGACCCGCCACTCGCCGGTCTCGGGGTCGAAGCCCTCGGGGCCGATGTAGGTGCCGGCCTCGTCGTACGACGGGGCCATGCCGTACAGGTAGGGGTCGAACTCCTCCGAACCGGCCCCAGAGGTGTTCTCGTTGGCCTGCTTGAGGCTCAGCGAGATCCGGCGACGCTCCAGGTCGATGTCGATGACCTTGACGAAGATGTCGTCGTTGACGGTGACGACCTGCTCGGGGATCTCCACGTGGCGCTCGGCCAGCTCGGAGACGTGCACCAGGCCCTCGATGCCCTCCTCGACGCGCACGAACGCGCCGAACGGCACCAGCTTGGTGACCTTCCCGGGCACGACCTGGCCCATCTGGTGGGTCCGGGCGAAGTGCTGCCACGGATCCTCCTGCGTCGCCTTGAGCGACAGGGACACGCGCTCGCGATCCATGTCAACGTCTAGCACCTCGACAGTGACCTCGTCACCGACGGTCACGACCTCGCTCGGGTGGTCGATGTGCTTCCAGGACAGCTCGGAGACGTGCACCAGGCCGTCCACACCGCCCAGGTCGACGAACGCGCCGAAGTTGACGATCGAGGACACCACGCCGTTGCGGATCTGGCCCCGCTGCAACTGGTTGAGGAAGCTGGTGCGCACCTCCGACTGGGTCTGCTCCAACCAAGCACGGCGGGACAGCACCACGTTGTTGCGGTTCTTGTCCAGCTCGATGATCTTGGCCTCGATCTCCTTGCCCACGTACGGCTGCAGGTCGCGGACGCGGCGCATCTCGACCAGCGAAGCGGGAAGGAACCCGCGCAGGCCGATGTCGAGGATCAGGCCGCCCTTGACGACCTCGATCACCTTGCCGGTGACGACGCCGTCCTCCTCCTTGATCTTCTCGATCTTGCCCCAGGCGCGCTCGTACTGGGCGCGCTTCTTGGACAGGATGAGCCGACCCTCCTTGTCCTCCTTCTGCAGGACGAGTGCCTCGATGGCGTCCCCGACCGAGACGATCTCGGACGGGTCCACGTCGTGCTTGATGGACAGTTCGCGGGAGGGGATGACGCCCTCGGTCTTGTAGCCGATGTCGAGGAGGACCTCGTCGCGGTCGACCTTGACGATGGTGCCCTCGACGATGTCGCCGTCGTCGAAGTTCTTGATGGTCGCGTCGATGGCGGCCATGAAGTCCTCGCTGCTGCCGATGTCGTTGATTGCGACCTGGGGCACAGCGGTGGGGGTGATTGTCATGGAGTGGTTCTGCTCCGGTGGATGGTCGTCGAACGGATGGGTGCGCGGACCCGTGTTCACCTGCCGTGGTTCCCTGGCCGGTGATCTTCCGGTGCAGCGACGACATGAACGGCACGCGGCTGCTAGGTCCGAGACGCGAGCAGGCCCGTAACGCCGTGTCAGGATACCCCACATGGCCCACACGCCGCCACGACTCGACCCGAGCGAATGGGAGGAGGAGCTGACCGAGGAGTTCGAGGAGGGATCCGCCGGACGAACGCCGATCGACCCCGCCGAAGCCGACCCGGCAGCGCGCAGCTACTGGGATGCTGCGGCAGACCAGTACCAGGCCGAGCATGGCCAGTTCCTGGGCGAGGGCGGCGTGGGCTTCGTCTGGGGACCCGAGGGGCTCACGGAGGCAGCGGCCCAGCTCCTCGGCCCGATCGGGGACCTGGCCGGCCGCCGGGTCCTTGAAGTGGGCTGCGGCGCAGCCCAGTGCTCCCGGTGGCTGGCGGCCCACGCAGCCCTGGCGATCGGGATCGACATCTCGGTGCGCCAGCTCCAGCACGCGCACGGAGCCCCGGTCGCCGCAGCGTCAGCCACTGCCCTGCCATTCGGCGATGGTCTGTTCGCGGCCGCGTTCGCCTCCTATGGAGCCGTGCAGTTCGTGGCCGACCTGGACCGCCTCCTCGCGGAGGTGCACCGGGTGCTCGTCCCCGGGGGGCGATGGGTGTTCGCCGTCACCCACCCGATCCGCTGGGCCCTTCCGGACTCCCCCGACGCCGACGGGCTGACGGTCGGCTGCTCGTACTTCGACCGGACCCCGTACGTCGAGCGGGACGGGTCGGGCCGGGCGACCTACGCGGAGTTCCACCGTACGATCGCGGACTACTTCGGCGCGCTGCTGCGCGGAGGGTTCGCAGTCGAGTCGGTCGTCGAGCCCGAGTGGCCGGTAGGCCACGAGCGGGTTTGGGGGGGCTGGAGCCCACTGCGAGGAAGGCTCGTCCCCGGCACGCTGGTCGTGGCGGCCCGGGCCACGTGAGCCGCCGCAGCCGCCCAAGGCCGCCGGCTCACTCCTCGGCGCGACTGCGCAGGTCGCCGAAGCCGGCTGGCTCGTCGGGGAACTCCGACTCGATCCGGCGGTGGCGGCTCCCAGCGACCAGGGAGGAGATCCCGGCCACGAGCAGCACCCCGCCGACCGCCAGGCACAGGACCGGTCCGTACGCGTGGGCCCACAGGACCGGACGTCCCTCCCGGCGGGCCTGCTGCACCAGGGCGTCCACCTGCTCCGGCGTGGTGCCCAGCTCCATTGCCAGCAGCGTGAGCACGTCCTTGCCCCCAGCGCTGCGCAGGGTCTGCAGGGTCCGCTCGGTCCGGCGCAGGATGATCCCGGTCGTCGGATCGACCCACAGGGTTCGGATGGTCGAGTACATGCGCGCCGCCCCGGCCGTGTCGGCGTCCGCGCCGACCAGCCGACCGGGCACCAGCACGGTCCCGACCTGGGTCGGAGTCGTCGCCTGCTGGAACTTCAACGCCGCCATGCCACCGACCGTGTCGCGGCCCAGGTACTCCATCTGGGCCGGCGTGAGCAGCACGATGTCGAAGTAGGGGTAGGCGGCCTCGGGGGTGAACCACGCAAGACGCAGGGGATTCCCCGCCCCGGCCATGGACGGGCTCACGCCTGCGACCTGGGCCCCGCAGCAGTCGGCAAGCGCCTGCGAATGCCGATCGGCGGCCATCCGGTAGCTGACCGCGCTGATCACGCGGCCGTCTGCGGTCACGGCGCGATCCAGCGTGGACAGCACAGCCACGTTCAGGCCCTGGTCGACCACGGCCAGTGCCGCGGCTGCGTCACCTCGGGTCGTCTCGGTCCTGGTGACGGCGACCGGTTCGACGGCGGTCCCCGACCCGAGGTCGAACAGCGCGGAGATCGTCCCGGTGCTCACGTGCGTGACGAACCCGGAGTCGCCGGGCACGAGCGGGGCCTGTGCCAGCAGCGGTGTCACGGCCAAGCGGAGGATCGGCGCGGCCAGCACGCCGAGCAGCCCCAGCGCCAGCATGGTCCTGGTCGCACGTGGGCTCACGCGCGGCCACCCCCTCTCCTGCTGGCCCCGGGACCGGTCTGATCGGGCGATCGGCGAATTCGTTCCATCGCGCGCCGCCCTAGTGCGCTGCCGCCTGCCAGGAGGGCCCCAGCCCGACCGAGACCTCGAGTGGCACACCCAGTTCGACCGCACCGGTCATCGCGGTCCGGATGAGATCAGCGACGTCCTCCTGCTCGCCGGGGGCCACCTCGACGACCAGCTCGTCGTGGACCTGCAGGAGCAGCCGCGACCGGAACCCCCCATCGGCCAGCGCCCGGTCGGCGCGCAGCATCGCGACCTTGATGATGTCGGCGGCCGACCCCTGGATGGGTGCGTTCAGGGCCATCCGCTCAGCCATCTCGCGGCGCTGCCGGTTGTCGCTCGTGAGGTCGGGAAGGTAGCGTCGACGGCCGAGCAGCGTCTCGGTGTACCCGGTGAGCCTGGCCTCGTCAACCACCCCCGACAGGTAGTCCCGCACCCCGCCGAACCGCTGGAAGTACTCCTCCATCAGGGTGCGGGCCTCCGCCGGCTCGATGCCCAGCTGCTGGGACAGCCCGAAGGCGCTCAACCCGTAGGCAAGGCCGTAGGACATGGCCTTGATCCGCCTGCGGAGCTCGGGATCCACGCCCTCGGGGGGAACGCCGAACACCCGGGAGGCGACTGTTGAATGCACGTCCTCCCCGGACGCGAACGCCTCGATCAGCCCGGCGTCCCCGCACAGGTGGGCCATGATCCGCATCTCGATCTGCGCGTAGTCCGCAGTCATCAGCGCCTGGTAGCCCCGGCCCACCACGAACGCCTCGCGGATCCGCCGTCCGGCCGGTGTGCGCACCGGGATGTTCTGCAGGTTCGGCTCCGTGCTCGACAGGCGCCCCGTGGCAGCCACCGTCTGGTTGAAGGTGGTGTGGACGCGATGGTCTGCGTCGGCCAACGGGATCAGGCCGGCGACCGTCTGGCGCAGCCGGGCGGCGTCCCGGAACCGGAGCAGGGCCTCGAGGACCGGGTGGGCCGTCGTGGCGTACAAGGATGCCAGCGCATCGGCGTCCGTTGTGTGGCCGGTCTTGATCCGCTTGGTCCGGGGCAGGCCGAGCTGGTCGAACAGCACCTCCTGCAGCTGCTTGGGCGAGCCGAGGTTGAACGCGTGGCCGACCATGTCGTGGGCGTCGGACTGCGCCGCAGCCACATCGACGGCGAACTGGGCCTCCAGCGCCCGGAGCAGGCCAAGGTCGACTGCGATCCCAGCGGCCTCCATCCGCACCAGCAGCGGCACCAGGGGGAGCTCAACCTCGGCCAGCAGGTGGGCGCCGCCGCGGCGGGCCACCTCGGTGACGAGCACCTCATGGAGGTCCAGCGTCACGGCGGCGAGGACGCCGACTCCGACGAGTCCCTCCGACTCGACCGCCCCGTCGAGGCTGAGCTGCTCCTGCTCCGGCTGCAACGCAGGGAGGTCGCGGTGCAGGAACCTCGGGGCCAGGTCCGAGAGGTCGAACGAGCGCTGCCCGGGCAGGAGTACGTAGGCCGCCAGCGCGGTGTCGCCGACCAGCCCAACCAGATCCCACCCGTGCGCCCGGAGGGCCAGCATGGGACCGTTGGCGTCGTGGAGGACCTTGCCCGCCGCCGGGTCGGCGAACCACCGTGCCAGCGTTTCGGCATCGCCTGCGGTCAGGCTCACGGGGTCGATCGCCAGCGGGTCGCGACCTGCCGCGGCCAGGCCCACCGCGGTGACCCGACCCGTGCCCCCTCCCCACGTCCCCCGGACGGCGACGCCGATCGGCGACCGGGCGCCGTCCAGCCAGGCGCCGACCTCGCCCGGGGCTGCCACGAGGACCCGGATGTGCGCCGCCGCGCCGCTGGTCTCCGCCGGTGCCGCAGACTCCGGAAGCGTCTCGAAGAGACGGTCGCGCAGCACCCGGAACTGCAGGGCGTCGAACACCTCGTGAACGGCGGACCGCTCGAACGGCAGCCACTCGGTCTGGTCCAGGGAGATCGGCAGGTCCATGTCGGTGACCAGCTCGGTGAGCGCACGGTTGGTCTCGACCTGACCGATGTTCGCCCGAAGCGCCTGGCCAACCCTGCCCGTGACCCGGTCGGCATTGCGGATGAGCTCGGTCAGGCTGCCGTACTGGCTGATCCACCGGATCGCCGTCTTCTCACCGACCCCGGGTATCGACGGGAGGTTGTCGCTGGGGTCGCCGCGGAGGGCTGCGAAGTCGGGATACTGCGTGGGAGTCAGTCCGTACTTCTCCTGCACCGCATCCGGAGTCATCCGGGCCAGGTCGGACACCCCCCGGCGCGGGTAGAGGACAGTGGTCGACTCGTCGACGAGCTGGAACGTGTCGCGGTCGCCCGTGACGATCAGGACCTCGAAGCCCGCCCGCTCGGCCTGCTTGGCCAGGGTGGCGATGACGTCGTCGGCCTCGAAGCCGTCCACCTGGATCGCCGGGATCCGCAGGGCAGCCAGAACGTCCTGGATCAGCGCGACCTGACCGGAGAAGGGCTCCGGAGAGGTCGTCCGGTTGGCCTTGTACTGCGGGTACCGCTCGGTCCGGAAGGTCCGCCGCGAGACGTCGAAGGCAACCGCAACGTGTGTCGGCTTCTCGTCACGCAGGGCGTTGATGAGCATGGAGGTGAACCCGTAGACGGCGTTGGTCGGCTGGCCGGTGGTCGTGGAGAAGTTCTCGACGGGCAGCGCGTAGAAGGCCCGGTAGGCAAGGGAGTGGCCGTCCAGCAGAAGCAGTCGCGGGCGGGCGGTCTGCGGCGGGGTCACCCGCTGATCCTAGGCTGAGAACCATGTCCGACCGCCACACCATGCCCCCCGAACCTGGCCCCGGCGCACAGCCGGCGGATTCGTCCCAGCGCGCCATGCAGGAGGCGCTGCGGCGCCTTGGCCCGGGGGCACTTGCCGAGCGCATGGGGATCGAGATCACCGAGCTCGGGGCAGACCGCACGGTGGCGCGCATGCCCGTTGCCGGGAACACCCAGCCCTACGGCCTGCTGCACGGCGGGGCCTCGGCGGTGCTCGCCGAGACCGTCGGGTCGATCGCGTCTGCGATGCATGCCGGCCCGGGTCGGATCTCGCTGGGCATCGAGCTGAGCTGCACCCACCATCGGGCCATGCGCGAGGGCTTCGTGATCGGGACCGCCACGCCGCTGGCCCGCAGTCGAAACGTCGCTTCGTACAGCATCAGCATCACCGACGAGAGGGGGCGCGCCGTCTGCTCGGCCCGGCTGACCTGCCTGCTGCGTTCCGCATGATCGGGCTGGGCACTGCGATCAACGTGGTCGCGATCCTCATCGGCTCTGCGATCGGCGTCGCGCTGGGCCACCGCCTCCCCCACCGCACCCGCGACGTCGTGACCGACGGGCTCGGGCTGATCACGTTGCTGGTGGCGGCGCTGTCGGCGGCGTCCCTGCTGGACCTGGCCGTCGAGCCGGCAGTCGGGTCAACGGGCGTGTTGATCGTGCTCGCATCGCTGCTCCTCGGCGGCATCGGCGGGTCCCTCCTGCGGATCGAGGACCGCCTTGAGGGGCTCGGCGAGGCGATCCGACGACGGCTTGCCAGGCGCGGGCCGGTCCGCGCCGGCCTCTCAGAGGCGCCGGCCGGCGCCCAGAGTGCTCCGGGCGAGCCGCGGCCGGGTGCGGCGACGCCTGCTCCCACGGTCGATGTCGAGGTCGAGGGCTCGCTGGCGGACCCCGACCCGTCGCAGACCGATCCGGGCACGTTCGTGGAGGGCTTCGTCACGGCGTCGCTGGTCTTCTGCGTGGGACCGCTGACCATCCTCGGCTCGATGTCTGACGGCCTCGGACTGGGCATCGACCAGCTCGCGCTGAAGTCGGCCCTGGACGGGTTCGCGTCCATTGCCTTCGCCGCGGCCCTCGGATGGGGCGTTGCGGCCAGCGTGGTCACCGTGGCGGTCGTCCAGGGCGGGTTGACCATCGCCGGGTGGGCCCTGGGCTCGGTCCTCAGCGCAGCGCAGATCGCCCTTCTGACTGCCACCGGAGGCCTGCTCCTGGTGGGTATCGCGCTTCGCCTGCTGCGCATCAGGCAGGTCCCGGTGGCCGACATGCTGCCTGCCCTGCTGATCGCCCCGCTTGCCACCGCACTGGTGGCGGCCCTGCGCTGACGTCAGGCACGCCGCCCCCCGGATCGATCCAAGTCCGCGGGCGATCCCGCCCAGCAGATTCGGATCGATCGTCTATGACACCAGCAGATTTGGATCGATCGCCCGGCCGAGTCCAGTTGTCGGGGCCGAGTCCAGTTGTCGGGGCCGAGTCTGAAGTCGAGGCCGGGGAGTTGCGCGACTGCCGCGAACCGTTCATCACATGTGATGGGTGCCCCGGGTGGGATTCGAACCCACACTGGACGGTTTTTGAGACCGCTTCCTCTGCCGGTTGGGATACCGGGGCGACTCACCGAATCCTAGGGCCGACGGCGGTTATCGTGTTAGCCATGAGCAGGGTGGTCGTCGTCGAGGACGAGGCACTCATCCGGCTTGACCTGGTCGAGATGCTCACGGAGTCCGGCTACGAAGTCGTCGGTCAGGCTTCGGACGGGGAGTCCGCCATCGCAGCCGTACGGGAGCTGCGCCCAGACCTCGTGCTCATGGACATCAAGATGCCCATGCTCGACGGCATCTCCGCCGCTGAGATCCTCGCGGCCGAGGCGATCGCCCCCATCGTGCTCGTCACGGCCTTCAGCCAGTCCGAGCTCGTTGATCGCGCCCTGTCTGCTGGCGTCCACGGCTACGTGGTCAAGCCCTTCACGATGGCCGAGCTCCGGCCGGCGATCGAGATCGCGATGGCCCGGTTCGCCGAGACGACGGACCTGCGAAGCACCGTGGCCGACCTTTCCGAACGGCTGGAGTCGCGCAAGGTCATCGAGCGCGCGAAGGCCGCCCTGCAGGCCGAGTTCGGGTGGGACGAGCAGGCCGCGTTCGAGTGGCTGCAGCGCACGGCGATGGACCGCCGCGTCTCGATGGCTCAGGTGTCGCGCGGGGTGCTCGACCGGACGCGAAGATCGTCCGGGGCCTGACCCGGACCTCACCGACCCGGACGTCACCGACGCGGCTGCCAGGGGCCCGGCGGCCGGTGGCCGGACGGCGCTCGGGCCGGAGCTCAGACAGCCAGCCGCGGACGCAGGTCCAGGATCCGGGCCAGCACGCCGTTGACGAACCCGGGCGAGGCGTCGGTGGACAGGGATCGCACGAGGCTCACCGCCTCGTCGATCACCACGGGGGCGGGGATGTCCTCGCGCCAGAGCAACTCGAACACCGCGATTCGCAGCACGTTGCGGTCCACGACGGGCATCCGCTCCAACGACCAACCGCTGGAGTACGTGCTGAGCAGCTCGTCGATCCGCTCCTGATGGGCCACGACGCCTTCCACGAGGGTGGCCACGTACGGGTTCTGCCGGTCGTTGGCTGCGCCTTCTGCCATCGTCCGCTCGCGAAGGGTCACCAAGGGCGAGACTGCGCGCAGCTCCGCGGAGAACAGCACGTCGAGGGCGCGCTTGCGTGCCTTGCCGCGGGCGGTCATCTAGTTGACGCGGCCGAGGTAGGACCCGTCACGCGTGTCGACCTTGACCCGCGTGCCCGTCTCCACGAACAGCGGCACCTGGATCTCCGCCCCGGTCTCCAGGGTCGCCGGCTTGGTGCCGCCGGTCGAGCGGTCGCCCTGCACACCCGGCTCCGTGTAGGTGATCTCCAGCTCCACGGACGCCGGCAGCTCCACGTACAACGGGCTCCCCTCGTGGGTGGCGACCAGGGCCTCCTGGTTCTCCAGCAGGTACTTCGCCGCGTCACCGACCACGCCGGCGCCGATGTGCATCTGGTCGTAGGACTGCATGTCCATGAAGACGAAGTCGGTTCCGTCCTTGTACAGGTAGGTCATGTCACGCTTGTCGACGTTGGCCGTGTCGACCTTGACCCCGGCGTTGAACGTGCGGTCGAGGACCTTGCCGGAGAGGACGTTCTTCAACTTCGTCCGCACGAATGCAGGGCCCTTGCCGGGCTTGACGTGCTGGAACTCGACCACGGTCCACAACTGGCCGTCGATGTTGAGCACGAGGCCGTTCTTGAGGTCATTGGTCGTGGCCATGGGTCTCCTCGCAGTTCGGCGCGCAGGGAATCCCAGGCGCGCAGTCGCTGGCCAAGGATACCCGCTTGGACTGCCCGGCCCCGAACCGCGCGCGTGCCTCCCCCGCCCCGGCGGACCCCGTCACTGCTCGGCTCTGGCCGAACCGGGGACAGCTCAATCCACGGGCAGCGTGGCGATGGCATCCAGCGCGAGCAGGTAGGAGCCGATCCCGAAGCCGGCGATCACCCCGCTGGCCACTGCCGAGATCACCGACGTCTGCCGGAACTCCTCGCGGGTGTGCGGGTTGGTCAGATGGACCTCGATCAGCGGCGCTGTGCGCATCGCTGCCGCATCGCGAAGCGAGTAGGAGTAGTGGGTGAACGCTGCCGGGTTGAGCACGACGGGGATCCGGCGGTCGGCCGCCTCATGCAGCCATCCGATCAACTCGGCCTCCGAGTCGGTCTGGCGCACCTCGACCGCAAGCCCGACGCCGGATCCGTGCTCGACGCACCGGGCGGCCAGGTCGGCAAAGCTCGCAGATCCGTAGACGTCGGGCTCCCGGGAGCCCAGCCGGCCGAGGTTGGGCCCGTTGAGGACCAGGACGTCGCGGGGCTCGATGACCTCCATGAGCGCACGCTAGTCGCTGACCTGGCCGTAGGCGGCCAGCAGCAACCCCGGGTCGGGCCCGTCCAGGAAGATGGGCGACCCGATCGCCTCGAGGATCACGAACCGCAGCCGGCTGCCCCGGGCCTTCTTGTCGACAAGCATCGCCTCGTGGAGCTGCGACCAAGGGCCCCGGTACGACACGGGCAGCCCCACCGCCGCCAGCAGCGCCCGGTGCTCGTCGACCTCAGCATCGCCGATCCGACCCGCCAGCCTGGCCAGCTCGGCCGCGTAGACCATCCCCACCGAGACCGCTGCCCCGTGCCGCCAGCGGTAGCGCTCCAAGCGCTCTATGGCGTGGCCGAGCGTGTGTCCGTAGTTGAGGATCTCCCGGCCGCCAACGGCCCGGGTGGTCTCGCGCAGGTCACCTGCGACGACCTCCGCCTTGACCCGGATGGCCCGCTCGATGCACTCCCGAAGCGCGGGCGATGCCGGGTCCAGCACACCGGCGGGGTCGGCTCGGACCAGGTCGAGGATCGCCGTGTCGCGGATGAACCCCGCCTTGATCACCTCGGCCATCCCCCCGACCAGGTCGTTGTGCGGGAGGGTGGTCAGGGCGTTGAGGTCGCACAGCACGCCGCTTGGCTCATGGATGGCCCCGACGAGGTTCTTGCCCTCGGCCGTGTTGATGCCGGTCTTTCCGCCCACCGCGGCGTCGACCATGCCCAGCAGCGTCGTCGGGAGGTGGACCACGCGTACCCCGCGCAGCCAGGTCGCGGCCACGAACCCGGCCAGGTCGGTCGTGGCCCCACCGCCGATTCCGACGATCGCGTCCGATCGCGTGAATCCGGCCTGCCCGAGCACACCCCAGCAGAAGGACGCCACCTGGGCGGTCTTGGCGTCCTCGGCGTCGGGTGTCTCCAGCATGATGGCCGCGTGCCCTGATGAGGCCAGGTCGTCGCGAACGGCTTCAGCGGTCGCACGCAGGGCCGCCGGGTGGATGATCGCGACGCGCTGGGCGTCCGGGCCCAGAATCCCCGCAAGCTCGCCGAGCAGGCCGGCGCCCACCACCACCTCGTAGGGTCGTTCGGCGGTCACCGGGATCCGGGTTGGCTCAGCCATGGGAGGCCTCCATCGGCGCTTGGTCGTTCTGGTCATCAGGTTCAGCCACCGCGACGGCGTCGGCGGAGCGGTCCCCCTGCGCCAGCGCGGCCTCGATGGCGGCCACCGCCTCGGCCACGGACAGCACGTCGGTGTCCACGACGACGCTGGACACCTCGGCGTACAGGGGAGCGCGGGCCTCCATCAGGGCCTTGAGCTGCGCACGGACGTTCCCGAGCAGCAGGGGACGCGCGGTCGACAGGCCAGCGCGCTGGACTGCGGCCGCCAGCCCGACCCGCAACCACACGACGGTGTGCCCGCGCAAGAGGCCCCGGTTCTCCGGGGCGAGCACGGCCCCGCCGCCGAGGGCGAGCACGCCGTCGTGCTCTGCCAACGAGTTGGCCACGGCGGCCGCCTCGAGGCGCCGGAACTCCGGCTCGCCAGACTCAACGAAGATGTCGCTGATGGGCCGGCCGGCCGCATCCTCGACATCGGCGTCGGTGTCGCGCAGCCCCACCCCGAGCCGTTCTGCCAGCGCTCGGCCGACTGTGGACTTGCCGGCCCCCGGAACGCCCACGAGCACCACGAGCGGGCGCCCGGCGCCGCCGTGCGGACCCTGGCCGCCGGTCATCGAACGCTCAGCGAGGCCAAGTAGCCGGCCACGTTCCGCTTGGTCTCCCCGGCGCTGTCGCCACCGAACTTCTCAAGCACGGCGTCGGACACGACCAGGGCGACCATCGCCTCGGCGACCACGCCGGCGGCCGGCACTGCGCACACGTCGGAGCGCTGGTTGTGGGCCCTCGTCTCCTCCCCAGTGGCGAAGTCCACCGTGCGCAGCGCTCGCGGCACCGTGGCGATGGGCTTCATCGCCGCCCGCACCCGCAGGAGCTCACCTGTGCTCATTCCGCCCTCCGTGCCGCCGGATCGCCCGGACAGGCGGCGGACCCGACCCGGCCCGGCGCTGACGATCTCGTCATGCGCGGCTGATCCGCGGGTCCTGGCCAGCTCGAAGCCGTCCCCGACCGCCACGCCCTTGATCGCCTGGATGCCCATCAGGGCAGCCGCCAGACGCGCATCCAGCCTACGGTCCCAGTGCACGTGCGAGCCCAGCCCGGGCGGAAGGTTGTCCACGAGCACCTCGACGACCCCGCCGAGGGTGTCGCCCTCGCGCCGGGCAGCCTCGACCTCCTCGGCCATGCGCGCCGACGTGGCCGGATCTGCGCATCGAGCGGGGTCGGCATCGATGGCCGCCAGATCTGCCGGGCCGGGACACCGTGCTCCGGCCGGCACCTCGACCGTGCCGATCGACACGACGTGGCTGATGACACTGGCCCCGAGCACCTCGGCGAGGAAGGCCTTGGCCGCCGCACCCAGCGCCACGCGAGCGGCGGTCTCGCGTGCGGACGCACGCTCCAGGACGGGCCGCGCGTCGTCGAACCCGTACTTCTGCATCCCGGCGAGGTCGGCATGGCCGGGCCTGGGTCGGGTCAGGGGGGCATTCCGGGCCTGCTCGGCCACTACCTGCGGGTCGACTGGGTCGGCAGACATGACCTCGGTCCACTTGGGCCATTCGGAGTTGGCGACCTCTATGGCCAGGGGCCCGCCCATCGTGCGACCGTGGCGGACGCCCCCAATGATCCGCACCTCGTCCTGCTCGAACTTCATCCGGGCGCCCCGACCGATGCCGAGTCGACGCCGCTGCAGCTCGGCGCGCACGTCTGCGGTGGTCAGTGGGACCCCCGCCGGCATCCCCTCCAGGACGCCCACGAGTGCCGGGCCGTGCGACTCGCCGGCAGTCAACCATCGAAGCATTGCCCGATTCTGTCACGACGGCCAGGCAACGCCGGGCCGCGCAAGGGCCTCAGGACACCAGCTGGCCCACGTACCAGTCGGCGACCTGCTGGCCGATGAGGATCGACAGGAGGGCTCCGGCGACCATGAAGGGGCCGAACGGGATCTTGGTGCGACGTCCAGCGCGCCCACTGACGAGCAGCGCAACCCCGACGAGTGCGCCGAGCATGAACGCCAGCAACGCCCCCACGACGAGCACGCCCCACCCGAACCACCCCAGACCCATCCCGAGCACCCCGGACAGCTTGACGTCGCCCATCCCCATGCCCGCTGGGTTCACCAGCGCCAGGACGAAGTAGAGCAGGAAGAGCGCCAGGCCGCCGAGCATCGCCCGAAGGAGGTCGTCCCAGCTGCCCTCGATCACGGCCGGCAGCAGGAGCAGCCCAGCCAAGATGGGGTAGGACGGCAGCGTCAGGGCGTTGGGCAGCCGTTGGGTCTCCAGGTCGATGAACACCAGCGCGATGCAGACGGAGGTGAGGTACAGCATCGCGGGCAGCTCCCACGTGAATCCCACCCGACAGGCCAGGACACCGAAGAGCACGCCGGTGATGGCCTCAACGAGGGGGTACCGCACGCCGATCCGGCCCCCGCACGCTCGGCACCTCCCGCGCAGCAGCAGCCAGGAGACGATCGGGACCGTGTCCCGGGCGCTGATCGGCTCGGAGCACGCCGGGCATCGGAAGGGCAGCTCAGCCATCGCCTCGCCACGTGGCACCCGGTGGATCAGCGCCGTCAGGAAGGACCCGACGCCCAGTCCCAGCAACGTGACCAGGCCGACCAGGCCCCATCCAGCGAATCCCACGCCGAGCATTCTCGCAGTCCAGCCGACGGCTGTCGGCTGTTCTCCACAGCCGTCGACAATCCGACCTGCGGTGGGCGTCGCAAGCGCCCAGCAACGCCGGCCATAGGTGGGCGGCTCGCGCCCACGGGCCGCCCCGAGCCGCCGGCTACCCTGCGCGCGCAGCGAGCTCGGCTCGCAGGGCGGAGCGCATGACCTCGACGTCGGGGCGCCGACCGCACATCAGCCTGACCTGCTCCACCGCCTGGTGCAGCAGCATCTCGTCACCGGCGACCGCCGGTCCTCCGGCCGCCCGCCAGCCGGTCACCAGAGGCGGAGGCCAGGGAGCGTACGAGACGTCGAGCAGCCAGCCCGGATCGGCGGGGATCCCCTCCAGCAGGCCAGCAGACCCTGCAGAAGGCACCGTGCAGACCAGTATCGCGGCCTCCTCGCGCCCCGGGAGGCGAGTCGACCAGGGCCGCGCGCGCAGCCCGATCCCCATCGCCGCGGCCACCCCGGCGAGCTCGCCGACGGCCTCCGGCCGCCTGGCCCGGACCTCCACCTCGCGGCAGCCCATCTTGCCCAGCGCCGCAACCGCGGAGGCCGCCGTGGCCCCAGCACCGAGGATCACGGCCGACAGGTCGCCCTCCGATGGTGCGCCGATCGCGGCCAGCGCCAGGGTGATGCCTGCCACGTCGGTGTTGTGCCCCACCCGACCGCCCGGTCCGAGCAGGACGGTGTTCGCCGCGCCGACGACCCGCACGAGGTCGCTGGCACCGTCCAGCAGCGGCAGGACCACCCGCTTGAGCGGCATCGTCAGGGACAGTCCCACCCAGGACTCGTCACGGGAGTCCAGGAACCCTGCCAGCCCCGCCTCGTCGACCTCGATCGCCTCGTAGCTCCATGGCAGGCCCATCTGCCGATAGGCCGCCCGGTGCAGCACCGGCGAGAGGCTGTGGGCGATTGGCCTGCCCAGCACGGCCGCTCGACGGAGCTGGCTCGCCGCCTCGGGCGAGGGCGCGCCGACCTGCTCGCCGGACGTACCGCCCGGGTGCTGGTCAGCGGACATCTGCGCCGCCTGGCTCAGGAATTGCCCTCGTGCCACTTCGCGAGCTCCTCCCGGAACTTGAGGAACTCGTCGTAATCGGCCGTGAACTTGGTCTCCCCGGTGTCGGGGTTCACTGTCACGTAGTAGAGCCAGTCGCCGTCGGCCGGGTGGAGCGCGGCCGTCATGGCGTCCTCCCCGGGCGAGTTGATGGGCGTGGGCGGCAGGCCCGGATTCAGGTACGTGTTGTACTTCGACTTCGTGTTCTGCAGCTGCTCGGTGCTCAGCTGGATGTCGGAGGACTTCAGCGCGTAGTTGACCGTGGCATCCATCTGGAGCAACCCAGAGGTCCCGCCCCAGGTGTCCTCGTCCAGCCGGTTGTAGATGACCCGGGCGACCTTGGCGAAGTCGTCGGGATGTCCCTCGGCCTGCACGAGGCTGGCGATGATCATGATCTCGTAGGGGGCGAACCCGAGCTTCTTGGCCCCGGCGTTGAGCTTGACCTTGTCGGCCGCCTCATTCCACCGGTCGACCAGTCGGGTCAGGACCTCCGTGGCAGACTCGCCCTTCTCCAACTGGTAGGTGGCTGGGAAGAGGAAGCCCTCGGCGAAATCGTCGGCGTAGTTGGGCAGCCCGATCTTGTCGCCGTTCCGCGCAGCCTTCTCCAGGCTGGCCTTCGACAGCCCAGTGGCTGCCGACGTCTTCTCGATCGTCTCCCAGATCCGCAGCCCCTCGCGGAGGAGCAGCTCATCGATGATCCGGTTGTCCGGGTCGATCATCCGATCGACAGCTGCCTCGCCGCTCATCCGCAGCCGCATTTCGTACAGACCCGGGCCGATGCTCCTGGTGAGCGGCTCGCGCTTGGCTGCCGCCAGCCACGCATCCACCGAGGCGACCACGCCGTCCTTCTTAAGCGTCTGGCCGATCTCGGCCAGGGTCTGCCCCTTCACCACACTGATCTCGACGCTGCCCGTGCCCTCACCCGAATAGTCCTCCGGACCACCCCCGAACATGGGTATGCGGTCCACCAGCGCCCGCACGCCGAAGCCGATGCCGACCAGCACGGCGACGCTGAGCAGGACCGCCAGCCACGAGCGGCCCCGGTGCCGGGGGCCCTGGGGAGCCCTGGAGTCCGACGACATCTGCAGGCCGAGGTTGCTCATCGTCACTCCAGGCGGGTTCCGGGAGCACGGCCGGTCGCGCGCTCGGTGTCAACAGCGTATTGGACGATCACGACAGCGGCCGCTTGGTCTATCACGGCGCGGCTCGAGCGCGTCGTCCGCCCAGCCTGGCGAAGCCCTTGAGCGGCGGTCACAGTCGTGAACCGCTCGTCGATCAGCCGGATGGGCACGGGCGCCACGAGCGCACCCAGCTCATGGGCGAACTCCCGGGCAGCCGTGGCCGCGCGTCCCGGTCGGCCCGAGGTCGCCAGCGGCAGCCCGACGAGCACCTCGATCGCCTCGGACTCGGCGACCAGCGCGGCGATCCTGGCCAGGTCGCCCTCGCCGCGCCGAACCGTCTCCACGGGAACGGCGAGGATCCCCTCAGGGTCGGTCCGAGCCACGCCGATCCGGACCGTGCCCACGTCGACGCCAACGCGGACTCCGCGACGCACGCCCGCGGCCTAGGCCCGAGCGGCCAGGAACTCGCGGGCCGCCCTCAGGGCCGCGTCGACGCCCTTCGGCTTCGACCCGCCGCCCTGCGCCATGTCGGCCTTGCCGCCGCCCCGTCCCCCAACCGCGGGCAGTGCGGCAGCCAGGATCTCCCGGGCCGAGTAGCCGGCGGCCTGCCCGATCGCGTTCACCGCGACGAGCAGCGACACCTTCGCGCCATCGGTGGCCGCTCCCACGAGCACCACGGGGAACTCGGTGGCCACGACCTGCAGGCCGGCCATGGTGGCCTCCCGGAGGTCGGCAGCAGACGAGCCGGCCGGAAGCGCGTAGGTCCACACGCGGGCGCTGCCGATGTCGTACCGGGTCCCGATCACCCCGTCGATGTTGGACACCACCGTGGCCCTGCGCAGCTTCGAGATGGTCGCCTCAGCCTCCTTCAGGCGCTCGAGGAGGCCGCCGATGCGGTCGGTCAACTCCTCGGGCCGCGCCTTGACCATCTGCGCGACGTTGTACAGCAGGATGTGCTCGCGGGCCAGGTGGCGGTAGGCGTCCGCGCCGACCAGCGCCTCTATGCGCCGCACACCAGAGCCGATCGAGGCCTCGGACAGGAACTTCACCACGCCCAGCTGGCCCGAACGGTTCGTGTGGGTCCCGCCGCACAGCTCGCGGGCCCACTCGCCGACCGACACGACCCGCACCCGCTCGCCGTACTTCTCGCCGAACAGGGCCATCGCCCCCAGCGCCCGCGCCTGGTCCTGGCTCATGTAGGCAGCGCTCACCTCGAGGTCGTCCAGCAGCACCGTGTTCACCCGGTCCTCGACCTCGGCCATCACGGCATGCGGGACGGGCGACGGGTTCGGGAAGTCGAAGCGCAGGCGCCCCGGGGAGTTCTCCGAGCCCATCTGCGTCGCGGTCTCCCCGAGGATCTCACGGAAGGCCTTGTGGATCATGTGGGTCGCGGTGTGCGCCCGCGAGATGGCCATCCGGCGTGGGATGTCCACCTCGCCGATCGCGGCCGTCCCCACCGAGGCCTCACCGTCGGCGACGGTTGCCCTGTGCACGTAGAGACCCGGGACTGGCTGCTGCACGTCGTAGACCTCCAGCAGCGAGCCGTCGGCCAGCCTGATCAGCCCCTGGTCGCCGATCTGGCCGCCGCCCTCGGCGTAGAAGGGAGTGCGGTCCAGTACCGCCTCCACGTGGGTGCCCGGCCCAGCAGAACGGACCGACCGGCCCTCCACGAGGAGCCCGCGCAGCGTGCCCTCGCCGACCACCTGCGAGTAACCGGTGAAGTCGGTGGTGCCAGAGACGTCCATGACCTCGCGGTAGACCGTCGCCGGCGTGAGCCCGGCCTTCCGCGCCCGTGCGTCGGCCTTGGCCCGCTCTCGCTGCTCGGACATGAGCTTGCGGAACCCGGCCTCGTCGACCTCGACGCCGGCGTCGGCCGCCATCTCCAGGGTGATCTCGATCGGGAACCCGTAGGTGTCGTGCAACGTGAACGCCTCGTCGCCGGGAAGCACGGTCGACCCGCCCGACCTCGCCCTGCGGACGGCCGACTGGAACATCGTGGTTCCCCGACCGAGGGTCTCCAGGAAGGAGGACTCCTCCCCCACTGCGGTCTTGGCGATCCGCCCGGCGGCGACTTCCAGCTCCGGGTACTGGGGACCCATGGCCTCGATCGCCGCGCCGACGAGCTCGCCCATGGCCGGATCGTGCGTGCCCAGCAGGCGCATCTTCTGCACGACCCGGCGGATGAGCCGGCGCAGGACGTATCCGCGGCCCTCGTTTCCGGGCAGCACCCCATCACCGATCAGGAACGCGCACGTGCGGGCATGGTCGGCGACCACGCGCAGCGCCACGTCGTCCTTCGGGCTGTGGCCGTACTTGGCCCCGGAGAGGTCCATGGCCCGGTCCAGGATGAGCCGGGTCGTGTCGATCTCGTAGATGTTGTCGACGCCCTGCAGGATCGCCGCCATCCGCTCCAGGCCCATGCCGGTGTCGATGTTGCGGGAGGGCAGGTCCCCGCGGATGTCGAAGTCGACCTTGCTGCGGACCTCGGACAGCTCGGACTGCATGAACACGAGGTTCCAGACCTCGAGGTAGCGGTCCTCGTCAACCACCGGGCCGCCCTCCCGGCCATGCTCCGGACCGCGGTCGTAGTAGATCTCCGAGCACGGCCCGCCCGGGCCCGGCACCCCCATGTGCCAGTAGTTGTCCTTCAGGCCGCGGCGCTGGATCCGCTCCAGCGGGATGCCGGCAACTCGGTGCCAGATGTCGATGGCCTCGTCGTCGTCCTGGAAGACCGTCACCCACAGCCGATCCGGCGGGAAGCCGAACCCGCCGTCGGCGACCGAGCCCGTCAGGAGCTCCCATGCGAAGGGGATCGCCCCGGACTTGAAGTAGTCCCCGAACGAGAAGTTGCCGGCCATCTGGAAGAACGAGGCGTGCCGCGTCGTCCTGCCCACCTCCTCGATGTCGAGGGTCCGGACGACCTTCTGGACGCTCGTCGCGCGGCGGTGGATGGGTGTTGCCTCGCCCAGGAAGTACGGCTTGAACGGCACCATCCCCGCGTTCACGAACAGCAGCGTCGGGTCGTCCAGGACCAGGCTCGCGCTGGGGACCGCCGTGTGGCCACGGTCTGTGAAGTACGCGAGGAACCGGCGCCGGATCTCCGCGGAGTCCATGTACTCGAAGCTCATCTCATGCCTCCTGCCGCCGCACGATCGGCGCTGCCGGCGGCCACCGGCACCCAGTGGGCCGGGATGGACTGGGCGGGGATGGACTGGGCGGGGATGGACTGGGCCGGTGCGGCCGACGCCGCAACCGATCCGACGACCAGCCGACCGTCTCGGCGGGCCTGCCAGTCGCGCAACCGACCCAGGCCGTCGGCGGTGCGGCCGGCCAGCTGGCTGGTGGCCCGGGCAGCGACCTGGGCGCTTCCCACCGGGCCGAGCTCCCGCGCGCGGCTCACCACCTGCGTGCCCTTCCGGTAGGCGACGATCCCCCCGGCGGCGCCGACGGCCATCCAGAACGTGCGACTCATGCCCCGAACCCTAATCCGCGCCCGGCGAGCCGGCCGAATCGGCTCACGGGCCCCGCAGGACGGCCCGGAGCCGGGCCAGCACGTCAGCCAGGCGCGCCTCCGCCCCGTGGCGGCTGGGCGCGTAGTAGGTGCGGCCGATCACCGGATCGGGCGCATACTGCTGGGCGACGATGCCGGCGGGATGCTCGTGCGGGTACAGGTAGCCGGCGCCGGCCCCCTGCCCAGAGGCGCCCGGGTAGTGCCCATCCCTCAAGTGTGCGGGCACCTGGCCGACCCGGCCGGCGCGCACATCCGCCACCGCGCCATCGATCGCCCGGATCACGGCGTTCGACTTGGGTGCCAGCGCCAGGTGGATCGTGGCCTGCGCCAGGGGGAGCCGGGCCTCCGGCAGGCCGATCGTGGCAGCAGCGCTCATCGCCGCAGTGGCGACGGACAGCGCGGTGGGATCCGCAAGGCCGATGTCCTCGCTGGCCAGGATGACCAGCCGCCGGGCGATGAACCGGGGGTCCTCCCCAGCCTCGAGCATGCGGGCCAGGTAGTGCAGGCCCGCATCGACGTCACTTCCCCGGACGCTCTTGATGAACGCCGAGATCACGTCGTAGTGCTGGTCGCCGTCACGGTCGTAGCGGACCACGGCTCGCTGGACCGCCGAGGCGACATCCTCCTGCGTCACCTCAGGATCGCCGGAGCTGCGCGAACCCGCCGCTGCAGCGGCCGCCTCCAGGTACGTCAGCGCCCGGCGGGCATCACCGCCGGCGTAGCGCACCAATGCCGAGCGGGCCCGCGCCTCGAGGACGACCTGCGCGCCCAGCCCCCGCTCGTCGGCGACTGCCCGGTCCAGCAGCAGGCCTATGTCCTGATCGGTCAGCGGGTGCAGCGCCAGCAGGAGCGAGCGCGACAGCAGTGGGGCGACCACCGCGAACGAGGGGTTCTCCGTGGTGGCGGCCACCAGGGTCACCCACCCGTTCTCCACGCCCGGCAGCAGCGCGTCCTGCTGCGTCCTGGTGAAGCGGTGGACCTCGTCGATGAACAGCACGGTCGGGGTCGCCGACACGCGCGCCGCCTCAATTGCCGCGCGCACGTCCTTCACGCCGGCGGTCACGGCGCTGAGCTGGACGAACCGGCGCCCGCCGGCCGTGCTGACCAGTGCGGCGATCGTGGTCTTGCCCGTCCCGGGCGGGCCCCACAGGATCACCGAGGACGTGCCCGACCCCTCGATCAGCCGGCGCAGCGGGGACCCCGGGGCGACCAGGTCGGCCTGGCCGACCAGCTCCTCGATCCCGCGCGGGCGCATCCGCACCGCCAGCGGCGCGCGGGGGGGCTGGTCGTCCAGCGCGTCGGCGAGCGTCCCAGCATCCGGTGGTCCGTAGGGGCCCTGCACCCGGCCATGATGGACCATCGGCTGAGGTCGGCCGCCGCCAGGGCCAGCCTGGGATCCCCCGCCGTGAGCAGACCGTGCGGAGGCGGACGGCCCTATGGTGGGGGCCATGACGGCGCGCCGATCGATCGCAGCGATCCTCGTCCTGATTGCCAGCATCCTGGCCCCGATCTCTGTGGGGGCCCTCTGGGCTCAGCGCACCCTCACCGATACCGAGACGTTCGTCGAGACGATCTCCCCGCTGGCTGACGACCCGCAGGTACAGCAAACCGTGAAGGACTCGCTGTCCGACGCCCTCATCGAGCGGATCGACGCCGTGAACCGGCTCGATAAGTTGCTCCCGGGGGGGACCGCGGTCGCCGAGGCCCTCGCGTCCGGCGTGAACTCCGCGGTGGAGAACGGCGTGGACAGGTTCGTCGAGGCCGAAGTCTTCGGCGAATCCTGGGTGGCCATGGCCGGCGCCCTGCAGGCGCAGGTGCTCCGCCTGCTGGGCCAGGGGGACCCCGGTGCCGTGACCCTCGAGGAGGGCCAGCTGGTCCTGGACACCGGCGTCGCCCTGCGGGCGGTCCAGGCCGAGCTCGTGGAGCGCGGCGTCCCGTTGGTCGGGTCAGTGGACCTGAGTGCGGCTGGCCGGGACATCGTGCTCGTCGAGACACCGAACCTGCAGCGCGCGGCAGATGTGCTGGAGGTCTTCCTGCCGGTCGCCACCTGGATGTGGTTGGCGGTCCTGCTCCTCCTCCTGGCCGGCATCCTGCTCTGGCCGCATCGCGCCCGGGGCATGCTGTGGGCCGGCATCGGCCTCCTGGTCAGTGGGACCGTGACGTGGTTCGCCCTTGACCTCGGACTGACCCGCCTCGCCGAGTCGTCCCCATCGCCGAACCTGGCCGATGTGCTCGCCGTCGTGATCTCCACCCTGACGCGCTTCCTCGAGGACTCCATCCTCGTCATGACGACGCTCGGTGCCGTGCTGGCCCTCGCGGGATGGCTCGCCGGGGGAACCCGGTCAGGGGCACGGGTGCGCGAGGCCGTGATCGGCCCCGTGCGCGGGTTCGGGGCACCGCTGGCCGACACCGCGATCGGGGGCGCTGCTGCCCGCACGCCGCTGCTGGTCCCGGCGCTGCGCGGTGTCGTGATCGTCCTGGCCGTGTGGTGGCTGCTCGCCGCGGATCGGCTCGACCCGGCCCGGATCGCCTGGGCCTGCGCCGCCGCGGTCGCGGGCCTGCTCCTCGTCGAGGTGGTGGAGGGCGCTGGCAGGCACCGTGACGAGCTGGTCTCCGGGGCGGTCGTCGCCGACTGACCACTCAGCAGGGCGCGCTCCAGCCTGGGCAAGCTCAGCTCTGGCGCTCCTCGCGGGAAGCAGCGTCAAGGCGCGCCAGTCGTTCGTTGTAGGCCCGCAGCTCGGCATCACCGTCGAGGTCAGCACGCCGATCCCCGCGTCGGGCCTCCCGCTCGTCGGAGCGGGCCCACTGGAATCCGAGCGCGATCGCGACGACGAGCGTGGGCAACTCGCCGAACCCCCAGGCGATCGCCCCCGCGATCCGGGTGTCCTGCACTGGGTCGACCAACCAGGGTGGACGCACCACCGCATACCAGTCGGGCACCATCGGCGTCTCGGTCATCATCATCGGCACGGCGAAGAACGAGTGGATGACCAGGGACGCCATGAGCAGGATGAGTCGCGCGGAGTACGGCAGCCGGCGAGGGCCGGCGTCGACCCCGATGACGACCCAGTAGAACAGGTACCCGGCTGCCAGGAAGTGCACCTGCATGGCGAAGTGCCCGAGGTGGGTGGACATCAACCATGCGTACAGGCCCGTGTAGTACAGGCCATAGAGTCCGACCGTGTAGATGAACAGCACGTAGGCCGGATGGGTGGCGAAGCGGGTCAACGGCGTGTGCAGCGCCCAGGTGATCCACTCCCGAGGCCCACGGGCCCTCCCCCCGGCAGCCGGGAGCACCCGCAGCGCCAGCGTGATCGGTCCACCGAGCACCAGGAACACCGGGGCCAGCATCGCCAGCGCCATGTGGCTGATCATGTGCTGCGTGAACGACACGGGGGCGTACCAGGCCACCCCCGCGCAGGTCGCCCAGATCACTACCATCCAGCCGAGCAGCCAGGCGACCAGCCGGCCCACGGGCCAGCGGTCCCCCCGCGCCCGCAGCAGCGCGAACCCCGTCAGGTACAGCCCGATCGCAAGGAGGCTCCCGGTCAGCCAGACCCAGTCCGGGTGCCAGCCGAGGGCGACTGAGCCGAACGTCGGCGCCGGCGGGTAGAAGTACCCGATCAGGTCCTCACCGACGCTTGGCAGGTACACGGAGGCCCGCGGGAACGGCGATCGCGCGAGCACGACGGCCAGGCCCAGGGCGGCGCCGAGGACGACGACCTCGCCGAAGAGCGGTGCCAACCCTGCCCGCCCGACGGCCGACCTGCCCGGCTTCCAGGCGCTGCGCACGATCGCGCCGAGCCCCGTTGCTGCGACCAGCGCGATCACCTTGGCCAGGACCAGCCGGCCATACGCGGTGGTGATCAGCTCACCTGGACCGTCCAGCCGCGTGGCCGCCGCACCCAGACCTGTCAGGCAGATGGCCGCAAGGCAGATAACGGCGACGACGCCGAACCGCCGGATCCGCTCTGCCAGGTCCGGACGCCGGCGGAGCGCGTGGGTCGCGACGGCCACGACCCCCCCGCCCCACACCGTGGTCGCGACCGCATGCAGGAAGCCGCTGACCAGGGCCAGGGAGTGCCCGCCAAGCCCGGCTGCGTGGCCGGTCAGCGACGGTATCCCGACCGCGGCGCAGCCCAGCGCCCACCAGCAGGCCGCGGCGCCGAGGCAGCGCACCCTTGCCAGCCCG
>JBAVLA010000088.1:0-10834 GCA_049688595.1 Candidatus Nanopelagicales bacterium | reverse complement strand
GACGACGGGGGCCTGGTCGCCCGCCGGCCAGTCACCGTCGACGAGCTTCCCGGCGCCGCGACGCGCGCGCGACCGGGCCCCGCGCACCAGGATCCGACGCGGCTCGGCACGGCCCGGGACCGGTGCTGCCAGCGGGATGCGCTCCCCGCTCAGCGGCGCGGTGACGCGGACCTGGGCCAGCGGCAGCGCCTCGCTGCGGAAGGCCACGATCGTCTCGCGGGTCGCGGTCCCCCCGAACGGGGCGAGGTCGGCGTCCGACCTGCCCAGGAGCAGTGCGCTGATCCGGGCGCTGACCGCGTAGGCCGACTTCGCCATCTCGCGCACTCCGTCGACGGGCGCCAGGGCGGTCGCGTCACCGGAGGTCAGCACCGCCCAACCGCCCGGCTCGACACCCTCGTACAGCCCGTCGAGCGGCACCTCCTGGCCGCTGATCGCGGCGAACTTCCATTCCCCGTTCGCGTCGACGAGGTCGGCGGCCTTGAGTGCGGCCAGGATCGTCGCCTCCAGCAGCAGCGGGTTCGGCGCGTTGAAGCCGAACATGGCAGCCTGGGCGCGCAGCGCGTGCACCGAGACACCGGAACCGGGCACGAGGTCCAGCCCGGCCAGCGCGGGCGCGAACTGGACTGCCGTCACCTGCGCGCTCGCGTCCATGGCCACGTGCACCGCCCGCACGACCTGCCAGCGCTGGCTGGTCGACGTCGCGTCGTCGGCGACGAACAGCAGGCGGTCGCCCCGGCGCACGGCCCCGGTCGCCCCGGCCAGGAGCACCTCGGTGTCACCGGTCTGGGGCGTGCGCGGTTCCAGGAGCCGCACCAGGGGGCGGTTCCAGGACCCGACTGCGGTCACGGCCTCGATCGTCTCGAACGTCTGTGGGACCTCGCCCGGCCCGGCGAGGGTCTGCATGGGGGTTCCGGCTGGGATCGGCGACTCCGGCGGCGCGCCCGGTGCGGTCTCCAGCGTGATCGCCATCCAGGTCTGGGCGGCGACGCCGGGATCGAGCCGGTATCCGATGAGCGCCGCGAGGTCGGCAACGGACCGGCGCTCGGCCGCGGTGCCCAGGTTGTGCTCGTTGGCGATCCGCTCGGTGTAGAAGGTGAGCACGTCCGCGGCAACGGCCCACGCGTCGATCAGCGCGATCGAGAAGTCGTCTGCCTCGCGGGTCCTCAGCTCGGCCAGCGCCGGCCGAGTGGACCGGCTCAGCCCGGCGAGCATGCTCGCCCGGAAGGTGGAGTAGGAGCCGGTGCGGTAGGCGATCGCGGCCAGCCCGGGCCGGTTCGTCACCTCGACCGGCGTGCTGTCGGCGAGCCCGCCGCAGCCGCCCGCGCTCGCGCCGCTTCCACCCGCGCAGCCGCAGCCGCAGCCATCATCCAGCGTGTGCCCGGTCATCGTCCGCCCTCCGTCACCAGTTCGAGGGTGCCGCGCTCGACGAAGTTGGGGTCGTTGTCGAGCCGGGCGATCTCCAGCCGCCCCATCCGGATCTCGCCCAGCCGCAGCGCGTCTGAGCGGGAGTCGCTGCGCCGCCGGAAGACCAGGGGCTCGACGAGTCGCACGCCGGCCACGCCCTGCGCCGCGGCCAGTACGGAGCTCAGCGTCACCGGCTGACCGAAGGTGAAGCGGTCGGGGTGGAAGAAGGCGGGCTGTCCGCCCGGCAGGCGTCCCCGGCCCAGCCGGGCGAGCACGGCTCGGGCGACGTCGCCACGGTAGTAGTCGGGCAGCGTGCAGACGCGCAGCACCAGGGCCAGCGCGACGAAACGCGGCCCGTCGACCTCCAGGTCGTGCCCGGCCATGCGGAAGCGTTCGAGGAAGGCCCGCAGGTCGGCCTCGAACCCGGAGTCGACCGGCCGACCCCCGGCGCGGTCGACGGTGAGGAACATCGTGGGCCAGCTGCCGGTGAACCGCTGCATCGCCACTGCCCGCTGCACCTGTGGGTGCCGCTCGGCCACGGTCGCGTAGTCCTGGGCGGTGACCGCGCGCTCCGGGCGGAGGAACGCCGCTGGGGCGTCCTGCCTGGTGCGCTCGACGCTCTCCGGGTCGGTGCCGCCCCGGGCCGGCAGCGGGTTGGCCACTGAATCGATGCGCGGGTCGGCAGAGACCACGTGGACGATCGAGCCGGCGCCGACGTTCCCACTCGGTCCGGTGCCGCGGCGGTACGTCAGGTCGAACACCGCCCCGGCGCGCGGTCGCATCCCGTACTCACCGTCGCCGAACCGCAACCGGGCCTGTCCGTCAGCCTCGAGCTCGGCGACGAACTCCGGCTGGAACGGCCCGCTGGCCAGCAGGTCGCGGACAGGCTCCCAGCGCCGGTCGTCCTCGTCGTCGAGGTGCACCTCGGGCAGGACGTGCTGGGGCTGCCAGGCCAGGGCGCCGGTCGCGGACCCCGCCGGGTCGAACGAGGCCCACGCCCGGGGGTCCTGGCCGGGCAGGGCCCGGCCGATCGTGCCGGCCATCGTCAGGTCCGGGTCGGGCAGCGCCGGGGCGAACCGGGCTGGTCGCAACCGGGGCACAGCCTGCTCACAGGCTCGCCCCCGCGTCGCCGGGAGCGCAAGCCGCGGGTCAGCCGGCGGGACCGCGGCGAATCCCAGCACCGTCATCGTGCGCCCGTGGTCGGCCAGCACCACGTTGCCCAGCCCGATGCTGACGTCGGCGAGCATTCGGCCGTCGTCCGTGCGGGACGACACGCACAGGTCGAAGGGCAGCGCGTCCTCGGCGTCCCAGGTGATGCTCGTGACCGGAACGGGGTCGGCCGTCACGGGTGTGTTGAACTGGCCGCCGAGGGGGTCCTCCGTCGGGGCGACGTCGACCAGCCGCACGGCGTGCCGGTGCTCGGGGTCGGCGTCCGCCTCGTTCCCAGTTCGCGGGCCGATCCGCTCCACCAGCACGATCACGTCCCCGGCGGCAAGCGGCGGGTGACCCAGCAGGGTCGCCGTCACCGATCCCGCCGGAAGGCGGCAATCCTGGTCGCCCCAGCTGTAGAGGTGCAGGTCGTTGCGGCCAGCATCCAGGACGGCGTCGTGCATGGTCTCGAACACGGTCGGCTCGGCTGCCATGGCCTGCCGGAACGTCGGTGTGTCCGGCGGTACCAGGGTGCCCAGCTGCGGGACGCGGGTCAGCAGCTGCGTCCCGGCCGGGAGCTCGACGCCGGCCTGCCCGAGCGTGGCCCGAACCTGCACCCACGCGCGGGCGTTGCTGCCGTCGTGGGGGCGGTGGTCCACCAGGCGGGCGTGCCGCCGGGCCGACGTGCGGCGCCTCGCGGAGGTCAGGGTGGCCTCCATCCCGACCGCGTCGAGCTGGTAGCTCAGGTGGTCGGCGCTGTAGGCCAGGGCCTCCACGAGCACGACGCCGAGGTCGGCGGGGCTGCGTTCCGTCCAGTCCGGGGCCAGCACCGACAGGCGGTCGAGCATGAGCTGGCGGAACCCCGAGAAGTCCCGCGCCAGGTAGTCGATCTCGGGAGGCGGCTCCTGCTCGGCGGTGCAGTCCGGCGCGACTGCGCAGTCGAGGTCCGCGGGGCATTCGATCTTGAACGAGAAGTCCACCTGCGACAGTCGGGGGTCCATCCCCGGGATCGGGCCACCGGCCCCAGTCGCCAGTCGCAGGGAGTAGGTCGAGAAGTCGCCGGGCCGGTCGACCCGCACTGTCAGCACGAGGCCGTTCCAGGAGACGCCGACCGCGCGGACGTCGCGGACGCGCTCCCCGCCGGAGATCACGACGTTGCGGGGCCCGATCGCGAGCAAGTCGGGGGACGGCGGGTTGATCGCGTGCACGTGGAGCACCCGCTGGCGATCGGCCTCGGGCACCCCGGGCCCGTCGACGACCTCCAGGAAGTCGATCCCGTTGGACAGCGCGCTGGCCCGGACGGCCTCGCGCCGGTCCTGCGTGCAGCATGCGTAGGAGGTCATCGCGTCACCGGGCCCCGGATCGTCTCGGTCCGGCGCTCCTGGCTCACCCGGACGACGTACTGGACCGTGACCTCCAAGGTGGACTCCTGGGCACGTACGACGACCGCCTCGAGCTGGATGACCTCAGCCAGCCACTGGTGCACGCAGGCCTCGACCCGGGCTCGCGTGGCCGCGGCGAGTGCCTCGCTGTTCGGCTCGAACAGCAGCCCGAGCAGGCCCGATCCGAAGTCGGGCCGGTTCACCCGTTCGCCTGGGGAGGTGAACAGCACCTGCTCGACGAGGTCGCGGACATGGTCGTTGGCGCTCGTCGTCGCGGTCCGCCCGTCCGGGCCGAACGCGAAGGGATGATCGAGGCGGGTCATCAGGTCCCCCTCACCCGCAGCTGCGTCACCAGCACCATCGCCGGCGTGCCGTTGGGCATGCAGACTGCCTGGCTGTCCCGGAGCAGGACCGGCGCCCCCAGCGAGCGGACGCGGGTGGCGCCGACCGTCCACTGCGCGACCACGCAGGGCACTGGCGACCCCGAGACGTTGAATGGGCAGCCGGTCACGGTGTGCGGCGCGGCCATGGTCGTGATCGGCTGGCCGCCGGCTCGGACCCGGGGGCTCGGCAGCGCAGCTTGGGCCTGGCCGCCGTGGGCGCACATCACGCTCGCGCCGGTGTCGAGCAGGAAGCCGGGCATCAGGTCACCTCCAGCGCGCCGCCGTTGACTGACACCTGGGGCCCCTGCAGCGTGATCGTCGCGCCAGATCCGTTGTCGATCGTGATGCCCGCGGCCGAGACTGCGATCCGCTGCCCCGTGGACGTGGTCAGCGTGATGCCGCCAACACCGGGTGTGTCGTCGATGAGGATGCTGCTCCCGCCGCTCGTGCGCAGCAGGACCTTGTCAGCCTGCGGCGGGGCGAGCACCTCAGCGGGCACCTCGGCGGAGGAGCCCCACCAGCACCCGCTCCAGATGGGCGTGTCCGGGTCGCCGTGCTCGAACTCGATCCACACGCCCGCGCCGACCGGGGGAAGGGCGAAGAAGCCCATGCCCGTCCCGGCGAACGGGACGCACGGCCAGGCCCAGCCGCTGGCGTCGCGGCCCATCACGTCGTCGACGCGGGCCTGGATCCGGCCCAGCATGAGCGGGTCGTCGGTGTTGGTCACGACACCGCGGTACTTGCCGAAGAACGGTCCGCTCATACCCGCACCACCGGAGTCGTCGTGCCCAGGCCCTCCCGGCTCAGGCGGAATCGTTGCGTGTACCCGCCGCGCTCGATCTTGTGGGTCACGGCGTCGACCAGGTAGAGGCCGTCCAGTGACAGCCCGGCGCCACGCACGCCGACCAGTCCCCGTGGACGCAGGATGTGCCCGTAGGCCGCCGTGTCCACCTCGCCGTCGGCGGTGACCGGGTTGGGCGGGCTGGCCGCGGCCGCCAGCAGGTCGGTGGCGGCGCCTGCGGCGTTCCGGTTGGCCGTGTCCCGCATCCGCTCGGTCCGCAACGCCGGAGCGGGACTGGCGGCCAGTGGTGGGACCTTCAACGACGGCAGCGCCGGGATCGGGATGCTCTGCTTGAGGATCGGGTCGACGAACGTGCCCTGGGGGGCCACCGGTCCAAGCGCGTCGAACGAGAACGTCATGGACTTCACGTTCGTCATCGCGCCCATGCCCTGGGTCAGCGCTGGCTGCGGCAGGCCGACGCGGTTCTCGGGCCCCCAGTGGGCCCGGCTCACGCCGAGCGTGACAGGCTCGATGTAGAAGACGAACCCGTTGCGCTCAGCGATCCGGCGGAGGTAGGCGAGGTCGGTCTCGTGCTGGCGGGGCGTGCGCTCGACCTGCAGCGGCACGTCGGTCGTGGGCGTCACGGCCGGCACGAGGCCCAGCCTCGGGTAGCCGGCGATGATCCGGGTCGCGATCACCGAGTCGGGCTGGTTGTCGAACGGCGCGTCCTTCTCCTCGAGGTCCAGCGCGCTGGAGAGGTCCTTGCCCGTGATCGTCAGCGTTGCGTCACCCCCGGCCGACACCTCCTGATGGGTGATGATCCCGTCGAGCAGGATCTGCGGGACCACGCCAACGGTGACGCCGACCACGATCCGGTTCCCCGGCGTGAACACCGGGTCGCGCAGGAGCGGGTAGTCCAGGGTCTGGTCCTTCAGCAGCGCGAGCACGAGCTGGAGGCCGTCGCCCTTCTCGCGGTCGGCGGTCACCTCGATGGACTGCAGCGCCTGCAGGACGGCCGCCGGGGCGGGTCGGGGCACGGTGGCACCCATCCACAGCACCAGCCGGATGCCGAGCTCGCCGCCGAGTGCCATCGCTACCCCCTCGCCATCGAGATTCGGATGACCCGGCCCACGACCTCGAGCTCGTTCGGGCGCAGCACCGCGTTGGCGTCGCAGAGCACCCAGAACCGCAGCGGGTCGCCGGTGTAGCGCGCGGTGACCACGTCCAGGCGTTCCCCCTCGGCGACCCGGTGCTCGGCCAGGACCGGCTGGTCGGAGTAGTCCGGGATGATTCGGCGACGGCTGTAGGCGATGGTCCGGGGCTGGCCGTCGGCGTCCGGCACGGTGAGGTGCGCGGTCTCCACGCCGTGGTACCTGCTGGTCGGCTCGTAGGTCATCACTGGCCCCCCAGGCCTGCGGCCGACCGGACCGCCGTCGCGGCCGACTCGGCTGTGTTGACGGTGGCCAGCACCTCGCGGGCCACGTGGTTGGCGATCGACAGGGCGCCTGACGTGCTGAGCATGCCCGTGTCGTAGTAGCTGAGAACGCGGAGCCCCAGGTCGACCTTCGCCCGGACCGGGTTCAGGGCGGGGTCGAAGGCCTCCTCGGTGACGGAGAAGTCGGTCACCCGCACAGGCAGGATCCGCCGGGTGCCCCAGACCAGCAGCGTGAGGGGAGCGGCCACCGGGAGGATCTCGACCACGCCTGCCCGGGCCAGGGCCTCGTTCGCGATCACTTGCGCGGAACTCGGGTAGAGCAGGAGCTCGAGGGCGGCCAGGGCGGGTGCTACGCCCAGGGTCTCGGCGACCGGGTCGCCAGCCTCGAGCTGGTCGGTGGCGTCGATCTCGATGGTCAGCTTGAGCGACTCCTCAGGTGGGCCGCTGATGCGCAGGGGGCCGGCGCCGGCCTCGCCGCCGCTGGTCCGGGCCGCCAGGGTGCGGGTCAGCGACTCCGGGTTGTACTGGAAGATGATGACGCCGGAGGTCGGGCGCAGCGGGTCAGCGGAGACCAGCGCGCCCTTGAACACCGGGGGAGAGATCGGGCTGCTGGTCATCGGCGCTCCTCTCTTGTGCCTATGCGTGCCACTGCACGTCCACCCCCAGGTGCGTGTCCACGCGTCCACCGGTGTGGATCGGGAACTTCGTGCGCTCGTCAGTCGGTTCGTGGAGCACCTGGACGCTGGCCAGGAGCTGTACGGGGTGGAAGTGGTAGGCCAGGCGCCGGCGGAGGTTGTCGGGCAGCTTCGCCAGGGTCCCGGCATCCAGGCCGGCACGGGGCTCGACCGCGGTGAGCAGCGCCTGGTCGGTCGGGGTCGCGTTCGAGGCGGACTGCGCCAGCGCGAACAGGTTCAGCCCGGCGCGCGAGCCCGGATCGGTGACCCCGCGGGCGACCAGGTCGTCCTGCAGCGCGCCAGGCTCGTGGTACTGCGTGACCGACACGCTGTAGCTGAAGACGTACATGGGGTTGTCCACGGGATACAGCTCCGGGTGCGCCGCCACGTGTCGCAGGGCCTTGCGCAGGCTGTCCTCGACCGCCTGGATCCCCACCCGCTCCGTGTTGGCGGCTTTGGACAGGGGGACCAGGTTGTCCGGAGTGCCAGGTCCGCCGAGGGATCGGGCCACCAGGTGGCCGCGGTCGTAGCCGGGGAGCACCCTGACGCCGGGGACCGGGTCCTGCGCGCTGCCGCCCTTGTCCAGGGACGCCACGCTCAGCGGGTTGACCTGGAACGACAGGCGGCGGCCGTAGGAGGCGACGCCGCCGGCCCGCGGGCCGTGCCCCGGATGCAGTGCCTCCGCCCTGGCCTCCGGCAGCTTGAGGGCCTCGAGCATCACCCGCAGCCCGTTGAAGCCGTCTCGGACGATCTTGCGCTCCGCGAGCGCGGCCTTCGCCAGGGCCTTCTGGTCAGCACCCGGCGGGGCCTTCGCGGCCGCGAGGTCGGCGACCAGGGTGGTTGCCCTGGCGCGGATCTCCTCGAGCTTGTCCGCCGCGACGGTGGCCTCGGTGCCGCCCAGGTACTTCGGGCCGCCGGGAGTCAGGTACGTCTTCGCCAGCGTCTTGATGAGGCTGTTCAGCCGTGATGCCAGCGGGCCGAATGACGCGCTTGCCATGTCCGTCGTGGCCTCGTCACCCACGACGACCGAGCGGAGGGTGTGCTCCTCCCCGGCCACGATGAACGTCTCGGAGATCGTCCCACCGGACGGTGCCCCGGGGGCGCCCTCGGTGGCGGTGCCTGCTGGGCTCGCCGCGGGAGCACCCGCCGGACCCCCCGGCGCGCCGCCCTTGAACGCGGCCGCGACCCGCTCCAGCAGGCCGTCGATGCCCTTGTTGATCATCTCCCGCACCTGCTCGACGATCTCGCGGACGCTGGCGCCCACGTTGCCCAGGCCCAGGACGCGGGCCAGCAGGTCGATCGCCAGCGGGAGCAGCCGGCCGAGCACGTTCTCCACGGCCAGGGCGGCGCCCTCGAGCACGCCCCGGGCGACGTCGTCGATGGCTGCGGTCACCGACTGCACGACCTCGACGATCCGGGCGAGCTGGTCGCGCAGGAACGTGTAGATGTTCCACGCGGTCAGGACGAGCTGCGCGATGGCGCCGATCGGGTTGAACATCGTCGCCAGCTTCGTGACCGCGGCGATGATCACGCGGTCACGGATGAACGTCTCGATTCCGCTGAAGACGACGTCGCGGATCGTCGCGACGGCGTCGGTGATCCGGCGCCACAGGCCGCCCCACCCCTCGGTCACCAGCGTCTCGATGAGGCCCAGGGCCGCCTCCAGCCGCTCGACGTTGGCCTCGCCGACCAGTCGGCGCGCCCTGGCCCGCAGCCAGTCCCAGCTCAGGCCGAGGACCTGGCGCGCCAGGTCCAGCACGCCGAGCAGGTCGAAGGACTGTGGCAGGACGATCCCGGCGCCGCTGAGCGTCCCGGTGAGCCAGCCGATGACCCCGGACTGCAGATGGGTGACGATGTGGTCGGCGAACCGCTGGATCCCGCCGCTGACTGCCGCGAGCACGTTGCCGAGGAACCCGCCCGGGTCGTCGACGATGATCTGGAACGTCTCCTGCGAACGGCCGACGAACGCGTAGAACGACTCGGGGTCAACCCCGATCAGCCGGAGCACCGACTCGAGCACGCGGCGGGCGAGCTCGCCCCAGTCCCCAGTGATCGCCGCGTAGGCCACGCTGAGCACGACCGTGAGCGCTGCCTGGAAGGTGTTCAGCGCCGCCATGATCCCCGCGCGCAGCCCCTCCACCAGCGCCGAGACGCCCGCCTTGAGACCGTCGGCCACGACGTCCACGGCATTCTGGGCTGCGGTGACCGCACTGTCGATCGCGGCGTTGAGCTTGGCTGCAAGCTCCGGGAAGACCTGGCCGATCAGGCCGGTGATCGCGGCCTTGAGCAGCTCGCCGAACGCGGCGATGGCGTCCTTGATGAAGGTCGCGACCGCGTCGATCGCGGCCAGGGCCACGGCCTTCACCGCGTCGAGGATGCCGTTGACCACACTGCGCACCGCGTCGAAGACGGCACCGATCGCATCGACCAGCGCGTTGAACGCGTCCTTGACCCAGCTGACGGCGCGCTCCCACCAGCTGCGGTCGGCCGCCTCCCGCTCGGCCTCAGCCTTCTTCGCCTCGGCCTTGCGCTCGCCCTCGACGACCTCCGCGGAGATGTCGCGCTCGGCCCCGGCGTACGCGGAGTCGATCTCGGCGCGGCCCTGCTCGACCCGGGTCTGGATCGCCGACTCCTCGGCCCGGCGCCCCGCGTCGGCCTCGGACTGCACGCGGTCGACCTCACGCTGCTGGGCGTCCAGCGTGTCCTGTCGGGAGGCTTGGATGTCGGTGCGCGCAGCCCGGACCGCCTGCGACTGGCGGGCGTCCGCGTCCTGGTTCAACTGGGTCAGGCCGGTCTCGGCGTCGGACACGGCCGTCTGCTTGGCGGCGTCGCGATCGGCGGTGGCCTGCTCCGACTGGGTGACGGCGGCCGCCATCGACTGCTCCATCCCGGGGCCCTGCTGCTCGTCGAAGGCGACCTGCACCTCGGGAGGGAGCTCCATGGCCAGGAACGCCTCCGGTCCCTCGGGCCCGGGGCCGGCGCCGATGACCGGCGATGGGAGCTCGCCGACGACGAAGGTCTCGTCCATCGCCCTGGGCTGGACGCGCTCGGGCCCCGGGCCGTCGATCACGGCCTGCGCGGCGTCCCCGCGGGCCGTTGCTGCCTCCTGCCGGGCTGCCGCCTCCGCCTTCGCAACGCGGGCCGGGTCGGTCTCACCGCCGAGCGGGATCGCCGGGGGCGGGCCGGGGGAGCGCGGGACGTCGGGGTCGGCGGTCTGGACGTCGGACAGGGAGTCGCCGATCTGCTGGGCGAACGCGTCGGGCTCAGGGTCGGTGAGGAAGCTGAAGGCGCGGGTCACGTCCTCCTCGGCCCGGAATGCGCCGGGGGAGGGGACCTCGGTGATCTGGGGTTCTGGGGTCGGGCCGACCGGGGCCGCGAGGTCCACGGACCGAGCCGGCGGGGCGAGCACAGGTGCCTGGGTGGCTGCCGACTCAGCCCCGGACAGCGTCGCATGCAGGTCGGGCACGTCGGCCTGCCACTGCGTGGCCTCGGTGGCCGTCACCCGCTCGACCTCGGCGCCGAGGGAGCTGGCCTGGCGGGCCTTCACCGTGGGCGGTGCCGCGGCGTAGGCCTGGAGCATGGCCGCGGGGGTCGCGGCCGTGGTCATCGCGGCCTCGGCCTCGGCC
>JBAVLA010000087.1:0-2219 GCA_049688595.1 Candidatus Nanopelagicales bacterium | reverse complement strand
CACCAGCGCCTCCTCGAGACGTGCCGCGGCGCCCTTGAGTGACCTGTCGCGCCGACCATAACTCCCGACGATCGGACACGCCCCGGCGAAGAACCGCTCCGCGTCCTTCGGCAGGCCGCCGTAATTGGCGCTCGCCGCAGCGAAACCGTGACCCGGCGCGAGGGCGAGCGCGAACCCTCCGCCCATGCAGAACCCGATGACCCCGACGCGTCCGGTGCAGTCGGGCCGTGCAGCCAGCCACGTCCGCACCGCCTCGATCTGGCTGAAGACCTGGCCCTCCCACGTGGCGTAGTCGCGGATCATGTCCCGCAAGCACCGACTGATGGTCCCGCCTCGGAGTAGGTCCGGGGCTGCCGCGAGGAAGCCCTCGCTGGCCAACCACTGCGCCTGATGAACCACGTCGGCTGTCATCCCGGATGCATCGTGAAGAACCACCACCGCCGGCCACGGTCCTGACCCCTGTGGCTGAGAAACGTGCAGGCCGACCATTCCCGCGCCAGTGGCAAGGGACATCGTCGGCCGCGGGCGCGCGGGGGTCGTCGGCATTCAAGCTCCTTGGCTGCGACTCAGAGACGGTTCAACTGTAGGACGCTTCTGGGAAGCGCGACGCCGACAGCCGAGGCTCCGCTCGTCGCGGCGGTACCGTTGAAATCACTCACGCGGTCGAGGAACGGCCTCCACGAGGCGTGCCGGCGGCTCCGGTGGTCCACCGGACAGGACGCCGGTGGAGCCCCCGACAGGCTCGCCAGGGGGCGTGGCACATGCGCCGCGGGGCTGCTGGTCCCGCCCTTCACCTCACTCAACTCGGGGGAACTCAACCCAGCCGCACGTGCACCTGCAGGCTATGGACAGCCGCGATCCCGCTGTAGCTCAGGGCCTGCCGATCGTGTTCCGGGACTTCCGCTGGTGGACGCCCCGCGGTGGCCAACCGATCTTGCGGCGGTCCGGACTCCCGGCGGAGGGGTCGATCGTCGAACCGCTCTCCGCGCCCGCCGGATAGGCGGTCGTGCGGCGAGCGAGCGCCCCGTCAGGGTGGAGGTCCGGCGGCCCTCGTGGCCCGTGAAGCCGGGAAGTCGGGCGCGCGCTTGGCCGGGAACGCCGCGACACCCTACCCACGTCGCCTGCCAGGCCGGTGCCGGAAACGCCCGCAGGTCGCTGACCCGGTCGAACAGGGCTGTCCAGGCGAGGGCTACCGGCTCAACCGGCGCGTTCGCCTCTTCGGGAGCCTCAAGGGGGTGGTCGAGCCCGGGAAAAACGAGCACCGATTCCGGTCCCACCGGGTGCGCCCGTGCGACATCACGGTTTCCGCTGACCAAGACGACGGGGTGCTGCGCCGCCTGGGCATCCCGGGCACCCGCATCGCCCTTCCCAGCCACACGGTCGACTCCATCGGGATTGACTTGGACGACGGCAACGCCTTCGTGGGCGACGCTGCCGCCAATGTCCTGCGGTTCGCCGGAACCCGGCAGCGTGGTGTTCCTCGCCGCACTCGACTGGACGGCTTGGGTGGACGGCTCGGCGAGGATGAAGTTGGCCCGCCGGCGACCCTCTGCTGGCCATCCCCCGAGATGCCGCTACACCCGCTACAGGAGCTACGCGGCGGCGCGGGCCGAGGTATCGAACGCCCCCCCCAGACAGTGAGTCTGCTTCGAGCGGCCGGCTTCAGGGTTCGGTCACGCTTGCCGCGAGTCCCTCGATGTGCGCCAAGGCCGCTTCCTGGGTGGGGAACTCGCCGAGGTCGATGTAGTCGGTGTCGGTCATCCCGGGGGCGCCGTCTTTGAGTTCCTGGAGTTGCCAGACACCCTTGTAGGCCCATGCGCGGATCCGATACTCGTGGGTTGTGTGCCCGTCGGTGGCCAGCACTTCGAGGGCGGCCAGGGAGATGCCGGTGCAGCTGCAGGTCGTGCGGTCCTTGACCTGGGTGATCGTGGCCATCCCGTCAGTCCATCGCTACGGCGCTGGGGGTGCAAGTGCTGCTCGGCCCGATCCCTGGTCGTCGACTGGGACGCCGAGCTCGGTGAGCAGGGTCCGGACCCGGGACTCGATGTCGTCGCGGATGGGGCGGACGTCGGCGACGGATTGCCCGGCCGGGTCTGCGAGTTCCCAGTCGAGGTAGCGCTTGCCGGGGTAGTCCCCATCTCCCCTTTCGGGGAGGCCCGTTCCGGGCTGAAAATGGGTTCGTGTCCGCTGATGCCGTCGCTGTTTGGTCCGGTTCAGGC
>JBAVLA010000086.1:0-5073 GCA_049688595.1 Candidatus Nanopelagicales bacterium | reverse complement strand
GCGTTCTCCATGTCCGAGCCGCACTGCGGGTCCGATGTCGCGGCGATCACGTCCAAGGCCGTGCCCAGCGGCGACGGCTACCGGCTCAGCGGCCAGAAGATGTGGCTGACGAACGGCGGGTCGTCCTCCCTGGTCGCGGTGCTCGTCCGGACCGACGCGGACGCTGCCGAGGGCGCCTCGGTCTACAAGAAGATGTCCACGTTCCTCATCGAGAAGCCGACCGGCTTCGGCGAGGTGCTGCCCGGCCTGACCATCCCGGGCAAGATCGCCAAGATGGGGTACAAGGGCGTGGACACGACCGAGCTGATCATGGACGGGTTCGAGCTGGGTGCCGACGACCTGCTCGGTGGGGTCCCCGGCCGGGGCTTCTACCAGATGATGGACGGCGTCGAGGTGGGTCGGGTCAACGTGGCCGCGCGGGCGTGCGGGGTGGCGGCGCGGGCTTTCGAGCTCGGCGTGGCCTACGCGCAGCAGCGCCAGGCGTTCGGCAGGCCGATCGCAGAGCATCAGGCAGTCTCGTTCCGGCTGGCGGAGATGGCCGTGAAGGTCGAGGCCGCCCACCAGATGATGGTCCGGGCGGCGCGCAAGAAGGACTCCGGCCAGCGCAACGACCTCGAGGCAGGCATGGCCAAGTACCTGGCCAGCGAGTACTGCAAGGAGGTCGTCGAGGACTCGTTCCGGATCCACGGCGGCTACGGCTACGCCAAGGAGTACGAGATCGAGCGGCTCTACCGGGAGGCGCCGATGCTGGTGATCGGCGAGGGCACCGCCGACATCCAGCGGATGATCATCGCCCGCCGGCTGCTGGAGGACTACAAGCTGCGGTGAATCGCAGGTCGGATCGGCCAATTGCCGCATTGCGGTCGTCTCCTGCAACATCGGCGGCAATGGTGCATCATTCCCAAGGCGCCAACTTCGCCACGCGCGCCGGAGGAGGCGGACGGCCCATGACGTCGATGCTCGATGTGATCCACGGTGACGAGGCGGTGAGCCTCGACGAGGCCCTGCGCACCCAGGCCTCCCAGTGCGAGGGCCTGGGTTCGACGCTGTCCCGGGACATCCTGCTGCAGCTGGTCGACCTGGCGGCCCCCGGCGGCCCGCTGCACGACCTGCTGGCCGACCAGCAGACCGTGCGGGGCGGGGATCTGATGGGCCTGCGGCTGCTTGCTGCAGCGCATCGCCTGGTGCTGGCCAAGGGCGCGCCGGCGCTGGCGGCCCACTTCCCGACAGCTGGTGGACACCCACCGCTCGACGACGCGGCCCGGGCCGCGCTGGGCGCGGCGGTGGTCGATGCCTTCCTCGCCCATCCGGAGATCGTGCGAGACATGCTCGCGCGGATCCCACAGACCAACGAGACGGGGCGTGGGCTCCCCCTGCGCGGCGCCCTTGGGCGGGTCGCCTCGGCGCACGGCCATCCCATCCGGCTGCATGAGCTGGCGGCGTCCGCGGGTTTGAACCTGCGGGCGGATGCGATGCCGTGGGCCCACGTCCCGGCTGCCCCTCCGATTGAGATCGTCGAGCGGGCCGGCTGCGACCTGAACCCCCTGGACGTTGACTCCGCCTCGGACCGGCTGCTCCTGGCCAGCTACATCTGGGGCGATGACCTTGCCCGCTTCGAACGGGTCCGCTCGGCGTTCACGCTGGCGCACCGCATCCCGGCCCGGGTCAGCCGGATGACCGCCGACCAGTACCTGGCCGGACTCGTCCGCACCGAGCCCGTCCCGGATAACACGCTGGTGATCTGGCACTCCGCGACATGGTTCTACTTGGATCACCACGCAAGGTCGGAGATCCGCTCGGCGATCCGGAAGCTGGGCAACTGGGCGACCCCGCGCAGCCCGGTGGTACACGTCTCGTGGGAGTGGCTGCGGGACGCTCCCGACCCGGCGAGGTCCTATGGGCTGGTGGGGCGTTCCTGGCCGGCCGCAGGGGCGTGGGCGCCATGGCGAGCAGGGACGGCGGTGCTGCTCGGGACTGGCCCGGCGCACGGCATGCCGATGCGATGGACGGAGCCGCGACCGCTGTCGTCGGATCCACTCGAGCCCTGAGCCGCCCAGTCCTGGCTTCTTTACCTGGCGGGCTCGGGCGGTCAACCTCGCAGCCCAGTTGTGGCGTATGGCCTCGGCTGCGGCGGCGAGAAGGCGACCTCGCGGCTCAGTTGTGGCTAATGAGGCCACGCGCGCGCGGGATAGCCCACAACTCGGCTGCGAAGTCCGCGCTCAAGGCGGCCCAGCCGCGGGATTCCCGACAACCTGGCTGCGAGGTCCGAGTCTGGCGTAGCAAACCCCCCGCACCCCGCCAGATTCCGAGGGACCGACTACACCGTGAGGTCGAACCAGACGACCTTGGAATGCCCGGCAGCCCGCCACCCCCACCGCGCTGACAGCTTGGAGACCAGTTCCATCCCGCGGCCGCCCTCGTCGTCGGGGTCAGCTGTCCGAGGGGAGGGGGAGTGTTCGGTGTCGGCATCGGCGACCTCGATGCGCAGATAGCCAGCGTGGACGTAGGCCAGCACGTCGATGGGCCCGCTGGCGTGGCGGACCGCGTTGGTCACGAGCTCGGACGTCAGCAGCTCGGCATCGTCGGTGAGCCGCTGCAGGTCGACGGTCTCGAGGTATTCGGCGATGGCATGGCGAGCTTCCCGCGGAGCGCAGGGGTTGTTGTCCAAGATCGCATGCAACGCCATGTCCGATGTATACCCAGTTGTCGGTACTCCTACACCCGCGACGCGGCTGATCTTGATGGTTTCGTCGCCTGCTGTTGCGGGCCTTCGGCAGCGGCGGGACGCGTCCGGGGACGGCTGAAGATCTCGTGCATCACGGCGACCGTCATCGCCGGGTTCTCCGCCGCCGGGCTGTGCCCCACGCCCGCCAGCAGGTGCCACGGGACGCCCAGATGCGCGGCCATCTGCTCCTGCACGCCAACCGGCCACGCATCGTCGAGCTCGCCGGTGACGATCGCGGCGGGGAGGCGGTTCTGCGCCAGGGTGTCGGCGAGGTCGCCAGTCAGGTCCGGCGCCTCCATCAGGATGCCGGCGAAGTCTGCGAGCGCGGCCGGGTCGTTGCTGCAGAAGCGCCGCTGGAGGAAGGTCGCCACCTCGGCGCTCGGCGGGGTCCATCCGTCGGCTCGGTTGCGGGCGTCCAGGAGCTGCCACACCTGGTCGATCGGGAGCGCGGCCAGCGCGTCACGCAGCTCCGCCAGTGGTCCGTGCGCGGGGGCGGGCAGGGCGGCTGGACCGCTGCACAGCGCAGTCCACGAGGCCAGCCGGTCGGGGGCGCCCAGCACGAGCTCGCGGGTGACCAGGCCGCCCATCGAATGCCCGACGACGTGCACCGGGGCGTCCGGTGCATGCCGGTCGAGGACGGCCAGGACCGCCTCGGCCAGGGCGGCCGGTGTGTGCGAGCCGCGCGGGCCCAAGCCCGGGAACCCGGCCTGTCCGGGAAGGTCCATCGCCGCGACGCGCCACCCGAGTGCAGCCAGCGGCACCAGGACGGCGATGAAGTCCTCCTTCGAGCCGGTGAACCCGGGGACCAGCAGCACGCTGCCGTGGGCGGGCGCCGCCGGCCGGCCGCCGACCTGCTGCGCAGTCGGGACCGTGGTCGGATCGGCCACGATGACCGGGGCAGGCCAGGACGGCGGGCCAGAAAGTGCCACGCCGTCAGGCATGGCGATGAAGGGCGGCGTGCTCATGATGTGCACAATAGGGCGAAGGCGCCGGGACAGGCAGGGGTCGGGAATGACACGCATGATCGCGATCGCCAATCAGAAGGGCGGCGTGGCCAAGACGACCACGGTCGCCTCCATCGCCGCGGCGCTTGCCGAGTTCGGCCAGCGCGTGCTCGCCGTCGACCTCGACCCGCAGGCGTGCCTGACGTTCTCCCTCGGGCTGGATCCCGAGTCGCTGGAGACGTCCATGCACGATGTGCTCCTGGGTCGGGTCGAGGCCAGGCGGGCGGTCGTGGTGACCGACGAGGGCATCCACGTGCTTCCGGCGACGATCGACCTTGCCGGCACCGAGGCGCAGCTGCTCACGCGGACGGGCCGGGAGTTCGCCCTGCGCACCGCGCTGGCCGACGTGGCCGACGACTACGACGTGATCCTGCTCGACTGCTCGCCGTCGCTTGGCGTGCTCACCATCAACGCCCTGACTGCGGCTGGCGAGGTCCTCATCCCGTTGCAGTGCGAGACGCTGTCGCACCGCGGCGTCGGTCAGCTCCTGGACACGATCGCCGACGTCCGGCGGATCACCAACCGCGACCTCGTCGTGCTCGGCGTGCTGCCGACCCTGTTCGACTCCCGCACGAACCACTCCCGGGCCGTTCTGGCCGACATCCAGGACAGGTACGACCTGGCCATCCTCGGCCCATCCATACCCCGTTCGATCCGGTTCGCCGAGGCGCCCGCAGTGGGCCGTACGGCGCTGGCGGGTGGGCGGTTCCGTGGGGCCGAGGCATACCGACAGCTCGCCCGCGGGCTGCTGGACGGGACCGCTGCCGGCTACGAGCCCGACGTCGTCGTCGTGCCCGCACCGGGCGGGCAACCTGCGGAGGAGCGCCAGCCCGCGACGATCGGAGCTCTCTCGTGAACCCGGGACCGTCCTTCGACCGCGTCCGCTCTCGTGGGTCGGGATCGCCGTCGGCCAGCTCGCCCGACGATCACGGGCCCGACCCCGTCGACGTCCAGGGGAAGGCGGCGCTTTTCAGCCGAGCCGTCGCGACCCCGTCCCTCGGGTCGGTCTCGATCACCTGCTCGGGCTGCCACACGGCGACGATCGTGACGTACCTGCGTGCACTGCAGCTGGCTGTGCCGAGCCTGCACCTGGTGGTGCTGCGCCGGGACTACCCGTCGTGGATGCGCTGCCCGGCGTGCAGCCGCCGGACCTGGGTCAAGGTGCGCTTCAGCTGATCGCGCCCCGCAGGGCTACTCGGGCGTGGCCTCCGGCTGGGTGGCGTTCGGCTGCGAGGCGCCCGCTTGGTTGCGGGCCACGGCCTTGCCGCCGCGGGTCCGGCTCCGAGGGCGCGGTCGGCGCCTTCGCGGGGCAACCTCGGCGGCGGAGGTGTCGTGGGCTTGGGC
>JBAVLA010000085.1:0-21425 GCA_049688595.1 Candidatus Nanopelagicales bacterium | reverse complement strand
CGCCCTCGAGCAGCGGGCCGGTGACACCCCGCTTGCGGTAACCGCCGCGCACGACAACGCACACGATGCTCCACACGGGCAGGTCGTCGACTGGCCGGATCAGGGAGGAGTTGACCAGCCGTGGGATTTCTGAACGCGGACCGATGTTGCACCAGCCGACCGGGACGTCATCAAGGTACGTCACCACTCCCGGAGGGTTCGACCGCTCGCACAGGGCGCGCATCGCCTTCTCGCGGTTCCCCTCGCCGAGTTGTGCGATGTCCTGGGCCCGCAGTCGATGCGACAGACACCAGCAGTGCGTCGCGCGCCGGTTGGGGTTGATGACGTCGGCGAAGTCCTCGAAACGGTCAGGCGTCACAGGATGGGTAAGCCACGACACACCCCGCAATGTAGGCGCTCCTGATCATCGAGGAGATCGCGGGCTGGGGACCGCACCCACCGATGATGATTTCGGAACATGCGTGAGCGCATGGCCGAACCAACCGAGATCAGCATCGAAGCGAGGACGACTGACCCCGGCCCCCAGGGTGGAGCGTCTAGCCGCGAAACGCGCTATCGGGGCGGCGCCGAACCTGGATGCTTCAGTCCGCCTACTTGGTCGCCACCGCGAAGGTTACTTCGTCGGCCTGCGGGTCGAGCCCAGCGAGCACCCCTCGGTGCAGGGACACGTCGGCGAATCCCGCCTCCGCGAACATCGCGTGGATCGTGTCCTCGGTGAAGCAGTGCTCCCAGACGTCGAAGCGGCGCACCTCCCCCTCGGTCAGCAGCGTGTACCGGATCCGCTGTGCCAGTACCCGGGGCTCGACGGTCGTCTGACTGAGCACCAGGTGGGGACCGGGGGCCCAGAACCCGCCGGTTGCCGACGCATCCCAGCCGCGGCCGGGCCGATGCCGGTCGGCCACCGCCGCATCCAGGTAGTCGAGCACCAGCCGGCCACCGGGCCGCAACCGCCTGCAGACCTCGCCGAGCAGGGCACGCTGCACCTGCGGCAGGTGCGTGCCGAAGTCGAGGTAGATGAGCATGGCCAGGTCGAACGGGCCTGCGGGCAGGTCCTGCGTGTAGTCGGCCTCGACATACTGCAGACAACCTCGGGCGTGCTGCCGTGCGTAGTCGATGGATGCCCCGTTGAAGTCCACGCCGGTCACGTCGAAGCCGTCGTCGGCCAACTGCTGGGTGTAGAGGCCCGGGCTGCACCCGAGGTCCAGCACGGCCGCGCCGGGTGCGAGTCCCGCGGTCACCAGGTCGATCGTGCTCCAAACGCGGCCGGGTCGCCTTCACCGTCCCCCAGTTCGACCGCTACGTCACCCGCGCCCTGTAGGCCACGGCCAGGCCAGGGCGCGGGTGACGGGCAGAGATGAGAGATGGCAGTCGAGCGAGCAAGCCCTTGGCGAGACCTGAACCGGAGCGGTAGATCGCCGTGCCCCCCGGGGGTGTCCCCGGCCTGCGGCGCCGGGGTGGACAGAATGTCGGAGGTACGAGTCAGGATGGTCTTGTGACGGCGCTGTTGGAGAGGCCGGTGAGTTTCGACTATGACTATCAGATGCGTTGTTCGACGTGCCGGGGATGACGGCGCTGACCAGCGCAACATACGAGGCTGAGCCCAACGGCACCCATGTGGCATGCAACTGGTGCGGTTCAGATATGTCCGGTGCCGTGCTGGCTGCGGCCCACGTCGATGGAGTCGGCCTCGAGGGCGGGTCCGTGGTCGGTGATGGTGATGACGGCCCCGTCACTGTCCGCCGCGGCCGCGGCACGGCAGTCCACCTCGACGAGGCTGTCGTTCGGGGTGTGGGCCAGGGAGTTGGCGACGAGGTTGGCGACGATACGTTCGAGCAGGTCCGGGTCGACCATGGCGACCACCGGGTCGGCGGGGGTGTTCAGCTGGGTCCTGGGTGAGTTGAAGTGGCCACCGCCCGCCGGACTACTTCGACGAGTCCGATGGACGGGGCTCGACCTGGGCGACTCCATCTTCGATGCGGGAGGCGTCGAGGACCGCTCCGATGATCCCGTCGAGGCGGATCGCGGACTGGCGCAGGCCGTCTAGCAGCTCCCGCCGGTCCGCCTCCGGCAGGTCGTTTCCAGACAATGCCAGCGCATCAACGGAGAGCCTGATGCCGGCCAGGGGGGTGCGCAGGTCGTGGCCCACGGTGGCCAGGAGGGCGGCACGGGCCGCGGCGGTCTCTGCCAGGCGGGCCGAGCGCTCCTGCTCGGCGATGAGCTGCTCGCTCTCCCACGCTCGTACTACGGCGGTGGCCAAAGTGGTGACGTAGCCGGTCCGTACGCCGAGACGCTCCGGGCCCCAGCCCCGGACTCGAAGCCCTGGGGCGACATCGACCTGCAGGCACGGCGGGTACGCGGGCTCTCGTCGCCCGAGCGTGGAGACGAGCACCCGACCCGACTCGGACTCCACCAGGGCAGCCTCGTCGAGGTCCAGCGCTGACCGGAGCGCCCTCAGTGCCTCAGGCGCCGAGGCTGGCCCAGGGCTCAGCACCTCGCCGAGCACGGACTCGCGAAATGAGGCCCTGGCCGCGGTCCGCTCGGAGGCGAGGACTGACTCGACCAGTGTGCTCACGCCGACGGCCAGGACCAGGAAGACTGCCAGCGCCACCCAGTTCTCCTGGTCCTGCATGTGCAGCGTCGCGTATGGGGGGATCAACAGCCAGTTGACCGCGAGCGATGCCCCGATGGCCGTGGCAGCAGCCACCGCCCGTCCGGCAACCAGGGACACGCCGATCACCTCGACCAGGACGATGAGCAGCACCTCAGCCAGGTCGACCGGGCGCATCGCGGTGGCCACGACCAGGGTCACCACGATGGTCGCCAGCGCCGCCATCGCAGCGGCGGGGCTGCGGCGCCACCGCGCTGGGGCACTCGGGGTGGTCACGCGCGCATCTCGAGCATGCGGTCGGGCTCCACGTCGACGCCGTGAAGGACCAGGGGGACGCTGGTCACGATGACGCCGGGCAGGAACAGCAGCCGGGTCTTGAGCCGGAGCGCGGCTCTTTGGCGAACCCCAGCAGCAGCATGGACATCACCACGGCGATGAACGCGTAGGTGGGGGGCGGCGAACACCCGGCCGGACTCGTGGATCCCGCGCAGGTTGATCGCTGTGAGCAGCACCACCACATCCAGGCAGATCGACAGCGTGTGCGGGGCCAACCCGGGGAACGCGGACACCAGGTTGGACACCCCAGAGGTCACGGACACCGCCGCGGTGAGGATGTAGTCCACGACCAGCGCCGCGGCCGCGATCAGGGCCGGGGTCTGGCCCAGGTTCTCCTTGCTCACCGCGTACGCCCCACCCCGGGTAGGCGTACACCGTCTTGGAGTAGGAGGCGACCACGACGATCAGCGGGAACACCACAGCCAGCCCGACCCACGGCGTCAGCGTCAGGGCTGCGGCGCCGCCGATCGCGAGCACGAGCAGGATCTCCTGCGTCGCGTAGGCCACCGACGACAGCGGATCCGAGCAGAAGATCGGCAGCGCCAGCCGTTTCGGCAGCGTCGCATGCCCTACCGCGTCCGAACCCAGCGGACGGCCCACCATTACGCGCTTCAGCACACCCAACATGGCCCAACCCTGCAACACCGGCAGGACCGCACGCAGGAATCTTTGACGCGCCATTGACATGACGACCCGTGCGACCGGGGTGGACGCACCCCTGGCTAGAGGTCGATCACCGTGCCCAGGGTGACGACCCGTTCGATGGGCAGGCCGAAGTAGGCGGCGGGGCTGGCGGAGTTGCGGTGCAGCCAGGCGTACATGCGTTCGGCCACGACGCCCATCCTTCCCTTGTTCGTGGGCTGGAAGGTGCGGTCGGACAGGAAGTAGATGGCGTCGTCGGGAAGCGCGGGCAGGCTGTCCAAGCGGGGGCCGTTCCAGTAGTCGGGGTCGCTGCGCACGGCAAGGATGTCCATGAGCAGGGGGACGAACAGTGTCTCCATGAACCCGGACCGGACGACGACCTGGTCGATGCCGTCGCCGCGCTCGACCATGATGAATCGGTCGGGCTCCACGACTACAGGGACGGGGTCGGTGACGATCGTCACGACCCGGACGGCCTCGGGCAGGGTGTGCAGCAGGGTGATGTGGCTGCTCATGCTCTGCGGGACGTCGATCGGGTTGGAGGCCAGGAACACCGCGGTGCCCGGGGTGCGCATGATCGTGCCGGAGGCGATCCCCGTGTGGACCTGGTCCCATGTCAGCAGCTTGGCACCCATGTGGCTGGTCATCAGGTTGTGCCCGAAGTGCCACACGAACATGACTGCAACGACGGCGGCCCCGATGGCGATCGGGACGTAGCCGCCCTCGAGGAACTTGGGCAGGGTCGCCAGCAGGAACGACAGGTCAACGCTGAGGAATATGGCGGCCACGACGCCGGCCTTCGCCTTCGACCAACCCCACGCGTGCGTGGCGACCAGGTAGAACGCGATCGAGGTGATCGCCATCGTCCCGCTGACCGCCACGCCGTACGCCGCTGCCAGCCGGGCGGAGCTGCCGAACACGATGACCAGGGTTATGCAGGCGACCATGAGCATGTAGTTCAGCGCCGGCAGGTAGATCTGGCCTTCGGCCTGGCTCGAGGTGTGCCTGATGTTGACCCGGGGGAAGTAGCCGAGCTGCACTGCTTGGCGGGTCAGCGAGAACACCCCGGTGATCAGGGCCTGGGAGGCGATGATCGTGGCCAGCGTGGCCAGCCCGAACATGATCAGCACCCACGTCCGGTTGGGGGCGAGTGCATATAGCGGGTTCTCGGCAGCTGCCGGATCCTGCAGGACCTTGGCTGCCTGCCCCAGGTAGGCCAGCACCAGGGCCGGCTTGGCCAGCGACAGCCACGAGAGGCGGATCGGACGGCGGCCGAAGTGGCCCATGTCGGCGTACAACGCCTCAGCCCCGGTGACGGCCAGGATCACCGAGCCCAGCAGCAGGAACCCGTGGATCCCGTTGCCGGTCAGGGTGGCGATCGCGTACGTGGGCAGCAGGGCCTTCAGCGCCGCCGGCTCCTTCACCAGTTCGATCAGGCCCAGACCGCCGATGAGGGCGAACCAGGCGATCATCACCGGGCCGAACACGATTCCCAGCCTGTGGGTGCCCCGGGACTGGACCAGGAACAGGACCAGCAGGATGATGCAGGTGATCGGGACCACCAGGCTCTCAAGGGCCGGGTTGAGGGTGTTGAGACCCTCGACGGCGCTGAGCACCGAGATCGCCGGGGTCAGCGCCCCGTCGCCGTACAGCAGTCCCGCGCCGACCAGGATCAGCAGCGCCGTCAACGACGCCTTGCCGCTGGCAGTGCGCTTGAGGAAGTCCGGCAGCAGGGCCAGGAGCGCGAGGATCCCGCCCTCGCCGTGGTTGTCCGCACGCATGATGACCATCAGGTACTTGATGGTGACCACCAGGGTCAGGGCCCAGAAGATCAACGACGCGATCCCGAGCACAGTGTCCGGGGACTCCTGCAGTCCCTTGGCGTTCAGGCACTCCTTCATGGCGTACAGCGGGGAGGTGCCGATGTCTCCGAACACGATCCCGGTGGCGCCGACCACCAGCGCCACGGTCCGCCCGGGGTGACCCCCACCCTGCGCGCCGTGACCCCCGGGGTGCCCGGTGCGCTGGCGCACCTGAGCAAGCTCCACCGCGTCGGGGTGCATCGGCAGCGTGCGGCCACCGACCACGGGAGGCGCCTCTGCCACCGGAGGCGGCGCCTGGCGCAGGCCACGGCCCTGTGGCGGTTCACCCAGCCGCGCCAACCCCGCCAGGTCCGGGTCGCGATCACTGCCGGGGGGCAGCTTCGGCACGCTTGCCATCAGCGTCGGGGGACCGCTGGTCGGTGGACCGCTGGTCGGGCGTCGCCTGAGGGCGCCAGCCCCGCCGACGTCCTCGACGCGTGCGAGAAGCCGATCCCACTGTCCTCAACCGGCCTGCTCGTGCTGATGGTGTCCTGCCGGAGATCGAGGAAGTGCTCGGGTGGAAGGTCCCAGTCGCCAGGGGCCACCATCGGCGTGCAGATCACGACCTCGCAGCTGCTGGGCGCGGGCCACACCCGGCATCCGTCGAAGACCGACACCGGATCGCCGCCGTCTGTGATGACTCCGGTTGGGTTGAGGAGCAAGTAGGTCTCGGGGTTCATGGTCAGTTGCCAGCCGGCGCAGCGGGGATGGGCCGCTCGCGCCGTGGCGATGAGAGTGGACACCCGGGCCCGCAGCCCATCGGTCAAGATTTCGCGCTTCTGCGGGTTCACGATCCCGACTATGGCCCGAGCCGAGTACGCGATGCGCCGGGCGTTGACGCCGCGTTGACGCTGGCCCCGAGGGCCCGGTCGGGCGTGGTGTCTGACTCGGGTCTGCGTCGTCGTGTGGCCGGGGATTGATGTGGCGCTGGTCCTGTTCACGGTACGAGCCGGTAGCCGATGCCGGGGTCGGTGAGCAGGTGCCGGGGGCGGGCCGGGTCGGGTTCGAGCTTGCGGCGCAACTGGGCGAGGTACACGCGCAGGTAGTGGCTCTCGCGGCCCACGTCGGGTCCGCGCAGTTCGCGCAGGAGCTGCTGCTGACTCACGATGCGTCCGGGGTTGCGGGCCAGGATCTCCAGGAGTCGCCATTCGGTCGGGGTGAGCCGCACAGCCTGCCCGTCGCGGGTGACCACTTGGCTGGCCAGGTCGACGGTGAAGGAGGCCGTGGCCACGATCGGATCGGCCTCGCCTCCTGAAGCGCGGCGGGTCGCGGCCCGGATCCTGGCCAGCAGCTCGTCCATGGCGAACGGCTTGGAGACATAGTCGTCGGCGCCGGCGTCGAGGGCGGCCACCTTGTCGTGGCTGGTCTGGCGAGCGGACAGCACGACGACGGGGACCCGGCTCCACCCGCGGACCGCCTGCAGCACGGACATGCCGTCCAGGTCGGGCAGGCCCAGGTCGAGCAGGATCAGGTCGGGGTGGGTCTCGACGACGAGGTCCAGGCCGGCCCTCCCGGTGACGGCGACGGTGGCCTGGTAGCCGCGGGCGTTCAGGGTGATGGCCAACGCCCGGGCGAGGGCCGGCTCGTCCTCGATGATCAGGATCCGGGTCATCGCGCCTCCCCTTCGTCCTCGGTTTCGCTGGCTCGCTGCAGGGTCAGCACCATGGTCAGTCCCCCTCCCGGGGTCTCCTCGGCCTCCAAGGTGCCTCCGTTGGCTTGGGCGAACCCTCGGGACACGGCAAGGCCGAGGCCGACTCCCTGGCCGGCGGGAACGTCGCCGAGTCGTTGGAAGGCGCCGAAGATGGAGTCCAGCTGCGTGGGGGGAACGCCGGGGCCGTGGTCGACGACACGCAGGACGACCTTGTCCTTGATGGTCCCGGCGGTGATCCGAACCGGCCGGTCGACTGGGGAGTAGCGCACGGCGTTCTCGACGAGGTTGGCGATGATCCGTTCGATCAGGCCGGCGTCGCCGAGCACGAGGGGCAGCGTGACGCGGACGTCGACTTCGACCCGCTCCCTGGGGAAGCCTGCCAGGGCGCGGGGCACTACGTCGTCCAGGGCAACCGGTTCGGTGCGCAGGACCAGCGCCCCGGCGTCCAGGCGGCTCATGTCGAGCAGGTTGTCGATGAGCGCCTGCAGCCGGTCGGCTGAGGTTTCGATGCCGGCGAGCAGCTCGGCCCGGTCGGCCTCGGGCAGTTCCAGGTCGGTGGCCCGCAGGGTCCCCACAGATGCCTTGATCCCGGCCAGGGGGGTGCGCAGGTCGTGGCTGACCGCGGCGAGCAGTGCGGAGCGGATGTCGCTGCGCGCCCTCTCCAGCCGGGCGGTCGAGGCCTCGCCGCGCAGGTGCTCGCGTTCGAGCAGGGTGCCGATCTGCGTGGCAACGGCGGCCAGCACCCGGGTGTCGTCCGCGGACAGCTCCCGGCCCTCCAGCGCCAGCATGACGTGCTCCGCTATTGGGACGCTGACGCCGTCCCGGTCGCTGGTCGGGGGGTGGTCCCCGCTGGACGCCCGCACGCTCCACCCGCCCAGTGGATCCGTGCGTTCCAGCACTGAGACTCCTGTCATGCTGAAGGTTTCGCGTACTTGCTCCAACATGGCCGGTAGGACGTCCTCGCCGCGGAGCACCGAGCCGGCGAACAGGGTCAGGGTGTCGGCCTCGGCGCGGGCCCGGGCGGCCTCCGTGGAGCGCCGGGCGGCGTTGTCCACCACGATGGAGACCGCGATGGCGACCCCGATCATCACGAGCAGGGCGATGGCGTTGCCGGGCTCGTTGATCGTCAGCGTGCCCTTGGGTTCGATGAACAGGTAGTTCAGGGCCAGTCCGGACCACAGGGCGGCGGCCAGGGCGGGTGCCAGGCCACCCACCAGGGCCACGGCCACGGTGAGGCCCAGCATCGTCATCGACACCAGGCTGAGATTGTCGGTGTTGAGCAGGGTCAGGGCCAGCAGCGGCGGGCCGAGGACGGCCAGCAGCCAGGCCCGCAGGCGTCGGGCTCGCGACAGCGAGGATGCGCGGCGGGGGATGGCCTTCCGCTCGCCGGTCTCCTGGTGGGTGATCACGACGACGTCGATGTCCCCACTGCCGCGGATCACTCCGGGGCTGGCGCCGGGGAACAGTGCCGATCGCAGGGGTCCGCGTCGGGTCTCCCCGATCACGATGTGGGTGGCGTTCACGCCACGGGAGAACTCGAGGATCGCCTGGGCGACGTCGTCACTGAACACGTTGTGGAACGTCCCGCCCAGGGACTCGACGAGGGCCCGCTGCCGCAGCAGCGCCTCCGGGGTCCCGTGGGCCAGGCCGTCCCCGCTGCTGACGTGCAGGGCGAGCAGGTCCCCGCCCGAGCGGGACTCGGCGATCCGCGCTCCGCGGCGGATCAGGGTCTCCCCGGAGGGTCCGCCGGTCAGGGCCACGACGACGCGTTCCCTGGCCGGCCACGAGTCGGTGATGTCGTTGTCGGCTCGGTAGGTCTCCAGGGCGGCGTCGACCCGGTCGGCCACCCACAGCAGGGCCAACTCGCGCAGCGCGGTGAGGTTGCCGACTCGGAAGAAGTTGGTCAGCGCGGCGTCGATCTTCTCCGCGGCGTACACGTTGCCGTGGGCCAGGCGACGGCGCAGGGACTGCGGGCTCATGTCGACGAGCTCGATCTGGTCGGCGCTGCGGACGACCTCGTCGGGGACCGTCTCCTGCTGGCGGATTCCGGTGATGGACTCGACCACGTCGTTGAGGGATTCCAGGTGCTGGATGTTCACCGTGGTGATCACGTCGATGCCCGCGTCGAGGATGGTCATGACGTCCTGCCAGCGCTTGGCGTTGCCGGCGCCGGGGACGTTGGTGTGGGCCAGCTCGTCGACCAGGACCACCTCGGGTCGGCGGGCCAGCACCGCAGCGAGGTCCATCTCGGTGAACGAGGCGCCCCGGTGCTCGATGACCTGGCGGGGCACCAGCTCCAAACCCTCGACCAGTTCGGCGGTGTGCGCCCGGCCGTGGGTCTCGACGAACCCGATTACCACATCGGCGCCGCGGCGCTCGGCGCGCCTGTGGCCCTCGGCCAGCATGTCGTAGGTCTTGCCCACGCCCGGGGCCGCGCCGAGGTAGACCCGCAGGGTTCCCCGGCGGACCCCCGACTTGGCGCCGGCGAAGCCCGCGGGCGGCGTGTCCGTGCGCTGGTCGGGGCTCATAGGGTCAAGTGTGGCCATCAGCTCCGCCTGGGGGTCGCACGTGGGCGGGTCAGCACATCACCGGGTGCTGAGCTGCTCAAGGGCCAGGTTCAGCGCCAGCACGTTGACTCCCGGCTCGCCGAGGAAGCCCAGCGCCCGGCCGTGGGTGTGTTCGGCGACCAGCTCGCGGACCGCGTCGGGCGCCAGACCGCGGGCCTGGGCGACGCGGGTCACCTGGATCGCGGCGTACTCGGGGGAGATGTCGGGGTCCAGCCCGGAGGCCGAGGCGGTGACCGCGTCGGCGGGGACCTGCTCCGGGGCGACCCCGGTGGCGGCGGCCACCGCGGCCCTGCGTTCCTCGATCGTCTGGGTCAGGTCCGGGTTGTTGGGGCCGAGGTTCGACCCTCCGGTGGCCATCGGGTCGTACCCGCCGACCGAAGGGCGGGGCCAGAAGTACCCGTCCTGGTCGAACCCCTGCGCCAGCAGGGAGGAGCCGACCACCCGGCCGTCGACCTGGACCAGCGACCCGTCGGTGCGCTCGCTCATGACGCGGCCGATCCCGAAGATGACCAGCGGATAGGCCAGGCCGAGCAGCACGGTCATGACCGCGAGGATGCGGATTGCGGGGGCGAGCTGGCGGAGTGTGGGCATGGGGTCACCCGATTCCGGGGATGAGGGAGATGAGCAGGTCGATGGCCTTGATGCCCAGGAACGGCACCAGCAGGCCGCCCAGGCCGTAGATGCCCATGTTGCGGGCGAGCAGGGCCGAGGCGCTGCTCGGCGTGTACCGCACGCCGCGCAGCGCCAGCGGGATGAGCGCGACGATGATCAGGGCGTTGAAGATGACCGCGGACAGGATCGCGGACTCCGGGGTCGACAGGCGCATGACGTTCAGCGCGTCGAGCTGCGGGTAGACCACGACGAACATCGCCGGGATGATCGCGAAGTACTTGGCGACGTCGTTGGCGATGGAGAAGGTGGTCAGCGCGCCGCGGGTGATGAGTAGCTGCTTGCCGATGCCGACGATCTCGATGAGCTTGGTCGGGTTGGAGTCCAGGTCGACCATGTTGCCGGCCTCCTTGGCCGCCGAGGTGCCGGTGTTCATCGCCACGCCGACGTCGGCCTGCGCCAGGGCGGGGGCGTCGTTGGTGCCGTCGCCTGTCATGGCGACCAGGTGCCCGCCGTCCTGTTCCGCGCGGATCAGGGCCATCTTGTCCTCGGGCTTGGCCTCGGCCAGGAAGTCGTCCACGCCGGCCTCCGCGGCGATCGCCTTCGCGGTCAGCGGGTTGTCCCCGGTGATCATCACGGTGCGGATGCCCATCGCGCGCAGCTCGGCGAACCGGTCGCGCATCCCCTCCTTGACCACATCCTTCAGGTGCACCACGCCGAGCGCGACGGCGGTCCCGGTGCCGACCTTCTCGGCCACGACCAGCGGGGTGCCGCCGGCCATGGAGATCGCGTCGACAGCGTCGCCCACGTCCTCGGTGGGGTGCCCGCCGTTATCCCGGACCCACTTCATGACCGCCGCGGCGGCGCCCTTGCGGATCTGCCGGTGCTCGTCGGCCATGTCGATGCCGGACATGCGGGTGGCTGCGCTGAACGGCACGAACGTCGCCTCGTGCAGCGATTCCGGGGCGCGCAGGCCGAAGTCGTCCTTGGCCAGCACGACGATGGAGCGGCCCTCGGGGGTCTCGTCGGCCAGGCTGGACAGCTGCGCGGCCCGGGCCACCCGCTTTGCGTCGACACCGGCGACGGGCACGAACTCGAACGCCTGCCGGTTGCCCAGGGTGATGGTGCCGGTCTTGTCCAGGAGGAGCACGTCGACGTCTCCGGCTGCCTCCACGGCCCGCCCGGACATGGCCAGGACGTTGCGCTGGACCAGCCGGTCCATCCCGGCGATTCCGATCGCCGAGAGCAGGGCCCCGATAGTGGTGGGGATCAGGCAGACCAGCAGAGCGATCAGGACGATCACCGGCTGGGCCTGCCCGGAGTGCACCGCGAACGGCTGCAGGGTGACCACCACCAGCAGGAAGATCAGCGTGAGAGCGGCCAGGACCTGGTTCAGGGCGATCTCGTTGGGCGTCTTCTGCCGCGAGGAGCCCTCGACCAGGGCGATCATCCGGTCCAGGAAGCTCTCCCCGAACGCCGCCGTGATCTTCACCACGATCCGGTCGGACAGCACCTTCGTGCCGCCGGTCACCGCGGACCGGTCGCCGCCGGACTCGCGGATGACCGGTGCGGACTCGCCAGTGATCGCGGACTCGTCGACGCTTGCGACTCCCTCGACCACGTCACCGTCACCGGGGATGATCTGCCCCGCCTCGACGACGACCAGATCCCCGACCTTCAGCTCGGGGCCGGCCACCGACTCCTCGCTGCCGTCGGGCAGCAGCCGGCGGGCCATCGTGTCGGTCCGGGCAGCCTTCAGGGCCGAGGCCTGGGCCCGGCCGCGACTCTCGGCGACGGCTTCGGCGAGGTTGGCGAAGACGACGGTCAGCCACAGCCACGCCGCGATCCCGATGCTGAACACGCCGGGATCTGCCACGGCCAGCACGGTGGTCGCGATGGACCCGATCCACACCACGAACATCACCGGGGAGTGCCATTGGTGGACCGGATGCAACTTGCGCAGCGCGTCGGGCAGGCCGGCGGCAAGCTGCCCGGGGCTGAACGCGCTCGACGATCGGGAGGCACGAACCGCAGGCGCCTCGTGGGATGCCAGGGAACTCATTGCAGGGCCTCCGCGATTGGGGACAGCGCCAGGGCGGGAAGGAACGTGAGACCGGCGACGATGATCACGACGCCGAGCAGCAGGCTGATGAACACCGGGCCGGTAGTGGGCAGGGTTCCCGCGCTCATGGGCACCCGGCGCTGCTGCGCCAGCGAGCCCGCCAAGGCCAGCACCAGGACGATCGGGACGAATCGGCCGAACAGCATTGCGACGCCGAGCGCGGTGTTCTGGTAGACGGTGTTGGCGCCGAACCCGGCGAACGCGCTGCCGTTGTTGTTGGTGGCCGAGGTGTATGCGTAGAGGACCTCCGAGAGCCCGTGCGGCCCCGGGTTCAGCACCGAGGCATCGCTCAGCGACGAGATCCCGGCGGTCAGGGCTGCGCCGATCAGCACGATCGTCGGCATCGCCAGGATGTAGAGCGCGACGAACGTGACCTCGTGGCGTCCGACCTTCTTGCCCAGGTACTCCGGGGTGCGTCCCACCATGAGCCCGGCGAGGAACACCGTCAGGACGGCCAGCACCAACATCCCGTACAGGCCCACGCCCACCCCGCCGGGAGAGACCTCACCCAGCATCATGTGGGTAAGGGTCACCCCCCCGCCCAACGGGGTCATCGAGTCGTGCATCGCGTTGACCGAACCGGTCGACGTGCCCGTGGTGGACACCGCGAACAGGGCCGATGCCGCCTCCCCGAACCGGACCTCCTTACCCTCCATCGCGCCGCCGGCCAGGGCCGTCGCAGCGCCGCCCCCGGACAGCTCGGCCCACGTCGCCGTCACCACCGCACCCAGCCAGAGGATGCCCATCACGGTGACCACGGCCAGTCCCTGCCGCCTGTCGCCGACCATCCGGCCGAACATGCGGGGAAGGCTGAACGGGATCACCAGCAGCAGGAAGATCTCCAGCAGGTTGATCCACGAATTCGGGTTCTCGAAGGGGTGCGCCGAGTTGGCGTTGTAGAAGCCGCCGCCGTTCGTGCCCAGCTCCTTGATCGCCTCCTGGCTGGCCACCGGACCGCCGGTGATCGTCTGGGCCGCCCCCGCCAGGGTGCTCACCTCATGGGGTCCGGCGAAGTTCTGCACCACCCCGCCGACCATCAGCACGACCGCCGCGACAACCGACAGCGGCAGCAGGATGCGCACCACGGACCGGGTCAGGTCGACCCAGAAGTTGCCCAGCCGGTCGGTGTGCTCCCGGGTGAACCCCCGGATGAGTGCCACGGCGACGGCCAGTCCGACCGCCGCGGACAGGAAGTTCTGCACCGCCAGACCGGTCATCTGAGCGAAGTACCCCATCGTCGACTCACCGGAGTACCACTGCCAGTTCGTGTTGGTGACGAACGACACCGCCGTGTTCCACGCCCCCACCGCAGGGACGCCCGGCATCCCCAGCGACCAGGGCAGCATCGCCTGGATCCGAAGGATGCCGTACAGCAGGAGCACAGAGGCCGCGGAGAACACCAGCAGCGCCCGGGCGTACACCCCCCACCGCTGATCGGCCCGCGGATCGACCCCGCCGAGGCGGTACACGACCCGCTCCGCCCGCCAATCGGTCTGCGAGGTGTAGGTCCGGTACATGAAGTCCCCCAGCGGCCGATAGGCCGCCACGAGGGCGACCAGCAGCAGGCCCAGCTGCAGCACCCCGGCCGTCGTGTCGCGCATCAGAACCTCTCCGGCCGCAGCAGCGCGTAAACCAGGTAGGCAGCCAGCGCTACCACCACGATCAACCCGACGATGTTCAGCGCGCTCACAGCCGCTCCACCCCCTTGAGCAGGCCCAGCAACAAGGCGAACCCCAGGAGGGTCCCAAGCAGGACAAGGACATCAGTCATGTGCAGACCCCTCAACGACGCGAAACCGTGCGGAGGTAATCGCACCCCACATCGCTGGTCTACCACGAGATCCAGACGAAGCCCGGACGCACAACTGGCCGTTCCTGACGAAACCCAGACGCTTGGGGGCTCTGGTCGTATTGGCGGGCGATGAGGTCCCAGTCGATCGATCTTCCGGACAGCACCGACCCGAGCTCGGGCCAGCGGTCGTCGATCCCGGCGGCGGCGGTCCAGCGCTGCCAAGCCTCCTACAGGATGTACCCCGCGACGCCGAACAGCAGCATCGCGTTGACCACCGCCGCAAGGGTCTCCAACCGGTAGTAGCCGAAGGTGCGCTCCGGGGTCGCCGGCATCGCCGCGAACGTGACCGCGAGCACCGCCAGCGGGATCCCGGCCACGTCCGTGGCCATGTGCCCGGCGTCGGCCAGCAGCGCCAGGCTGCCCGTCAGGGCAGCACCCACCAACTCGGCCACCAGCACGGTGGCTGTGAGGGCCAGCACCACCAGCCGGCCCCGGTGCGCACCCCCAGCTGACGCACTCGGCCCGTGCTGGTGGCCGTGTCCGCCCATCACGGGCCGCCCGCAGAACGGTCAGCTTCTGCTCGCTGCGCCGCCGGCGAGCAGGCGTCGTCCGGACACGCGCACCCCGGTGCACCGCCGTCGGCACCCGCCGCCGCAGGTGCGCAGGCGCATGCCTCGCCCCGCCACGCGGCGACGCCCTCGCGGGCAGCCACACCGGCGATGACCAGGCCCACGACCGGGTCGGCCCACCACCAACCCAGCGCGGCGTTGAGGACCAGCCCACCGAGCAGCACCGCCGACAGGTACGTGCACAGCCACGTCTGGGTCGAGTCCGCGGTGACCGACGCCGAGCCGAGCGCCCGGCCGGTCCGCAGCTTCGCGGTCGCCAGTAGCGGCATCACCACCAGCGACACCGCCGCCAGGGCGATCCCCACGGGCGAGGCCTCAGGCGACGCCTGCGAGATCAGCGCGCGCAGCGACTCGATCGTCACGTAGGCGGCCAGCGCCAGGAACGACACCCCGATCAGGCGCAGCGCCCGGCGCTCCTGCGATTCGGGCATCGGATGGCTGAACTGCCAGACGATCACCAGACCGGAGACCATCTCGACCACCGAGTCCAACTTGAACCCACGAGCCCGGCAGCGTCCTCCCCGAACGCGGCATCGGGACGAGACGACATCATCGGCACACGCCGATGGTAATGCGGTTGGCGTGGCTTGGCGAGACCCTGAAGGGTCCTATCGACCTCCTGCGGCGCGCTCGCTCGAACCGGTCGAGGACGTGCTCAGCGCACGATCCCGCCCAAAGGCCGAGGAGCCGGTGAGCCGAGTCGGTGAGGGTCCCTCCACGGCGGACCGTGACGAGACGAAGATCGCGGCGCACGACAGCCGTTTAACCTCAATCCGTGATGTGACCCCCTGATCGGGGGTCCTGCCAGTCGCCCTCGATCGTCATGTCGAGGGGCCTGCCTCGCGACTCGATGATCGCCGACCACCGAGTCCCCTTGGCAACCGGCCCGGGCGTCACCTGTTCGACCCGGCTCATGCGCGCGTTGCACGTCGGCTCGTTGCGCTCGTCGGCGACGAAGTCGAAGACGTCCTCAGCCGTCCGCGCGATGACTGTCGAGCCCTCGATCGTCACCATGCCGGCCTCCGCTCAGCGCTCACTGCCCACTCCCATGTTCGCCACGGCGGGGCCGGCCCGAAGTGCCAGTGGTCCCGATGTCATTGCCCAGCCGGTGACCAAGCCGTGGCCGGTCCGCGCCCGGCTGGCCGAGGGGTTCACCGTGGACGACGTCACCCGTCGACGAGGACACCCGCACCGTGACAAGGCCCGGGGCTTGTGCGCCACGCACTACCAGTGATGGTTCCCGCGGGAACACTCGCGCGTCGGGCGGGGCCAGGGCCTTCCGGCGGGCACGCCGCCCGCTCCCTGCTCGTCAGAGCGTGCCTTCGCAGCGCGCCTTCAATCCGGCGGCCTCGGTCGCGAGGTAACGATCCGTGAGTCCCTTGAAGAAGAGCCGCCCGATGGCCTTGCCGAGCGGTCCGGCTTGCTCGACACCCAGCCGGACCCGCGTACCACCATTGGGCAGCGCCTCGACGGCGTGCCGCGCGGTCGTGCGCACGCCCGGTCTCGTAGCCTCCCAGGTGAACGACCGCCCGGGTGACAGCTCGACCACCACGCATTCTGTCGGCGGCAACTTCGGCTGCTCGAGGCGCGCCCTCGAGTCGAGCTTCAGCGGACCCTCATCAAGTCGGGTCACCGACGTCACCGTCTCGGTCCACTCCGGCCACCGTTCTACGTCGGTCATGACTTCCCAGACCCGCTCGGGCGCCGCGTCGATCTCCACCGTGATGCACTGCTCCATCCGCCCATCCTCTCGCGGGCGGGGTCAACGGCCCCAGGAACGGTTCATGCTGCTGCCGGGTTCAGCAGTTCCGCGATTCCCTCGGCTGGGCGTGCTCAGGTCTAGCGTGGGTCAGTGCCTGCGGGTGTCGGCGATCACGCCCGCACGTTCTCCGGCCGGACACCCATCTGTCGCGTGCGAGTCAATGGGGCGGCCCCACGCTGAGACGATGCCGCAGCCGAGGATCGCCCTGATCGCCCACGACCACCGCAAGGACGAACTGATCGCGTTGGCTCGCGACCTGGACCGCCGGACGGCTGGCGGCCCACGAACTGGACCTGTCCTTGAAGCGTGTGGCCAGCGGGCCGCTGGGTGGTGACCAGCAGATCGGCGCCCGATCGTCGAGGGCCGCATCGACGTGCTCGTGTTCTTCTGGGACCCGCTCATGCCCCAGCCGCACGACCCTGACGTCAAGGCCCTCCTGCGCCTGGCCTGGCGGTGCTGCACGACATCCCGACGGTGTCCAACCGCGCCACCGCCGACGCCATCGCCGCCCGGGCCGGCCGCCCGTCGGCCACGCCGCGGGACACGCCCTGAGTCGACGCAGGCCGATCCTGGAGACAACCGAGTCGGGGTCGTCGCGCTCAACGCCCGCCATGCGGCGACGGGCCCGCGGGGCCCCGGTAAGCAGTAGGCGCGCCACGTACCGCACGTCGTCCGCGGCTTCGGGAGCGTGCGCATCCAGGATCGCGATGGCCGAGTCGAGTCGGGCCAGGGCGTCGCGGGCCCGCCTGGCCACGTGCCCCCGGGTCCGAGGCTGAGTGCCGGAGTTCGGGTAGGCCGGAGAGCTCTGATCCGCACGTAGGAACCTGCGGAACTGTTCAGTAGGCACCTGCGAAGATGTTCGATATGGCGCCGCGAAATTGCAAAGTGGGGAAGTGAGCTACCTGCCGCGCATCCTGGACACGGCCCTGCGATCCGCCCTCGACGGACTGCCCGCTGTGGCGATCGACGGGGCCAAGGGCGTCGGCAAGTCAGCCACCGCTGAACGCGTGGCCCGCAGCGTCCTACGACTCGATCGTCCCGAGGAACTCATGATCCTTCAGGCCGACCGCGACCGGATCGACAGACTCGAACGACCAGTGCTCATCGACGAATGGCAACAGGATCCGCCCATCTGGGACGCCGTGCGTCGCAGCGTCGACGCCGACCGCTCCCCCGGTCGCTTCATCCTGACCGGCAGCGCCAACCCCCGCGATGCCAAGATCCACTCCGGCGCGGGACGCATCGTGCGGATGAGGATGCGACCGCTATCCTTCGCCGAACGCCAGCGAGACCAGCCCACCGTCAGCCTGCGTTCGCTGCTGGTCGGCGACGCAGGAGTGATCGAGGGCACGACCAGCATCGGCCTCGAGGACTACGTGACCGAGATGTTGGGCTCCGGGTTTCCCGGCATCCGCACGAGCGCGGAGTCGACCCATGCGACCCAACTCGACTCCTACCTGTCCTACGCGCTGTCCCACGAGGTGCCGGCGCTGGGCGCGGTCGTGCGGCGCCCCCTGGCACTGGAGGCGTGGCTGCGCGCCTACGCGGCCGCGTCCTCAACGACCGCCAGCTTCGAGTCGATCGCCGACGCGGTGTCCAGGGAAGTCCGGCCCACTCGCGCCACCATCGGCGACTACCGCGAAGCACTCACCCAGTTGTGGCTGCTCGACGAGGTCCCGGGGTGGGTCCCCACCGGAAACGAAATCAACCGCCTCGGCCAAGCCCCCAAGCATCAACTCGCCGACCCGGCGCTGGCAGCCCGGTTGCTGCGAGCCAATCGCGAAGCCCTGCTCAACGCAACCAGCCAAGCTGACCGCTCAGAGACCTACCAGCGGCTGCGGAAAGGGCCGATGCTTGGTTCGCTCTTCGAGTCACTGGTGACGCTGAGCGTTCGCGTCTACGCACAGCCCGTCGCCGGCCACGTCAGCCACCTGCGCACCCACAGCGGCGACCACGAAGTCGACCTCATCGTCGAGGCCCCCGACGGACGCGTGCTCGCAATTGAGGTGAAGCTCGCCGCCACCATCAACGACCACGACGTGCGACACCTCAACTGGCTCCAGACCAAGATCACAGACGACCTCGTCGACCGGGTCATCGTGTCCACAGGGCCCTAACGCCTACAGACGCGCCGACGGCGTCGCAGTCGTACCCCTAGCGCTGCTCGGGGCATAGCGCCCCACAGTGCAGAGGCACTCAGATCGGGCGCTGTAGCCGAGCCTCTGCACTGATGGAACTGTAGAAACCCGCTTCAGGCTCAGCGGGCAAGACCACCTGCGTCGCTGTGCTGCCCGTCACCGGGCACTGCTGGATACGACCGACGCCGCAGACCCTCATCGTCTCGCTAGCAACGTTCCGCGACGAGGAGGCTTGGGACACCGCCGCGCCCGAAACCGGGACGTGGCACGGCTGTACCAGCGGTGGGGTTCACCTGCGACGCTCCCGGGTCACCGGGCATGACCCGACACCCGCAGCCGGCGTCACCCTGAGCCAGACAGCCCAACGCGATGGACCCCTACCGCGGGACCGCGCGCACCGTCGTCGGATCGGCGATCACCGTCTCGACAACCGGCTGGACCCAGTAGTCCGCCAGCGCGCCCAGCACCTTGGGTAGGTCGTGGCGGGTGATCAGGTCCCCCAGCTCCGGTGAGGTCAACGCGGCGAGCACGTCGCCCAGGTCATCACGGGTCAGCAGCACCCGCACGCGCGGATCCGCCATCGCCACCAGCAGCGGCAGCAGGTCCGAGTTCATCCGCCCCGCGAAGTCGGCGGTGAAGTAGGCCACCGGCGCCCGGAACACGTCGGCCAGCGCGGCATGCCCAGTCCGGATCGTGTCAACCACCGCAACGGATACCGGCACCGGGAGCTGGACACGCGGGCGGGCACGATCGATGATGCGATCCCGTGAGCTGTGCCCTGCCTCGGCTGGGCGGGTGTTCGAGCCGATCGGCGACCCGGGGGCCGTCCGCGGGCTACGTGGCCGTGGCGAGGGCCTTCCTGGCAATCTTGTCGGCCTTCTTCCACGTCGGGTATTTCGGGGTTCGCATGGTGGCCGGGTCGCCGCTGCGGGCGACGTCGACCAGGACCACGGTTGCCCCCGCCCGGGTTGCGATGACGCGTGCCGATTCCACGCCCATGCCGACCCGTCTCTCCCGCCACGCCACCGACTGCTCCCCGACCCGGCGCGGCGCGGCCGCGGTCCGGTAGGCAGTCCACCCGCCGTCGCAGTAGCTGCACACCCATTCCTCGGCCTGCGCACAGTCGTTCGCGTAACTGCCCACTTGAGTGAGTGCGGACGCCGCCGCCGACGTCGACGGGTAGCGCAGCACCGTCACCTGCGCCTCCCCCCAGACCGTGCGGGATCCCTTCAACCCGCCGTCGTACCAGGCCTCCCGGGCGCTGCTGTATCCGCCCAGGTAGGCCCCCAAGTCGCAGCGTGCCGGTGATACGCCGTACTCGGCCGAGTCCCAGGTCGACCCGGACACGACGGTGCGGTCCCACGCCCCCTTGCCCTTCATCACGGCCTTCACCCACGAGGCGCGCGGGAACTGCGTGCCACCGGTCACAGCACCGGCCGGCATCGCACCGGCCACCAGCAGCACGGCAGCGAACAGCGCGGCGATCAGCGCTCGAAGTCTCATGAGTGAGTCCCTCCCCAGGACGACGACCATTCAGTCCAGACCCCAGCGGGGCCGCGGGTGCTCGACCGGCCCCCGCTGGCCGGCATGATTCCGCCCGTGTGTTCGCGAGTCTGACGCCACCCCATGACACAAGCCCCCGGCGGCGATCCACCTCGGAGGCTAGGCATGTCCGCCGGTACGGCCGCCCGCCGCCAACCGGTGACAGCAACACGGGACCGAGGGGTCCTACAGCGGCCCCCGGGTCGCGCAGTCGATCTTGGTGTAGCGCCGGCCCTTGTCGTCGACGCTGGTCCAACCCGGGCCGTAGGCGAGGCACCCCGTGTAGGTGTCCCTACCGGCGCCACCCTTGCGGCAGGGCTTGTCGGAGTAGCGGGCGTCCCGCGCATCCCCACCGCAGACATGGATCGGTCGATCCCCTGATATCGCGCGCGCCCATCCTTCATTACAGATCCCCCAACCCAACCCAGAAATGACGGGTAGCCGGTACCCAAGTTCAGGGGCCGAGAAACCCGGCGGTCTGGTCTGGGATGGGCCGCAATGCGCGAGGTCGAGCGCACCGACCGCGAGCCCACCAGCATCGGGATCGCTTCCCGCAGCAGTCATGGGATGGCGGTCAACACGGTCCTCGGCCTTGATCGCGGCGCTGGCGATCCCGGCCACAATCGCACTGGTCGGGTTCGCCCGGGCAGGCAAGCCCCGGTGGATTGGCGACTCTGCTTACGCCCGAGTTCGACAGTTCATGGGTCAGTAGGGGCCTTGTGGATCGCGATTGTTCCCACCACGTGGTGTTTCTCGTGGTTGGTGGGGGCTCGGATCCCTAGATACAGAGTTGCGGCGTGTTGCACGAGGTATTCTTTGGCTGGGTCGTAGGCTGGGTGCCATGTACGTGCGGGTGACACCGGGCAAGCCGCGCCGGGATGGGACGCGGACCGATTACGTGCAGCTGGCGCACAACGTGTGGGACCCGGACCGGAAGCGCTCGCAGGTGCAGGTGATCCACAGCTTCGGGCGGGCCGACACCGTCGACGTGGCCGGGCTGCGCCGGCTGGCCGAGTCGATCGGGCGCTATCTGGACCGCGGTGAGGCCGGTCCGGCCGCGCTGCCGCCGTCGGACGGTCTGCGGCTGCTCGGGTCGCGGCCGATGGGGGCCGGGTGGCTGCTCGACGGGCTGTGGTCCCGGCTGGGGTTCGCCGAGGCGATCGGGG
>JBAVLA010000084.1:0-4104 GCA_049688595.1 Candidatus Nanopelagicales bacterium | reverse complement strand
CGGACTGGTCCACAGCGTGGCCACCGATACGTCGACCCAGCGGACCGAGGCCTTCGATGCAGCAGGGGTGCTCGCCGCGACGACCCCGGCGATCCCGGTTCCGGTAGCCCCCGCGGATCCCGTCAAGCCTGCGGCCCCGACGGGAGTGCCGAGCGCAGCAGCGGCCAGCACAGAGCAGACGATCGGGATCCGCAGGCGCATCGCGCCACTGTAGCCACCCGCGGCCCTGGCACGCCGGGGAGCGGCTGCTCAGCCATGGCTGATCCAGGCGACCGGGGCGGGCCCCTGCCCCTAGCGCGCTTGGAGGAAGGCGAACGCCTCGCCGGCGATGGCGGCCCCCTCCTGGACGTCCAGCACCGGGTAGACGCCCATCTCGAAGAACGCGCCGAAGATCGCCATGTCGCGGTTGACCAGCTGCCCGGACAGCGGTCAAGACCCAGCCGGCTCAGCGGCGGCACCTGCGGGCAGGCGCGGCGGTCGCCAGGTGGACGAACCAACTCGAGGTGGACATCGGCGCCGGTAAGGATTGGGTACCCTTCTGCCATGATCGCGGCCGGAGCAGCCCGGACCGCGGCCGGCACAGGGCTGGGGCTGGCCGCGATCCTCATCACCTCGTGGGTGCTGCGGCCCCTCGGCGCCCCTGCAATGGTCCTGGCCGTGGGATCAGGTGGCGTCGTAGCCCTCCGGAGGTCGCCAAGAACGGCGCTGGCAGCCTGCGTGGCCCTCCTGGCGCTCGGCCTCATCTGGGTCGACCCGGCAGAGGACCAGTACGACGCGTGGACAGTGGTCCCGACCCTGGCGACAGCGTGGGCGTTGGGATCATTCGGACCGGCCCCCCGGATCGCCGGAGCGGGCCTCCTCGGCATCGCCTGCGCTGGAGGCGCACCCGGGGAGTCCCTGTTCATCGCAGTCCTGTGCGCAGGCCTGTCCTTCCTCGCTGCAGCCGCCGGCGCGAAGCGGCGGCACGCGGTTGCCGCCGGGAGGTTCCTCCACGAGGCGTCGGCGCGGACGACCGCCGAAGTCGCCATGCAGGCCGTCTGGGACGAGCGCAGCCGGATCGCGGCCGACGCGCAGGCGGTCGTCCGGGGCAGCCTGGCCCGGATGGGCCAGCGGGCGCGGGCGGCGCGACACGAGCTGGCAGCGGACCGACGTCGGACAGCTGAGGTCCACCTGCTTGCCGTGGAGGCGGAGGGGCGCTACGCGGTGGCTGACATGCGACGGCTGCTGGGCCTGCTCACGGCGCAGGGGACGGACCGCGACCCATCTCAACCCGCCGACAGCCACAGGGCGGGGTCCGACCCGGGCCGGCCTGAGCCGGTGCGACTCCCAGACTGGGTGCCCGCGCCCCGCTGGGCATGGGCTGGCCTGGCCGCGGCGACGCTGGCTGCGCTGGAGCTCGGCATCTACGGGCTGGCGGTCGCGCGGGCTGCCTCCAGCTCAACGGTGCCGATCAGCCTGTTGTTCGTGCCGACGGTCATCGCGGCAGGCGCTGTCGCACTCGCCGGGTCAGCCCCGAAGTCCGCCTGCCTGGTGGTGGGGTCTGCCTTCGCCCTTGGCGCCCTCGCCGGTGTCCCCGTCGTCGGCGGGTTCTGGTACGTCTTCACCATCGGCACGGTGGTCTGGCGCACCGCGGTGAGCTCTGCACGTGCCCCAGCGATCCTCTTCGTCCTGATCCTGGCCATAGGGCTCGCGACCGGGTTGACGGACCCGTCGAACGCCTGGATGCTGGTCTGGATCGCCCTGGCCGTGGCCCTCGTGGCTTTGGCATGGCGCCGCCAGGACCGCGCTGCGCGACTCGCCCACACGATGGCCGGTGAGGTCCTGCGCGGCCAGGCGGAGGCCGCCCGGCAGGCCGTTGGCGAGGAGCGGCGACGTGTGGCCCGCGAGCTGCACGACGTGCTCTCCCACGCGATCACGCTCATGGTCGTACAGGCCGGTGCCGCCAACGCCCTGCTCCACACCGACCGGGGAGCGGCCGATGCGGCGATCACAGAGGTGGTGCGGGCCGCAGACCGCGCCCTCGCCGAGTCCGACCAGCTGGGACTGGTGATCGAGCAGGGCGCGGCGGGCACGCCTGGGCTGGGACCCGGGGCCATGCGGCGATCGGGGCACGACATCCACGACCTGGTCGCCCGGATGAGCGGGATCGGCCTGGCGGTCGAGCTGTCAGACCCCCAGGGGCTGCTCACGCACCTGTCCGGGGACGGCGCCCTGTGCGCGTACCGCGTGGTCCAGGAGGGCCTGACGAATGTCCTGCGGCATGCTCCGGGGGCCAGCGTGCGAGTGGCGTTCCGCGCGATCCCAAGTGAGATCGAAGTCGTCCTGACCGACGATGGCGGGCCGTCACGCGAGCACGATCCCACGTCCCTGCATCGGGGGTACGGGCTGATCGGCCTCGGTGACCGCCTGCGCGCCGTGGGAGGAACGCTCAGCACGACGGCCCTGACCCCCCGGGGGTTCCAGGTGATCGCAACGGTCCCCGCCCGTTCCAGCCAGGGGGTACTGGCGTGAGCATCGATCCAAGCGTCTCCGTCATCGTCGTCGATGATCAGGACCTGGTCCGGCGAGGCCTGGTCGCGATCCTCACCGAGCGGGCATCACGTGCCGGGACTCCCGCACGGCGCCCGCCAGGGACATGGCGACCGCGGGAACCAGGAGGCCGAACTTGATCCCCGCCGCTCGCCTCGCCCTCGCCGCGTCTGGATCAGCTCCAGCGGGATCACCCGGCTTGTCGAGCGGTTGGCGGAGCGCCCGTTCCAGCGCCCGGTTCTCGATCAGGTCTGCCGACGCCGCCCCGAGGACCGCGGCCACAGCGGCGCCCCGAGCCCGCCCGCCCAGCAGCAGCACTCCGAGCAGCAGCCCGAAGCCGTAGAACGCCACATAGGCGTCGTCGCCCCGCCCCAGCACCCGGCGGTACGTCTCCAAACGACCCGGATCGCCACCGGCCAGGCCCACGATCCGCGCGCCGGACCCCGCCAGCTCCACCGCCACGGCCTCGCGCGCGCCGAGCCGGTGGCCGGTCAGCACGCCCACGACCGACGGCGCTGCGAGTGCGGCCCCGTCCCAGGCCAGCGCCACTCCAGCCAACGACCTGCGTACCGACCGCGACACGACCACCCCTCAGCTCAGACCTGCAGTTGGATCCCTACCGTCCCACGTCGGGTCAGCCCTCCCCGAAGATCTTGCCGATGACCCCGGCCAGGTCCGCCCAGAACCCCGAGAGCCCGAGCAGCTTCCCGACGAGCGGGACCAGGAGGACCGCGTTGTTGACGCTGAACCTGCGGCGCACCCTGCGGTCGATCGGCCACGTCGGGAGCTGGGTGGCAGTGGCGTACCGCTCCTTGAGCACTGCGATCTCGTCCTTCAGCGCCCGCCGCTCGTCGGGGTCATGCGTCGACCCCAGGCGGGGCTCGATCTCCGCCAGGCGCTTGCTGACCTCCGCGTCGACTGCCACGAGGTGGGAATCGCGGAACTGCTTCATCTGGCGGTGGAAGGACAGCATGGGCCCCAGGAACCCGATCACCTCGAGGGCCAGGGCGACGGGCAGCAGGGCGAGGTAGGGAGTCCGCCAGTCGTTCCATCTCTCGTAGTGCCCGAGCGAGACGAGCAGTGGCATCACGGCCCACCAGGTCGCCAGGAAGGCAGCAGGGATGAACAGCACGGATGCCTGGCGCAGGTAGAGCACGCCCACGGGGGCGAGCCCGGCCGCGCCATCCAGGCTGGCAACCTGCGGGTGGATCGCCCACCGGTCGTCGCACTCGATGATCCGGCCCATGCTGCTGACGGCAAGCATCCGCCCGATCACGCGGCCAGCCAGGTAGCCGCCGCCGGCAGCCAGCAGGACCAGCACGAACTCCCTTTCGAAGGTGCCCCGGGCTACGTAGACCCACGTGTACGCCGCGAGGATCACGGCCGCGATGATCACGCCCCAGGTCCGTGCGTGCCGGTCGGCGCGTTCGTTGATCAGGTCCGCCAGCTGGTCCGGGTCGCCCTCCAGCGACCCCGGCACCGAGGTGCGCCGCAGGGTCGGCTTCACGTGGTCGACGAGCTCCAGGCCCAGCCGCATGCCGATCACCAGCATCAGCACGGCGCTCACCAGGAGCC
>JBAVLA010000083.1:0-41859 GCA_049688595.1 Candidatus Nanopelagicales bacterium | reverse complement strand
TTGGCCCTGACCTGCAATCACCACCACAAGATGGTCCACGAGCACGGCTACCAACTGCGCTGGAACACCACCGGCACCACCATCGAAACCATCCGACCCGACGGAACCACCATCCAGATCAACAACCAGCTACTGCCGAGGTAGGCCCAGGGCCCTGACCCCGGTTCTCGGAGCGCTAAGCATGCGACCTGCCAACCCAGGACGGTGTCAGTACTGGCCACCCGGCTGAAGCACTTCGGGGTGTTCCTGGCCGACGGCGACCCCGATCTGGACTCGATCACGGCGCTGCAGCGGCGCAGGCACATCGAGCCCTTCCAGGCCTCGCAGGTCGACGCGGCCAGCCCGGAGAACGGCGAGCCGATCACCGTCGCGGACCGATCCCGGCGGGTGCTGGCCCTGGCCTGCTTCCTGACCGACCAGCCCGCCACTGGCCGACATCACCGGCGGCGCAGACTGGAAGGACACCCCGCTGGTGAAGACCCGGATGGCCGGCGGGTTCTGCCTGCGCGCGCCCGCCCAAGGCGCCTTCGCCTACGCCACCGATGAGATCGCCACCGTCGAGCAGCCGTCGACGCCCTCGCCAAGCGCGAACGATGACGTGGCGGCGGCTCAACCTGGCGCGTTCACACGTACCGCTCGAGTATCGATGTCTCGGCGAGCCGGGAGACGCCCTCGCGGATGTACCGGGCCCGGTTCTCGCCGATCCCTTCGACCTGCTGAAGGTCATCGACGGACGCGGCCAGGAGGGCCTGGAGCGACTCGAAGTGCTCCACGAGCCGATCGCGTACCACCTCCGGGACCCGCGGAACCCGGGCCAGGAGGCGGTGTCCACGCGCCGACACGTATGCCTCGAGCCCGTCCGTGCCAACTGGGTAGCCCATCGCCCGGGCCACGGAGGTCAGGTCCAGCAAGTCGCTGGGACCGATCAGGTCCAGTGCCTCCAGGGTGCTGGAGATCGTGCGAGCCTTCTTGGGCGCAGTGCGAACGGGCATGTAGTCACGGACCACGAGCTCGCGATCGGTCTCCACGCCGGCGACAAGCTCGGCCAGCTGCAGCGCGACGAGCCTGCCGTCGGTGCCGAGCTCAAGCAGGTAGCCGCGGACCTCGCTGGCGATGTGCCGGACCATCTCGAGGCGCTGGAGTGTTCCGCACACGTCGCGAACGGTCACGAGGTCCTCGATCTCCAGCGCGGACAGGCTTCGCGAGACCTCATCCAGGCGCAACTTGTAGCGCTCGAGCGTTGCCAGGGCCTGGTTCGCGCGGGACCGGATCGAGGATGGGTCCTCCAGTACGTAGCGGCGACCCTTGAGGTACAGCGCGATGATGTTCATCGAGTGGCTCACGCTGATCACGGGGAAGCCGGTCTGCTTGGCGACGCGGTCTGCCGTCCGGTGGCGGGTGCCCGTCTCGCCGGTGGGCACTGAGGGATCGGGCACCAACTGGGTTGCCGCCAGGACGATGCGCGCAGTCGACGAGTCGATGACCACCGCTCCATCCATCTTGCTCAGTTCACGCAGTCGGGTGGCGGTGAAGTCGATGTCCAGGGGGAAGCCGCCGCTCGCGATGGACTCGACTGCCGTGCGGTCCTGGGCCAGGACGATGAGCGCTCCAGTGCGGCCCCGCAGGATGCGTTCCAGCCCGTCCCGCAACTCAGTCCCCGGCGCCACCCGGGCCAGTGCGGCGGCCAGTTCGGGGTCGAAGGTTGCCATCGTCGCTCCGTGGATCGCTCGCTGGTGAGTCTAGGCGATCGTCCGCATCCTCGCTGGCCCGATCGATCAGCGCCACGGTCGGGTGCCGTGGATGTCTGACCCCCGCCCTACCGTCCCCCCATGAAGGAAAGCCACTCGTCACTGCCATCCACCACAGGACCGAATCCTCGAGAGGCGATGGGGGCGGGGACCGCCACCCGTCGACCGCGCCCCCGTGCAGACCATGGCATCTAGCAGCGCATCCAGGTTGGCGTTCCGGTGCTCGGAATGCGGCTGGCAGTCGGTCAAGTGGGTCGGCCGGTGTGGCCAGTGCCAAGCCTGGGGATCAGTCGCCGAGGCGGTCGGAATCCAACGCCGGGCGCCCGCGGCCGGGCCGGTCTGCGGGGCCGCGGTGCCCATGACGCTGGTGGATCTCAACCGGGCAGACCACGCGCCCACAGGCGTCGCGGAGGTCGACCGCGTCCTCGGAGGCGGGATCGTCCCGGGCGGAGTCGTCCTGCTCGCGGGTGAGCCCGGCGTCGGCAAGTCGACGCTGCTCCTTCAGGTGGTCGCATCAGTGGCTCGTGCCGGCGGCCGGGCGCTCTACTTGACGGGAGAGGAGAGCGTCGAGCAGGTGCGGGCGCGGGCTCAGCGGGTCGGGGCAGTCTCCGAGTCGGTGTTCCTCGCGGCTGAGCAGGACGTGTCCGCGGTTGTGTCGCATGCCGAGTCCGTCTCTCCGCAACTGCTGGTCGTGGATTCGATCCAGACGATGACCGTCGGCGGCGTCGATGGCGTTGCCTCTGGAGTGGCTCAGGTCCGAGAGGCGGCTGCGGCGCTCATCCGACTGGCCAAGGACCGGCGGATGGCATGCGTCCTCGTCGGCCATGTCACCAAGGACGGGGGCATCGCGGGGCCCCGCACGTTGGAGCACCTGGTCGACGTCGTCCTCTCCTTCGAGGGCGATCGGCACGCCCGCCTGCGGATGCTCCGCGCCGTGAAGAACCGTTACGGCCCGACCGATGAGGTGGGCTGTTTCGAACTGGGGGAGAACGGGCTGGCCGATCTGCCTGATCCCAGTGGCCTGTTCCTGTCGGATCGTCCGGAGCCAGTTCCGGGCACGTGCGTGACGGTGACCCTGGAGGGCCGCCGGCCGTTGATGGCAGAGATCCAGGCGCTCGTCGTCCCGAGCGGCGGGAATGGACCGCGGCGGACAACGGCTGGGATGGACTCGGCTCGTATGGCGATGGTGCTCGCGGTGCTCGAGCGGCGCGAGGTCCTGGCCATGTCGCGGTACGACACCTATCTGGCCCCCGTCGGTGGGGCCCGGCTCGTGGAGCCGGCCATCGACCTGGCTGCAGCCCTGGCGGTGTTCAGCTCGGTCCGCGACATGGCCGTGCCCACGGGCTGGGTGGCCTTGGGCGAGGTCGGCCTGGCCGGGGATGTCCGTCGCGTGACGGGAGTACGCCAGCGGGTGGCCGAGGCGGCGCGGCTGGGCATCTGCGATGTGCTGCTGCCGCGCGCTGACGCTGCCGACGTCCGCAGTCCTGGGGTTCGTCTACATCCCGTGGACGACATCGGTGGCGCGCTACGACTGCTGCCTTGGGTGCGCCCCGACCTGACGACCCTCGTCCGCGCCGTCGGCCCTCGAGCGCTCACGCTGATCCCGGAGCTCTAGCGCCGTGGATGCACGCCTGCCCTCCGGTCGCGCAGCCGAATGGCTTCGCCGTCCCGTCCGGGCGGCGGGAGCCCTTGGGATTCGGTGGAGCGCGCGCGCCCCGTGCCTGCGGCTGCGGGGGTCAGCCGTCCGGGAGGCGATGCGGGCGCCGGGGTCGCTCTGGTGGCGTGGCCTGATCAGGCGTCGCGCGGAGCGGTGGGGGCGCCTGCAACACGGCCAGGTCGGATGCGCCTGGCTGAGGCGTTGCCGGGTGGGGGGCCAGTCCCTGGATCGGCCGGTTCTGGCTGGCGAGTGCCGCCATCGCCTCCTCGCGAGCACGGCAGTGCTCGGCGACGACGTCGTAGGCGGCTCGCCCCATCAGCTCGACGAGTTCCGTGTGACAGGAGCGGTAGACCGCTTCGGCGCCGACGTGGGCCGAGGTGGCCGTCGTGCAGTACCAGTCGAGGTCGTGACCGCCCGCGCCCCACCCGCGGCGGTCGTACTCGGCGATCACCACGAGCTGATAGGACGTCCCGTCAGGCCTCGTGGCATCCTCGTAGCTCCGGCGGATGGGCAACTGCCAGCATACGTCCGGCTTCGTCTCCACCAGGGATAGCCCGGCGCCCCGGGCGAGGATGTGCAGGGCGCACCCAGCGCCACCGGGGAATCCGGGCCGGTTCAGAAGGATGCAGGCGCCCTCGAAGATCCGGGTCTTCGGATCCCCGTCTGCGTCCAACTCACTGATGCCCCTGGCCCGCCCTTCGTCGCGGAACTGCCACTGGGCAGAAGTCAGTCGGGCGGCGAATCGCTCGGTACGGGCCTGATCGTCGGTGTCTGAGTAGTGCGCGCCGAGTGTGCAGCACCCGTCGTCGGGTCGGTCGGTGTAGATGCCGGGGCAGCCGCGGCCGAAGATGCAGGTCCAATGCGAGGTCAGCCATGTCAGGTCAACCCGATACACGACTTCCGGGTCACGGGCGGGTCCCGCTGGGTCGGCGAACTCCAGCCAGTGCCGGGCCCCTCCCAGTGGCTGCTCCACCATGAGGTCCAGCGTAGACCGATGGCCGGCGGGACCGGCTGATCCCGTTACGCTGGGCGCGTGGTTGCCGTACCGCAAGGCAACGCTGCCGGTGATGCCGTCAGGGTCCCGGCGGCCCGGTTGGCGCTGTCCACATCCTCGGTGTTCCCGGAGCCGACGGCGGCGGCCTTCGAGATCGCCCGTCGCCTGGGGTACGACGGGGTCGAGCTCATGGTGTTCACCGATCCGGTCAGCCAGGACGCGGAGGCGGTCCGAGCCCTGTCGGACTACTACGGGGTTCCGGTGCTCTCGATCCACGCGCCGTGCCTGCTCGTGACGCAGCGGGTCTGGTCGACGGACCCCTGGGAGAAGCTGCGGCGTGCTCAGGCTGCCGCCGAGCGGCTCGGGGCCGGGACGGTGGTCGTCCACCCGCCATTCCGGTGGCAGCGCGACTACGCCCAGGACTTCGAGGTCGGACTGGCGCGGATGCGCGACGAGACTGGGACCTGCTTCGCGGTGGAGAACATGTACCCCTGGCGCGTACGCAACCTCGACTGGGCGGCCTACCTGCCCGACTGGGATCCGCGCAACGCGGACTACCCGCATGTGACGCTGGACCTCTCCCACACCGCCGTGTCCGGGACCTCGGTCATGGACATGTCCACGGACCTGGGCGATCGACTCAGCCATGTCCACTTGGCCGATGGGACGGGCGCCCCGCGCGACGAGCACCTGGTCCCCGGCCGCGGCACGCAGCAATGCGCCGAACTCCTCGAGAGCCTCGCCGCGCGTGCCTTCGCCGGGACGATCGCCGTCGAGGTGAGCACCCGGCGGGCGGCCAACCGCGCCGAGCGGGAGCTGGACCTTGCCGAAGCGCTGGCGTTCGCTCGCCTCCACCTCGCCGCGCCGCTGGCGCCGGCGGCGCCCCAGTAGTGGCCGTCCGTGTCCGATGACCCGTCCGACGCACTCCTTGCGGTGGCCCGCGACATCATCGCCCGGCGAGGGTACGTCGGCCTGACGATGCGCACGGCGGCTGCAGCAGCGGGGATGACCCCGGAGGTCGCCAGGCGGTACTACCGAAACCGGGATGCGCTGTTCGCCGCGGCCCTGAGGCTGCCGTTCGACCCGACCAGCGCGATCCCCGCGCTGGTGGCCCCCGGGATCGAGGGGATGGGTGAGCGCCTTGTCCGGTTCACCTTGGAGACCCTCCGCGACCCCGAGACCCGGGGCGAGCTGATCGCGCTGGGACGCACCGGCGTCCACACCGGCCAAGCCCTGTTCGCGATCCAGGACTTCATCGAGCGCGGAGTGATCGACCGTGTCGCCGGGATGATCGGAGTGCCAGACGCGCGGATGCGCTCGGCGCTGATCGCCAGCTACCTGATGGGCGTCGCATTCGCCCGCTACGGCTTGCGCCTTGAACCAATCGCCTCGGCAGGTGAGGAGGAGGTCATCCGGATCGTCGCCCCCGTCATCCAGGAACTCCTTGACCCACGCCATCCGATCCCGGGATCCGTGCGGGCGCGTGCCGCCGGCGGCTCCCGAGCACGGGCACGCGGAACCGCCGAGGCCGGCCGGCCCGACCGTCCAGGGAGAGCCGCCGCTGCGGAGTCCGCGACCTCCGCCTCGGGCGGCTCCGGGTCCTCCTGAGCTGCAGCCGATGGTGCCCGAACGGGCACCTGGGAATCTATCCCTGGCTGAACTCCTTGGCGATCGCTGTCGTCGTCGCGTTGTCCACGAGTCCGAGCTGCCATGCGACGGTGACTGCCTCGACGGCGTTGGCGACGTAGTACATGGGGATCCCCTCCTCCTCGCGGAGCCGGGCGGCGCGGGCGGTCACCTCGGCGCTGCGCTGCGCCAGGTGTGAACCCACGTAGACCAGGAAGATCGCGCGGACCTGATCTGGGTACTCCCGGGCGATCACCTCGTAGGTCTCCGGATCGCCCTGGCCGACATCTCCGACCAGCACGAAGGAGGCTCCGGGGTGGGCCGCGACGAGGGAACGGATCGCGGTGCGCTTGTGCTCCCGGCCGTCGCGCATCAGCCGCTGGGAGTCCGGCCCCCAGTCGGTGAGGAACAGCGGGCCGCGGGGGAACCGATGCAGGTTCAGGAATGCGACCAGGTAGTCGTAGTAGTTCCACGACCCTGTGGAGACGTAGTAGAACGGAACGGTTCGCCCGGGGCCTTCAGCGTGGGAAAGCCCGGCGTAGAACGTCGCCATCCCGGGGACCGGCTTGCGGTCGGCCACATCACGCAGGAAGGTCCGTCCGGCGGCGGTCCAGCGCTGGGTCAGGCCGGTCTTCAGGATCGTGTCGTCGATGTCGGACACCACGACGAGGTCGTTGCGCGGGTCGGGGACGAAGACCCGGCCAGTGGTGTGGGGCACCGCCCCGGGCCTCGTGGGGTCGATGTCCAGCACGTGCCAGCCTGGCAGGAGTGGGCCGACCTCGAGCGAGATGTGCAGGTACCCGCCGTCGTCGCTGGTGAACTCCTGGCTGGCTGGACCCAACGACGCGTGCACCGTCACACCCGGCATGGTCAGCACCGTGAAGCGGCGCAGGTTCGCTCGAAGCGCCTGGCCCATCCCAGCACTTGGGGTGGACGCCGAGAACAGGGGCTTCTCGATGCACCGGGCCGTGAGGTGGGCAACCCCCTCGGAGTACCAGCCCCGGTACGGCACGACTTCGATCGGGCGCAGCGACTGGCGACGGCGCTTGATCTCGATCATCCCAGCGTTCACCGCCCGGTCGGCCGCCGAGACCATCCTGACCAGCCTGGACAGCTCGGGCACCTTCGGCAGCTTCACGTGAGCCCACCTCCCGTCGTGCGGCAAGGCTAGTGGAATGTGATGGCTGCGTCCGGCCGGGAGGATGGGATGCGGCGCTGGGGCAGGCAACGGCTCGGGCCCTGGTTGGGGGCCGCCCGTGTCCTTCGCCGGAGTGCTGGTTCGGCCCTCGACACGGGGTCTCGGGGCGACTGTCCGGCCCCACCCGCGTAGCCTTCTTGGCGAATGTGGAGGAGGGTCCAGGTGGACTTCGCTGCAGTGCTCAAGCGCCTGCCCGGTCGGCAGGAGATCGTCGCGGCCATCGAGCGCATGCCCGTCGCCCGAGAGGCGGTCAGCCCCTTCGTGGCCGGCGAGACCGTCGGTGCCGCGGTGGCGGCCGTGGGCCAGGTCGTTGCCGCTGGGATGACAGCGTCGGTGGCGTATTTGCCCGCCGCCGGAACGGGGGAGACTGCCCTGCTCGCCTACATGCAGACCATCGAGGCCCTCGACGATGACAACCTCGCGGAGGGCAGCGACCTGACCGTGGACCTCGTGGCACTCGGGCTGGGGGCGGGATCGACGCCGGCAGTGGTCAGCATTGACGTAGCAGCCCTGTGCTCGGCTGCCACAGCGGTCGGGATGACGATCACGTTCGCCGGGCTTTCCCACGACCTGGTCGACGATGCCCTCTGGATCCGGGCGCAGCTGGCACACAAGTACCCTGACCTGGGAGTCACGATTGCGGCGAACCTCCTGCGCAGCGAGGGCGACTGCCTGGACCTGGCCCGTGCCGGGGTGCGGGTCCGGCTCATCAAGCGTGAGGCGAATGAGCCCGTCGGCGTGGCCTTCACCAAGCCGAACGAGGTCGACAAGGCCTACGTGCGCTGCATGCGCATCCTGATGGAGACCGGTGCGACGACGATCGTGGCCACCCATGACAGCCGCCTGATCGAGATCGCCGCGTCTGTGGCCCAGCGATCCGAACGCGCCCAGCACTACTCGTTCCAGTTCCGCCGTGGGGTGATCGCCGAGCGTGCCGCTGAGCTGGTGGCCTCGGGTTCCCAGGTGAGCATCCTGGTGCCGTTCGGGCCGGACTGGGCCTCGTACATGTCCCGCCGGATCGCCCTCAAGCCATCCGCCGTGAGCCAGGTCGCCCGGGCCGCCGTGGGCCACGGCGAGTCCGCGCAGTGACGGTCGACTTCCCCCGCGTCGCCCTGCTTGGCGTGGGGAGGATGGGTGGGGCGGTCCTCGCCGGGTTGCTGGCCAGCGGCTGGGACCCGTCCCGGTTGGTGGCCGCCGACCCCCATGAGCCAACAGCCCGCGCCGTCCGCGATCAGCATGGAGTCGACGTGCTGCCCGCGATCGAGGCCGTCACGGGAGCCGACGTCGTGGTCGTCGCCGTCAAGCCCAGTCAGGTGGCAGCTGCCCTGGACGAGGTGTCGGCCAGGCTGGCCCCCGGGGCGACCGTGGTCTCACTGGCCGCTGGCCTGCCCATCGCCGAACTGGCGGCCCACCTGCCGGCAGGGACTCCCATCGTCCGGGTCATGCCCAACATCCCTGCCCTGGTCGGTCTCGGGATGGCGGCCGTGTCCCCGGGACCGGACTGCCCGCCCGAGTCGGTCGAACTGGCAGAGCGCCTCCTGCGGGCTGTCGGGGAGGTTCGCCGAGTCCCGGAGTCCGCGCAGGATGCCGTGACCGCGGTCAGTGGCTCAGGCCCGGCATACGTGTTCTACGTGGCGGAGGCGATGATCGACGCCGGCGTGCTCCTGGGCCTGCCCCGGCCGCTGGCTCGTGACCTCGCCGTGCAGACCCTCGTCGGCGCGGCGGTCATGCTCCGGGACGCTGGCGAGCACCCGACCGTCCTGCGCGAGAACGTGACCTCCCCGGGCGGGACCACGGCGGCGGCGCTGCACGTGCTCGACGAGGCGGCTGTCAAGGCGGCCTTCGCCCGGGCCATGCTGGCCTGCCGGGATCGCTCCGCCGAGCTCGCCGGGTCCTAGCTGGCGCGCCTCGCCACATCGCATCACATGAGCATCTGGGAGACCTCGTCCTCCGCTCCGCAGACGATCAGGACGTCATGCTGGTGCACGACGATGTCGGGAGTGGCCAGCTCCGGGAGGTCCCGGCCGCGCCTGGACACCGCCATCACCAGGATCCCCTTGCGCGCCAGTGACTGGATGTCGGCCAAGCGGTGGCCGACCATCGATGGGGCGACCGGAACGCCGGCGTAGGCGAAGCCGTCCACGGTTGGGACGTACTCGGTGCGGTGACCGAGCAGCGCGTGGGCCACGCGCCGGCCGACCTCAAGCTCTGGGAACACGACATCGGTGACGCCGATCTTGCGCAGGATCTTGGCCTGCTGGGCGTTGACCGCCTTGGCCCACACCTCGGGAATATGCAGCTCCTCCTTCAGCACGAGCGCGCAGACCAATGACGCCTCGACCGCCGTCCCCATCGCCACGACGGCGCGCGTGTACTCCCCGACGCCGAGCTGCTCAAGGGCCTCCTTGCTCGTCACGTCGGCTTGGACGGCCATGGTGACCCGCCTGCTCATCGCGCGGACGAGGTCGGCGTCGTGGTCGATGGCCAGGACCTCGCAGCCCTCGCGGCTCAGGGCCAGGGCAACCGACTGCCCGAATCGGCCCAGGCCCAGAACCACCACGGGTTCGAGCGCGCCAGCAGGCATTCCAACTCCCTCCTCGGTCTGGTCAACCGATCATCGGACGGCCCTCGGGCAGCCGGTAGCTGCGCTGGGCGTTTCGCAGGGTCAGCGCGGAGGCAAGGGTCAGCGGCCCGACTCGACCCAGGAGCATGAGCAGGACGAGCAGCATGTGCGCCGGGCCGGGCAGGGTCGGGGTCACATTCGCCGACAGGCCGACGGTGGCCAGCGCCGAGACGACCTCGAACATCGCAAGGTCCAGGGACAGGTCCGACAACGCGATGAGCGCCATCGTTCCCACTGTCACGGCTGCGGCGCTGACCAGCACGACTGCGATGGCGACGCGTACCGTCGTGTCGGGGATCCGGCGATCCAAGCTGTTCACGTCGGCGTGGCCACGGATCTCGGCGATCACTGCGTAGGCAAGGACCATGAGGGTCGTCACCTTGACGCCGCCCGCCGTGCTCCCGCTGGCGCCCCCGATGAACATCACCCCGTCCGTGAGGAACCGGGTCTCCGTGCGCACGGCTGCGTAGTCGACCGTGTTGAATCCAGCCGTGCGGGGGGTGATCCCGCCGGAGAATAGCGCGTTCATGATCCGCTCCCACCAGGGCAGCGATCCCAGCGTCGCCGGGTTGGCCCATTCGAACAGGGCGAAGCCGGCGAAGCCGACCAGGAGGACGACCCCGGTGCCGATTAGTGTCAGGCGGGTGTGCAGCGACAGCGGTATCGGGTTTGCGAACCCGAGCCGTTCCGGGTGCGAGTCGCCCATCCGGTAGCGGCTGCGGCGCGCCAGCTCCTTCGCCCTGCGCCGCACGTCGGTGGTGTCCATCGGGGCCAGCCGGCGTTGCGGCAGCAGGCTGCGGGCGCCGGTGGCCCGGGAGAAGACCTCCACAATCACGAGGAAGCCCAGGCTGCCCAAGAAGATCGCCACGGCGATCGGTCCGAGGATGAACGGGTCCCGGCCGTAGGTCATCAGGGAGTCCGAAGCCAGGGCGAAACCCGCGTTGTTGAACGCGCTCACACTGTGGAACACCCCCATCCACAGCGACTGGCCGAGGGGCAGCTCATAGGCCAGGAGGAACCTGCCAGCCAGCGCCAGGGCCACGAGCGACTCGACGACCAGGCTGATGGTCGCCAGCGCCCTGAGCACGCCGCGAACCTCCCCGGGGGACAGCGCCCCGGTCTCGGCCTGCGCAGCCAGGCGGGAGGTCGCTCCCATCTTCTTGGTCAGGAGCAGGGCCAGGAGCGTGCCAAGTGCCTGGATGCCGAAGCCGCCGACCTGCACGAGCAGGACGATCACCGCCTGCCCCTGAGTCGTCCAGTGCGTGGCGGTGTCGACAGTCGCCAGTCCCGTCACGCATCCGGCGCTGACCGCGGTGAACAGGGCCGTCGCAAAGGACGTGGTCCCGACCTCGACGCTCATCCCCGGCAGCATCAGCAGCAGGGTCCCAATGGAGCACAGCACCACGAACGAGCCGGCGACTGTCCGGGTCGGACTGCGCCGGTTGAATCGCGAGCGGCCGGAACGGGTCCGAGCGACGACCTCGGACTTCTTCGGCTTGGGGCCGAGCTCGGCGAAGTACTCCTCCTCGGCCCGCTCCGCGGCCTGGAGCTTGCCCGCCGCTCGTGCGATGCGACTCCGCGGGGTAGTGCGGAGTCGGGGGAAGCGCATGCGACGAGGCTAGGGCTTGCCGCGGGGATTCGTTGGTCGTGCGCGGATGAGGCGCGCGGCGGTGGCTGCCGGGGCGGGACTACGGTGTGGGCGTGGATGCTCAGGTGGCCGTCATCGCCGACGACACGCTGGCCTCATACAACTTCGGCCCGGGCCACCCCATGGCTCCCATCCGCGTGCAGCTGGCACTGCGGCTGGCCGAGGACTTCGGCCTCCTGGCCCACCCGGACGCCCTCGTCGTGCGCAACACCGGCTACGCCGGTGCGCACGACCTGGTCAAGGTCCACAACCCTGACTACCTGACTGCGGTGCGGGCGGCCGGGCACACCGGCGAGCCGGGCGATCCGAAGTACGGGATGGGCACTGACGACGTCCCGGTCTTCCCCGACATGCATGAGGCGTCAGCCCATCTGTGCGGTGCAACCTTGAGGGCCGTCCAGGAGGTGCACTCCGGACGGGCCGTGCATGCAGTCAACCTCTTCGGCGGACTCCATCACGCCATGCCGAACCGGGCCGGTGGGTTCTGCGTCTACAACGACATCGCCGTTGGGATCCGCTGGCTGCTCGACCATGGGGTGGAGCGGGTGGCCTACGTCGACCTGGACGCCCACCATGGCGACGGCGTCCAGCATGTCTTCTACGACGATCCCCGGGTCCTGACCATCAGCCTCCACGAGAGCGGCAGGACGCTCTACCCGGGCACGGGGTGGCCGTCGGAGACCGGCGGCCCGCGCGCCCTCGGGGCGGCCGTGAACGTCGCCCTCCCGGCGGGGACGTCGGACAACCAGTGGCTGCGCGCCTTCAATGCCGTTGTCCCGCCGCTGCTGGAGGAGTTCCAAGCCGACTTCCTGATCAGCCAGCACGGGTGCGATTCGCACTTCGAGGACGTCATGGCACATCTCCTGCTCAGCGTGGACGGCCAGCGCTCCTCGTACGTGGCCGTGCACCGCTTGGCCCACCGGTTGGCCAAGGGCAGGTGGGTGGCCCTCGGCGGGGGCGGGTACGAATGGATCGACGTCGTCCCGCGCATCTGGACCCACCTGATCGCTGAGGCCCTGCATGCCCCGATCGCCCCGGAGACCGAGACCCCTGAGGCCTATCGGGTGTTCGTCCAGGACCTCCTCGGTCGCGCGGTGCCCGGTCGGATGACCGACGGTCGCGACCCCTGGGCGACCCCGTTCGAGCGCAACTACCACCCTGAGGATCCGGTGGACGCCGCGATCATGGCGACCCGGCAGGCCGTGTTCCCGCACTGGGGACTCGTCGCCGACCCATTCGGCGGCTTCTGACGCGGGCCGCTCGTCCGTTGGTGGCCCCGCACGTCGAGGGCCGCTCGAGGGCCCGTGCCGCGCACGGGCGGGCTTCCCTCGGTCCTGCGGTTCGCCTAGCATGGGCAGTCCAACCTGAGCGGCAGGAGGTGATCCGTTGGCTGCCAGCGACCGCCCCCTGAGCGAGGTCCGACTGCTGACCGTGGCCGAGGTGGCCGTGATCCTGCGACTGTCGAAGATGACCGTGTACCGAATGGTGAAGTCGGGCAACCTGCCGGCGCTGAAGGTGGGCAGGTCCGTGCGGGTTCCGGCGCATGTCGTCGATGAGTACCTGGCCAGGTCGTTCGTCGACACCGCTTGAGCGCGTCGCAGAGCCCAGCGGGCTGGTCGGCTGCACGTCGGGGACCGTGCGGGATCCCGGTGGTCACGACCGTCGGGGGAGGGTGGCGGCGGCCCAGCCGGTACGATTTGCCCGTCCAGGTACGTGAATCGAGTGTGAGGTCGGCTCGTGGGTTCCGTGATCAAGAAGCGCCGCAAGCGCATGGCGAAGAAGAAGCACCGCAAGCTCCTGAAGCGAACGCGGGTTCAACGCCGCAACGCCAAGTAGGCCCGAATGGCGCGCGTCGTCCTGGTCACAGGGGTATCCCGATACCTGGGTGGCAGGATGGCGCGGCTGCTCACCGATGACCCAGCAGTCGAAAGGGTCATCGGCGTGGACGTGGTCACTCCCGCCGGTGACATCGGCCGAGCGGACTTCGTGCGAGCGGACATCCGCAAGCCGATCATCGCCAAGGTGATAGCCACAGCCGGTGTCGACACGGTCGTCCACATGGGGGTCATCGCGACCCCGCGGCAGGCCGGCGGGCGTGCGCCGATGAAGGAGATCAACGTCATCGGGACCATGCAGCTGCTCGCGGCCTGTCAGAAGTCGGGGTCGGTCTCCAGGCTGGTCGTGAAGTCGTCGTCATCGGTCTATGGCGCAGGTTCCACTGACCCGGCACTGTTCACCGAGGACATGCAGCCCCGGCACGCACCCACCTCGGGGTGGGCCAAGGACTGCGTCGAGGTTGAGTCCTACGTCCGTGGGCTGGCCCGGCGCCGTCCGGACATGGCAGTCACGACACTGCGCTTCGCCAACTTCATCGGCCCGACGGCCAACACGCCGATGGCGCAGTACTTCTCCCTCCCGGTCGTCCCGACCGTGCTCGGCTACGACGCCCGCCTGCAGCTCGTGCATGAGGATGACGGCCTCGAGGTGATCAGGATGGCCGCAGTCGCCGACCATCCTGGCACGTACAACGTCGCCGGCGACGGCGTGCTGTCGCTCTCCCAGGCCATCCGCCGGGCTGGGCGGGTGCCGGTGCCGGTCGTGCTGCCGCTGGTTGGGGTTGTGGGCAGGCTGGTGCGCCGCGGCGGCTTCGCCGACTTCAGCCCGGAGCAGATCCGGCTGCTCACCCACGGTCGGGCAATGGACACCAGCCGGCTCAAGGCACGGTTCGGGTTCACCCCCCGATACTCCACTGAGGCGGCCTTCGACGACTTCGTCCGGGCCCGACGCCTCAACAACGTGATCTCTCCGGAACTTGTCCGTGGTGCCGAGGATGTTGCGGGGCGGGTCCTGTCGGGGTGGTCGGTGTGAGTGAGCTGGCGAAGGTGCTGCACCTGCCATCTGACCGACGGGTGGCCGGGACTGGCCCGGCGGGCGTGGGTGCGCCGCGCACCGACCCGGTCGACGGCTCCGCGGTGGGGACCGGTCAGGACCACGGCTGGGCCGACCACGTGAGCAGGGCCCTTGCGTTCCTGCGTCGTCGTGCGCTGGGCGACTACCAGATCGACGAATTCGGATTCGATCCCGAACTCACCGACACCGTCCTGATGCCTGCCCTCCGCCCCGCGTACCGGCAGTGGTTCCGCGTGAGCGTGCACGGGATCGAGAACGTTCCCGCCGAGGGGGCCGCACTCATCGTCGGCAACCACGCCGGGATGATCGGGCTGGACGCGGCCATGGTCCAGCTGGCCCTGCTCGACGAGCATTCGGCGCACCGCCACCTGCGCGTGCTGGGCGGGGAGTCGGTGTTCGACCTGCCGTTCGTGGGGACGGTCGCGCGCAGGTCGGGCGCCACCCTGGCATGCGCAGAGGACGCCGAGCGCCTGCTCCGAGCCGGCGAGCTCGTCGGGGCCTGGCCGGAGGGCTACCGGGGCACGGGGAAGCCGTATTCGCAGCGATATCGCCTCCAGCGGTTCGGTCGAGGTGGATTCGTCTCCGCCGCCCTGCGCACCGGTGCGCCGATCATCCCGTGCTCGATCGTGGGCTCCGAGGAGATCTACCCCATGGTGGGCAATGCGAAGGTCCTTGCCCGGCTGCTGGGGCTGCCCTTCTTCCCAATAACGCCGACGTTCCCATGGCTTGGGGTGCTGGGCGCGGTGCCCCTGCCGTCCAAGTGGTTCATCGAGTTCGGCGAACCGATCGGGACCGCGGAGCACGGTGACGCCGACGCCGAGGACTCGATGCTGGTCTTCGAGATCACCGACCGGGTACGGGAGGCGATCCAGCACAACCTGTACCGGCTGCTGGTGCATCGACGCGGCATCTTCGGCTGACGGTCGCGGGCGCTAGTCCCGCCCAGGCTGGCGGATCACCGCGATGGCCTTGGCCACGCCGACAGCCGTGCCCGCGATGATCCCAGCCGCAGCTGCGGCTGGCACGCCCTTGCGGACGGCTGGCTTGGCGCGGATCCGGTAGTCGCGGATGGGCCAGCCGTGCTCTCGGGCATGGGTGCGCAGCTTGCCATCAGGGTTGATCGCGACTGGGTAGCCGACCAGTGAGAGCATCGGGATGTCGTTGGCCGAGTCGGAGTACGCCGCGCAGCGGCTGAGGTCCAGGCCACGCTCCTGGGCGATGCGCTGCACCGCCGCGGCCTTCGCCGGCCCATGCAGGGGCACGCCGCTGAGCTTGCCCGTGTACCGGCCCTCGACGACCTCGGCCACGGTGCCCAGCCCGCCGGTCAGCCCCAGCCGCTCGGCGATGACCTCGGCGACTTCCACCGGGGTGGCCGACACCAGCCACACCTCATGTCCAGCGGCAAGGTGGGCGTTGGTCAGCGCGATCGTTCCGGCCCACAGCCGCTGGATCATCTTCTCGTCGTAGACCTCGTCAGCCAGGGTCTCGATCTCGATCGGCTCCCGGCCCTTCACGAACAGCAGGCCGTTCTCCGTTGCGGCGGTGATGTCGTCCATGTCCTCGCGTCCCGAGAGGACGAACTTCAACTGCCGCCACGTGAAGTCCAGGATCTCGCTGGCTGTGAAGTAGTCGCGGTCAGCCATCCCCTTGGCCAGGGCCGCCAAGCTGGAGCCACGCATGATCGTGTTGTCGACGTCGAAGAAGGCCGCGGCACCGGGTCCGGCGTTCTCCGCCTCGAGGGCGCCGATCCCGGCCGTGATGGGCCGCTCGCCCACGCCCTCCTCTCCCGGGGCCACTTGGGCAAGGCCCTCGGCTTCGGCGGCGCTGCCCTCTTCGACGTCATCGGTGGGCGCTGCGGGGAGCTCGTCCTCCGATGTGGGCTCGGGTTCGGGCAGTCCGGCTGCGGCCTCTGGCGAGTTGGTGCCCGAGGGGGCATCCGCCTCGCGCTGATGCGACTTCGAACGGGCCACGGGGCGAGCCTACCGGGATTCGGCATGCCACACTGACGGCTGTGACGAACATCGCGGATCTGGTGCGCGATTCTGCCGCCGCGCGGCCGGCGCATCCCGCGCTCGTGACCCGGACCAGCCGGCTGACCTGGGGGGAGTTCGATGCCGCGGTGGATCGTGCGGCGCGTGCGTTCGCCGATCGTCGGATCGCGCCCCGCGGCCGCGTCGCGCTGATGATCGCCAACCGGCCCGAGTTCGCGGTTGCCTACTTCGCCGTGCTGCGGGCCGGGTTGGTCGCCGTCCCGCTGAATACGGGCTTCACCGCGCCGGAACTGACCCGGCTCTGCGCCGACTCGGGGGCGTCCCTGCTGCTGCACGACGCCGCCTCTGCGAAAGCGGCCGGCGCCGCGAGCCGGCGGTCGCCGGCGCTGGATGTCGTAGCGCTGGAATCCGATGCCGGCCAGTCGCTGGTGGGCAGGGGCCCGGACGGGCGAGGTGCCTTCGCGGCGCCACGGACAACGGCCAAGGACACGGCAGTTCTCATGTATACGTCCGGCAGCGAGGGACAGCCGAGGGCGGCCATGCTCAGCCACGGGGCCCTCAAGGCCAACATCGACGCCCTGGCGAGGCTGCGCCGCCCGGCTGCCCTGACCGCGGAGGACGTGCTCCTGCTGGTCCTGCCCCTGTTCCACATCTACGGACTCAATGCCGGCTTGGGGCTGGCGGCAAAGGTGGGAGCCACGTGCGTGCTCCTGGACCGCTTCGACGCTCGGTCCTCGTTGACCGCCATCCGGGAACTCGGCGTGACCAACGTAGCCGGCGCGCCCCGGATGTACGTGGCGTGGAGCGCTGAGGGATCCCTGCGCGAGTCGATGGACGGTGTCCGCCTGCTCGTGAGCGGTGCCTCGGCCCTGCCACCCGAGGTGTTCCACCAGTTCCGCACGATCACCGGCAAGCCGATCTGGGAGGGCTACGGCCTGACCGAGTGCGCGCCGGTCGTCACGTCCTCCCTGGCCTCCAACCGGGCCAAGGCGGGTTGCGTCGGCCGACCGCTCGCGGGGATCCAGGTCACGTTGCGTGACGAGGCTGGGCAGGAGGTCGACGAGGGCGATCCGGGGGAGGTATGGGTCAAGGGGAAGTCCCTGCTCACCGGCTACTGGCCGGACGGTTCGGGTGGAGTCGACGACGAGGGCTGGTTCCACACCGGCGACGTTGCCATCGTCGATGAGGACGGCGACTACCGCCTGGTCGATCGTCGGCGCGACCTGATCATCGTCTCGGGGTTCAACGTCTACCCCCGAGAGGTCGAGTCGGTCATCGCCACCCACCCGGCGGTCGCCGAGGTCGCCGTGATCGGCACGCCACATCCGCTGACGGGCGAGGCAGTGCGCGCCATCGTGGTGCTGCGCAAGGGCGTCCCGGAGCCCGACGACCTGCGGGCCTTCTGCGAGGCGCGGCTGGCCCGGTTCAAGTGCCCCTCGATCATCGAGTTCACCCCCAAGCTGCCGCATGCCGCCACCGGCAAGGTCACCAAGGGCAAGCTCAAGGAGACCAGTGGGTGAGCCCCGTCCGACGGACGGATCCCGGGCATGACCCCGCGGGTTCGACTGGTCGGCAAGGCAGGTTGCCACCTGTGCGACGGGGCCCGGGGCGTGGTCTCCCGGGTGTGCGCCGACCTGGGTGTCGCCTGGGAGGAGGTCTCGATCCTGGATGACCCCGAGCTGGCGGACCGGTACTGGGAGCACATCCCGGTGACCATCGTGGACGGCCGGGTCCTCGACCACTGGGGAGTCGACGAGCGCCGGCTCCGCGCGGCCCTGAGAGCTGACGGCGCCGCGGGCTGAGGGCGTGCGTGGGGCCCAACCGGCACGGCCCGGAGTACCCTGACGCGCGTGTCGGTCCGGGTCGCGCTCATACAACTTTCAGTCACCGATGACGAGCTCGTGGCAGATCGCATCTCGCGGGCTCTGGCGCTGACCCGCCAGGTCGCCAGCGAGCACGACCTCGTGGTGCTCCCCGAGCTCTGGCCGATCGGGGCATTCGCCATCGACCTGATTCCCCGCCACGCAGAGCCCTTGGCCGGGCCCCTGTGCCGAGCGCTGGGACAGGTGGCTGCCGACACGGGGGCGTGGATCCACGGCGGGTCCTATGCGGAGCTGGTCGAAGGGAAGGGCGGGGCTGGGTACTTCAACACCGCGGTGGTCTTCAACCCGGAGGGGCACCTGGCTGCCACGTACCGGAAGGTCCACCTCTTCGGCTTCAACGGCGGCGAGACCACGGTCATGGGCAGTGGCGGGGATACGGTCATCGTTGATGGTCCGTTGGGTCGGACCGGCCTGGCAACCTGCTATGACCTGCGCTTCCCCGAGCTCTTCCGCAAGATGGTGGACGTTGGGGCCGAGGCGTTCGTCATCCCGGCCGGCTGGCCAGAGCGTCGGCTGTCCCATTGGCAGGTCCTGGCCCGGGCCCGCGCGATCGAGGATCAGGCCTATGTGCTCGCATGCAACGAGTGCGGCACGCACGGCGGCGTGCCGATCGCTGGTCACTCGCTGGTGATCGACCCCCAGGGCGAGGTACTTGCCGAGGCGGGCGCCGGCGAGGAGGTCCTCAGCGTGCAGCTGGATCCCACCCGCGTGGCCGCGTGGCGTTCTGCCTTCCCAGCGTTGGAGGATCGCCGAATGCGGTGAGGGCTGGCCGTCAGCCGGTGACGATCGGCGCGCCGGCTGCCTGGAGGTCGGCGATCCCGCCCTCCAGGTTGACCAGTGAAGTGAAGCCGGCTTCGGCCATCTGGGTCGTGGCCAGCGTGGACCGGCGCCCCGACCGGCAGTAGACGGCGTACTTCGAGTCCTTAGCCAGGGCCTCGATCCGCGTCCCGAATTCGGCGGCCTCCACGTCGAGGTTGACAGCCCCCTCGACGTGACCCGCGGCGTACTCAGCGGGGGTGCGCACGTCGACCACGACCGTGCCGGGTTCGGCCATGGCGGAGATGAAGTCGTTCGGACCAACCGTGGTGATCGCGGCGGCTTCGCTCGAGGACGAGCACCCTGTCAGCAGGGCGGCGGTGCCGATCAGGGCGGCCATGACGGCGAGGAATCTACGCATACCCCATAGGGTAGGGCAACAGTCTGCAGCCGCCCTCACGCGTCACCGGGATCAGGGTCAGAAGCTGGCCTCGGGGACCTCCATGACGTCCAGGGATGTCGTCTCGACCACGACGCGCTCGCCAGAGAGCAGCGGCAGGCGGTTGGCGGCGAACCACTTCGCGGCGGCGACCTTGCCCTGGTAGAACGCCGTGTCCTTGGCCGACGCCCCTGCTGCCAGGGCGGCTTCGGCGACTTCTGCCTGCCTGAGCAGGAGGTAGCCGATCACGACGTCCCCCATCATGAGCAGCAGGCGGGTGGTGTTCAGGCCGACCTTGTAGATCTCTGTCGGGTTCGCCTGCGAGGCCATCGCCCAGCCGCCCATGACGCCGATGACTGCTTGGACGTCCTCCAGCGCCCGGCCGAGCAGCTCCCGCTCGTGGGTGAGGGATTCGCCCGGGTCGGCCTTGACGAACTCGGCCACCTGACCACCCAGGTGCATAACGGCCTTGAACTGGTCGCGGAGCATCTTGCGGAAGAAGAAGTCCAGGCCCTGGATGGCCGTGGTGCCCTCATAAAGGGTGTCGATCTTCGCGTCGCGGATGTACTGCTCGATGGGATAGTCCTGCAGGAATCCCGAACCGCCGAACGTCTGCAACGAGGTCGCGAGCAGTTCGTAGGAGCGCTCGCTGCCGACGCCCTTAACGATGGGGAGCAGCAGGTCGTTCACCCGGTGGGCCATCTCCGGGTCCACCTCGGGCGCCCCGCCCCTCGCCGCCAGGTCGATCTGGTCCTGGTAGTACGAGGTCATGTGGATCAGGGCGCGCATTCCCTCGGCATAGGACTTCTGCAGCATCAGGCTGCGCCGGACGTCGGGGTGCGCCGTGATCGCGACCCGGGGGGCGCGCTTGTCCATCATCTGCGTGAGGTCGGGGCCCTGGACGCGGTTCTTCGCGTACTCGAGGGCGTTGAGGTACCCGGTGGACAGGGTGGCGATGGCCTTCGTGCCGACCATCATGCGGGCGTACTCGATCACCTTGAACATCTGGGCGATGCCGTCATGGACGTCGCCGATGAGCCATCCCTTCGCCGGGATGCCGTGCTGGCCGAACGTGATCTCGCACGTGGTCGAGACCTTCAGGCCCATCTTCTTCTCGACGTTGGTGACGAATGCGCCGTTTCGCGCGCCGATGTTCCCCTCGGCGTCGAAGTGGTGCTTCGGGACGAAGAACAGGCTCAGACCCTTGGTCCCGGGCCCGCCTTCGCCTGCCACGCCCTCGGGCCGGGCGAGCACGAGGTGCACGATGTTCTCGGCCATGTCGTGCTCGCCGGACGTGATGAACCGCTTCACGCCCTCGATGTGCCAGGAGCCGTCGGGCTGCGGGAAGGCCTTGGTGCGCCCGGCGCCGACGTCTGAACCGGCATCCGGCTCGGTGAGGACCATGGTCGCGCCCCATTCGCGGTCGACCATGATCTGGGCCCAGGCCTTCTGCTCGTCCGTGCCGATCGAGTCGACGATCGAGGCGAAGCCGGGCCCTGACATGTACATGTACAGGGCGGGGTTCGCGCCGAGGATCATCTCGGCGACGGACCACCGGATCGAGGGCGGGGCGCCGGATCCGCCCATGTGCTCGGGGATGTCCAGCCGCCAGAAGCCGGAACCCATCAGCGCGGCGAACGACTTCTGGAACGACTCGGGCATCCGGACCGACATCGTGGCCGGGTCGTACTTGGGCGGGTTCCGGTCGGCGTCGACGAAGGACTCGGCCAGGGGTCCCTCGCACAGCCCGCGGATCTCGCGCAGGACCTCGCGGATGGTGTCCCCGTCCAGCTCGGCGTACGGACCCCGGCCGAGGCGGTTGCCGGCCCCGAAGACCTCGAAGAGGTTGAATTCGATGTCGCGCAGGTTTGCCTTGTAGTGGGACATCCCGCCAGCTCCTTCGCTGATCCGCAGGGGTCGGGGGTCGTCCGCCGGCGGCGGTTACCCGTGAGTAACCCAATGGTGCTACCGGCGGGTAACTTTGGCAAGTGGAACTTTGCCAAAGCCGTCGGCCCCGGTGCTCCCGGATGCCGTGGCCGCCCTGGCTCAGTGCCGGTGGGGCACCAGGGACGGCAGTCGCTGCTCGGCGACCAGGCGGGTCAGCATGCCGACGAGGGTGCCGATCACCGCGAGCACTGTTGTGGCACCACCGGCCGGGATGGTCAGGATCACAGCAAGGGTGAGGGCCATGAAGGGCAGGCGCGTGCCGCCGACCGTCGCAGCTGCGATGCTGGCTGCCGCGAGGGCTGGCACCGACGTCCCATCGAGGAGGAGCCCGGTGATCGAGGCGAGGATCGCGCCCAACGCGACCGCTGGGAAGACGAGGCCGCCCCGGAAGCCGGAGCCCAGGGACGCCGCGTAGGCGATGAACTTGCCGATGAGGATCACCAGCGCAGGTCCGATGGAAGCCAGCGCGAGGTAGTCGGGCATGGCGCTCTGGCCTGAGAACAGGACCAGCCCGAGGTCGCCGCCGGTGACCTCCGCCACGACGACTGCGGACACCGCCACGATCACGGCCGCACCCACGAGGGTGGGCAGGGGGGAGCGCTTGGCCTGGGCGGCCACGCGCTCAGCCAGCAGTCGCGCGGCGATGGCCACGACGGCGACGACGACCGCAACGGGCACGGAAGCCGCCACGTCCACGGTCTGGACCTCGGGGTACGCAGCCAGCCCGGGCAGGCCGAGCTGGGCCTCCCCGATTCCGGACCAGTCGGCGAAGCCGACCTGCAGGACATAGCTGGACGCTAGCGATGCCAGAGCCGGCAGCATCACTGCCATGTTCGCGATGGCCCCCCCGGCCATCGCGAACTCCAGCAGCAGTATGGCCGAGATCAACGGGTTGCCGAAGATCGACCCGATCGCGGCCATCGCCCCGGCGACCATCATCACCTGGCGCACCTGTCCGCCCATGCGGCCGAAGGCGAGTGCGCCCAACGCGGTTCCGACAGCCATCAGCGGCGCCTCGGGACCCAGCACGGCTCCGAAGGCGAGCGACCCCAGGGCCGCTATCACGACGGACGTCACCTCGCGCGGGCCGATGTCCACCCCGAACCCGTCGAGGGGCGAGTGACCGCCATGTCCGGGCAGCTTGGTGGCGAGGTACACGATCAGGGCGCCGGCCACGAGGAGTGCGATCACGAGCCAGTTGGGAGCGTGCTCCTGGCCCAGCCTCATCGGCAGTGAGTGCCACAGCCAGTGCTGGAGCATGTGCTCGACCTTCACGAACAGCGAGGCGCCCATTCCGGCGACGAGGCCTACCGCGACTGCCATCAGCGTCAGCGCCGTGAGCTTCCCTGGGGATGGGGCGACCGGGACGGCCGCGGGCCCTTGGGGCATGTGCCTCCTCAGCTGGAGACTGGGCTCGACCGGCTCCGACCCTACCTGAGGCGGCGTGACGACCAGCCCACCCGGCTCGCCGGGCGGCGCCAACCCCAGCTGCGGGCATCGATAGGCTCAGCTGCATGTTGCGCGGGGCTCGGAGCCGCGGGGCTCGAAGTGCATTCGCCGCCCTGGCTGTCGGGCTGCAGTTGGCGGTGCTCTACGCGCCGCGCGCCCCGTCGGTCGACACCGGCGCGCTGCCTGTCGACAAGGCCGTCCACTTCATCGCGTTCGCGCTGCCGACCGCGAGCCTGATCTGGGCAGGCGTCCCGGTGCGCGTGGCAGTCGGGGCCATGGCGCTGCACGCCCCGGCCAGCGAAGCCGTCCAGCACTACCTGTTCCCGAACCGGTCCGGGGAGGTGGCGGACCTGGTTGCCGACCTGGTCGGGGTGGCGGTCGGCGGACTGGTGGGACGGCTCGCTGACCTGAAGGAGTCCAGCGTCGGGTGATCGAGGCTGTTCCCTCAGTGAACAGCCACTCCCGAGACGTGCAGGCGCGCATGTTCGACCGCGCTCCTGGTATCGACGAACACGTGCTCCTCGCCGCCGATCAGCTCGGTCACCCCAAGGATGTCCAGCACCTTCCAGTGGGGGTCCTTGACGCCGGACAGGAGCACGACGACGCCGCGCCGCCGAAGTTGCTGGACGGTGTCGTGCAGGACGGTCGCGCCGGTTGCGTCGAGCGTGCTCACGCGCGACAGGCGCAGGATCACCACCCGCAGGTCGGCCACGTCGGCCACGCCGAGCAGTGCCTCGTGCGCCGCGCCGAAGAACAGGGAGCCCTCGATCCGGTAGGCGATGATGTGTGGGTCGTACAACGGCTCGTCGGCCAGCCCACCGGGGGCGCCGGCCTCCGCCAGCGGGATCTCGCCGATGGTCGTGCTGGCGGCCATCGCCCGCAGCGCCAGGAGCCCGGCGATCACCACGCCCAGGATGACCGCCGTCACCAGGTCCAGGGCGACGGTGGCGACGGCCGTCGCGGCGAAGTCCGTTGCGTCGCGGTGGGTCGTGTGCAGCAGCACCTTGATTCGCGACACCTCGACCATGCGCACTGCGGTGGCCAGCAGCACGCCAGACAGCGCGGCCAGCGGGATCGTTGCCACCACCGGGGCCAAGGCAAGCACGACGACGACGAGCACGACGGAGTGGGTGATCGAAGCCAGCCTGGACCGGGCGCCGGTGCGCACGTTCACCGCGGTTCGGGCGATCGCAGCCGTGGCCGGCAGGCCGCCGAACAGCGGGCTTGCGATGTTCGCGATCCCCTGGCCGAACAGCTCCCGATCCGGGTCGTGGCGGTCGCGGCCGCTCATCCCGTCGGCGACGGTCGCCGACAGCAGGCTCTCCAGCGCGGCCAGCGCGGCCACGGCGAATGCTGGGACGAAGAGCACGCGAATCATGGCCGTGTCCATCGCGGGCAGCTGGGGCAGCGGCAGCGATCGGGGCAGGTCGCCAATCCGGGCCACGGGCAGGTTCAGGACCTCGGCGGCCAGCGTTGCCAGCACGATTCCCACCAATGACATCGGGATCGGGGACCTGAGCCTGGACCCGGCCAGCATGATGAACATCACGCCAGCGCTCAACACCAACGGCCACACCTGCGGGGAGGCGACCCACGTGACGACCGCGTCCAGCGCCACCGCCATGACCCGCTCGCCGTGAGCGGTCACCCCGAGCGCGGCTGGGATCTGCTGGAGGCCGATGATCACCGCGATGCCCACGGTGAACCCCTCGATGACGGGCATCGGGATGAACTGCACGAACCGGCCCATCCCCCCGATGGCCATCCCGACCAGGATGATGCCCGCCAGGAGGCCAACCACGAGCACGCCGTCCGGGCCGTACGTCGCGATGATCGGGACCAGCACGACAGTCATCGCGCCGGTGGGGCCGGAGACCTGCAGGTTGGACCCGCCGAAGATGGCGGCCAGCACGCCCGCGACGATCGCGGTGATCAGTCCGGCTCCGGCGCCCATGCCCGAAGTGGCCCCGAACGCCAGCGCCAAGGGCAGCGCCACTACGCCGACGGTCAGACCTGCGATCAGATCCCGGCGGGGGTCCTGCCCCATCGCCACGTAGTCTGCGCGACGCGGGCCGATTGCGGTGACTCGCCGGCCGAACCATCTACCGGCGGAACGGAAGTCAGTGGACCAGGTCATGATGCCCGCGGATCTCGGGAGATCTCATCGACGAGTTCCCCGCCCCTGGCCATCAGGATCTCCCGGGCGACCCGCAGCAGGTCCTGGACCTGGGGCACGGCGAGGGAGTAGATGACCTGCCCGGCCTCGCGGCGCTGGGTGACCAACCCGGCAAGGCGGAGGACAGCCAGCTGCTGCGAGAGGTTGCTGGCCTCGATGTCGATCACGGCAAGCAGCTGGTGGACAGCGAGGTCGCGCTCGCTGAGCAGCTCGAGGATCCGGATCCGGGCCGGATGGCCCAACGTGCGGAAGAATTCCGCCTTCACCTGGTAGAGCGGCAACGGCACGGCTCGACCCTCTCATTCCTATTGATTGCCACTTGCAGAACTCTTCAGATGGTAGCACTGGCAGGGCCGCCCGGCGCGAAGCAGTTGCCCAGATGCAGCGCGGAGGTCGAGGCCAACCAGGCCCAGTGCCTCGGCGCAATCAGCGGGTTGGCGGCCTTCCGCCGCGAGATCGCGAAGGGCCGTGCGAATACCAGCGCGAAGGCGGTCTCCCGGTACACGACCGTCGGGGAGGACGGCCTTCACGGGCTGATCAGCCGGCCGCCCTCGACACGTTGGAGCCCGAGGCGATGAAGGTGTACGGCCATGCCTGTGGCTGGACCCTGGCCCGGGCGCACGCCCGGACCGGCAGCCGGCACGCGATCGCGGCGTACCTCGGCTCCGGGAAGTCGTTCGAGAAGGCGATGCGTGGTTGCGCTTTCTGCTCACCGGCCCCCCCCGCGCTTCTCCCACGCTGCCGTGGCTGTGGTTGATCTCGATGCTCGCCGATGCTCGAACTGCTCCTACCCGCCCGTGCTTTCAGGCTGGGGCTTGTGTGGGGAGAGGAAGAGGTTGGCGAGGTACCCGGTGAACGTTCCGAAGATCCCGACACCGATGACGATGATGAGCGCCCCCACCACCCGACCGGGGTTAGTCACAGGGAACTGGTCTCCGTAGCCGACGGTGGAGATCGTGACGATCGTGTACCAGAGGGCGTCCGACGCGCTGGTGATGTTCGCACCGGGTGCGTACTGCTCGAGGTGAAGGACCCCCAGGCTTCCGAACTGCAGCACGAGGATGCCCATGAGCAGCAGCATGAGCAGTGCGCTTCCCGCCCGGTCCCGGATCAACATGTTGGCGACGGTCCGAGCGCCGATCTCGCGCATCAGCCGGTACACCCGGACAAGGCGGAACATGCGGAGGAACTTCAGCTCGGCGACCGGCAGGCTCGCGAGGAGGTCGGCCCAGCCGAATCGTCGGATGAAGTAGTCGCTCCGCGATACAGCCGTCGTGATGCGGTAGGTGAAGTCGATGAGGAAGACGGTGCTCAGAACCGCGTTCATGACGCTGAGGACCTGCCCGATGTTCGGGTCGTCGGCGAGGTACAGGAGCGCGAGGTTGAGGATGGACAGTATCGACAGGACGCCGATGAAGATCTCGTAGCCGGTGTTCTTCAGCTCGCCACGGGGCGCAGGCTGGCTCACGTCGGGGAGTCTGTCACAACCGGCCATGCCGGCCCTTGTCCTGCGCCCAGGAGAAGGCCGCAACTCATCGGTGACGCGTGAGAACGGTCCCGTAGCGGAGTACCATCATGCGATTCATGTAGATCGGATGAAGCCGAGGCCCCTTGGGCGGGGACTCGATGCCGCTGATGGCGGGAGCGCCCTCATGACTCTCCCGCGAATGACGCCGGAGATTCGGCCCAACCGAATCAACGAAGGGACCGACGATGGACTTCAACTCGACCAGCTTCTGGGACATCCTCCTGTGGAGCTTCTGGTTCTTCATCTGGATCTCGGCGGTCATGATCTGGTTCCGCTGCTTGTTCGACCTGTTCGGTGACCACACGCTGTCTGGTTGGGGCAAGGCTGGCTGGGCGCTGGTGCTGGTCTTCGTGCCTTGGCTGGGTGCGTTCATCTACCTGATCGCCCGCGGCAAGAGCATGGGGGAGCGTCAGATGGCCGCCATGGCCCAGCAGCAGGCTGCGCAGGAGAAGTACATCCAGTCCGTCGCGGCCAAGACGGCCACGCCTGCCGAGCAGATCGCTGATGCCAAGGCCCTGTTCGACTCCGGCGCGATCAGCCAGGCCGAGTACGACGCCCTGAAGGCCAAGGCACTGGCCTGACCCGATCGGGGCATCGCCGACCCGATGGGGGCGGTGACGCCACGTTGGGGGCTGGGGCTTGCTGACCCAGCCCTTCACCCCAACCCAGAGAGTCCACCGAGGAGATCGATCATGGCAGGGATGTTGCGAGGATTGCTGGCGGCCAGGGCGGGCTTGGGGGTTCCGGAGCGTGCGGGGATCCTGGCGGGCTCGACGAGTGTGGGCCGGTCGTTCAGCCGGGGTCTGATGCCGCGGGCGACGGTGGATCAGGCTGTGATCACGGGTGTGTCGTCGACGTTGAACTACGGGCTGACGGTGTCGGCGCAGTCGTTGATCGAGGCGGTCGCGTTGAAGGTGGCGGGTACCGGTCCGGACTCTGCGGAGAAGCAGATGACCCAGCGCGGGGTCGTGCTGGTCGGGGACGTGGCGGCGATGGGCATGGGGGTGCTGGCCCAGCGGGCGCTGGCGCATCGCAAGGACGAGCCGATCGCGCGGGCGTGGGGCCGCACGTTCGCGTGGCGGATGGCCGTAGGCGGAATGGCGGGCGCGATCATCGTGGGCTCCGACGCGCTCCTGGCAGGCCTTGATCGCGGCAGGCGCGGTTGGGCGCGCGACGTGCCGGTGGCCCTGCCGCTCGGTGGTGCGCTGGCGGCGGGTCAGTACCTGTACCTGCGGCGCAGGATGGTGCAGGAGGGCGTGACTCACGATGCCGAGGGTGTGGCGCTGGACGAGTCCCAGGCGGTGTCGGTGGGGCGGTCGATCGCAATCGGTACGGGGGTGTCCGCGGGGCTGCTGGTCGCGGCGACCGGGGAGCGGCTGTTCGCCCACGGTGTGGGGTCGCTGGTGACGGCGGTGAACCCGCGGGCGGAGCTGATCGGCAGGCCCATCGGGCACCTCGCGGCGCTGGGCCTGCTGGGTGCGGCCGGGTACAAGGGCCTGCAGAGCGTGTTCCACAAGGCTGAAGGTGCTGGGGACGCGGTGGAGTCCGCGTACTCGGCCGCGCCGACGTCGGAGTGGGTGAGCGCCGGGCCGCGCAGCGAGGTGTCGCTGGACACCATCGGCCGGGAGGGTCGCCGGTTCGTGAACATGGCCCTGACGGTCGCCGAGATCGAGGCAGTCATGGGTGGGCCGGCGAAGCCGCCGATCCGGGTGTTCGTGGGGCTGGAGTCCCGGGCCACGACCAGTGAGCGGGCGGACCTGGCGATGCGGGAGCTGGAGGCCCTGGGTGCGTTCGAGCGGGCGCACATAGTGTTCATGTCCCCGACCGGGACGGGGTACCTGAACTACGTGACAGCGGAGTCCTTGGAGTTCCTGACCCGGGGTGACATCGCGTTGGTGGCGATGCAGTACTCGCTGCGCCCGTCGCCCTTGTCGCTGGGCAGGGTCGGCATCGGCATCGACCAGAACAACGCATTCCTGCACGCCCTGAAGTGGCGGCTGGCCGCGATACCCGAGGATCGGCGGCCGCGGCTGCTGATCTTCGGGGAGTCCTTGGGTGCGCAGACCGCCGAGGACGTGTTCGCAGAGGAGGGGACCGCCGGGCTGCACCGCGTCGGCATTGAGCGAGGCCTGTTCCTGGGCACCCCCGCGGCCACGAGGTTCCGGCAGAAGTGGCTGTCCGATCCGGCGGCGATGGACCCCGACGGCGAGGTCGTGGAGGTCGACTCGCTCAAGGAGTTCCGGGCGCTGCCGGCTCAGGTGCAGGCCCGGGCGCGGTACTTCCTGCTCACGCATCACAACGATGCGATGCCGAAGTTCTGGTTCCCGCTGGCCGTGCAGGCCCCGGACTGGATGGGCCCGGCCGAGACCCGGGAGCCCGGCGTTCCGAAGGAGACGGCGTGGCGGCCGTACACCACGTTCCTGATCACGTTCATCGACGTGAAGAACGCGATGAACGTGATCCCTGGGCAGTTCGTCGCCGATGGCCACGACTACCGCGCGGATCTGGCCAGGTTCACCTCCCTGGCCTACGACCTGCCGATCGACGCCGACCGGCTGGAGAAGATGGAACGCGTCCTGCGCCAGCGCGAGCTCGACTGGGCCGGCCGACGGCTCATCGGGGAGCAGCTCGCCGCGGCCCAGGCCCAGGTCACCGAGCAGCTGGCCAAGTGGGGCGTCCCCAAGGATGCCGTCCCCTCCTTCGTCGCACCCCGCAAGCCTGCCGAGACCGACCCCTTCGCAGCCAGCCCGCCGAACGCCGAGGCCCGCCCCTTGGGGGCATCACCGAGGGAGGCCCTTGGACCCTACGAGCACGGGACCATCCCCGCCGGACCGGGCCGGTGATTCGCCCACAATTGTGCCGGTGGCACGACTTGGTCGAAGTGAACGGGGGCTCGGTGCTTTGGACAGGGTCGGGCACGGGTGGGTGACGAGGTGCCGGGAGACGAATGAGGCATCCCGCCTGTCCAGAATTGGCCAGCACTAGCTATGACGTTCGTGGCCTGGTCTGTCTTGACCATGGTGTGGGTTGCCGCAGCCGTCCTCATTTCCGCCGCGGGTGTGCTCGTCGTCTCCTGCGGCGTGACTGCGAAGCGGTGGTGGTGCCCGGAGGTCGGGAGGTCTGTCGTGCTGCCGGCGGTGGTCCAGGGGACGGGACTGGGGTTGTACCGCGAGGCGATGCCCGGGCCGCTGCACTTGCGGCAAGGCGAGGTCTGGTGGGTAGCAGAACGCACGCACGAATCGGTCAGACTGCAGGGCAGGGTTGACTCCGATCCGGCATCGGATGCCGAGGTTCCCCGGGAACTGACAGTCGGCGTGATGCGCTCCCCGACGACGCTGCGTGTGCAACTGGATGCGGGCGGCTGGGCGGACCTGACCGTCCACAGCCAACATGTGCAGCAGGTCCTGGCGGGGCTGACCCGTGTGCCTGCCGCCGTGCCATCCGGCAGCGCCCCGCGGCGACGCGCACACCCACCGATCGGCCGTCTGGGAGCGCCCTGTGTCGGTCTGCTGCTCATGTTCGCGGGGTACTGCGCCAGGTACGAGGTCCCACTCGTGATGATTGCGGGGCTCTTGGCGCTGCTGCTCGGATCCAAACTGGTCGAACACGGAGTCGCCCGTGAGTGGCGCCGTCGTAAGCTCGTTCGGGTCAACAGCGCCAGCCGCAACATCGCCGTGCCCGCCGGGCGACTGTGAATGCTCACAGCTGGTTCAAGTCCGCTCGCTGGGTGGAGACGGGCGTCGCGCGTTGAGGTTGGCAAGGGGATCCGTCACCGGTGAGCGGCGGCGGCTCAGTCCGAGCAGTCCACTGCGATGGCGAGGGCAGCGCAGATCTGGCGCATTCGATGGTCGGCCACCCGGCCCAGGCGTTCGACGAGGATCGCGATTGAGACGCTTTCGACCGAGTCCAGGTTGACTGCCGAGCGAAGCGGCACCGGGTCCTCGCCGGGTTCGAGGAGGACTTCGCTCGGCAGGTGTCGGATGGTGGTCGTACACGGTGCGATCAGCGCGCGGCGATGGCGCGGGATCACGACGTCACGAGAAAGCACCACCACGGGCCTGCGCCCGATTCCGGCCATCTCGCACCACCACACGTCCCCGCGTGCGGGTAGGTCCGTCATGAGGCCGCAACCGCACGTCGGAACGAGGCCAAGTCCCCCCACTCGTCTGGTTCGTCGAGCGGGTGCGCGTCGTAGGCTGCGTAGCTGGCGTCCACCTCGGCGGCGCGATGCCGAGCCACCAAGGCAGCGAGCGCCTCGTCGATCAGCGCGGAGTCCGGCTTTCCGGACGCCTTCCGGGCACTGTCCAGCAGGTCCGCGTCCACCGTGGTGCTCAATCGTGTGCGACTCATGCCACAATCATGCCACGGTGGGCGAAGTGGTGGCGCCCGACTGGCAACGGTAGGACGCGGGTCAGGCGGAGGCGGTGCTGCCTCACCAGGCCCGCGCCGTCGGCCGCTCTCGTCGTGGCCGACCCCCCGGGTCAGCGCCGCGGCGAGGTCGGCAACGTTTGCCTGGCACCCCCGCATCGGGTGGGCGTCGGCGGCGATCACGCGCACCCCGAACCGTGCGTGCATCAGCGGCCACACGTCGCCAAGGGCCAGGTCCGGGAGCAATCCGGTCAGCAGGCCCGGAGCGAACAGCAACGTCAGCACGGCAAGGTCCGGGTCCGGCGGGTCCGGCTGCTCACCGGCCACCGCATCCGGGGCGGTCCCGACCAGGAACCGAGCGGCGAGCTGCTGGCGCATTGCCGAGCCGGGCCGCCCCCCGTCGTCCAGCCCGGCCAGGGTGAGGGCCTCGGCGCTGCGTGTGCACTCGACCGTGAGCAGGTACTGGAAGCGTCGCGCGATCCACGCCTTGACCAGCGGATCGCGCAGGCTGCCGCCCGGGTCAGCGACGATCGCCTGCCTCATCGCAGCCACCGCCTCGTCGAGCCGGTCCGACGCGACGGCGGCTGCCAGCCGGACCAGCGGATCGGTCCGCGCCGGACCGGGGCCCGCAGGCCGATCGGGTTGATTCACGGAGCACCTCCAAGCGGGGACAGCGACGCGGGGGGCTCACGGGTGGCGGCGATTCGGACGGGCGCCGGGGAGGTCACCCAGCGAGGTCACCCCGCGGCCTGCGTGCCCAGTGCCGGGGCGTGCTTGCTGGTCCTGCATGCCCGTGGGAATCTTGCCCCACCATGGCAGCGAAGAAGGGCGTCCCCCCGATGGGGCGAGCCAGTATTCCCCTGGTCATGAAGCCGCGCCTGGCCCGGTCCCCGTTGGTGGCGCGCCTGACCCACCTGACCCCGGGCGGGATGGCCCTGCTGGTCGCCCCGGCCGGATACGGGGCCACGTCGCTGCTCGCGCTCGCGGTCGAGCCTTCGGACGCGACGCCCGTGTGGTTGTCCGGCCCAGCGGGACCGGCCGGGCATCGCCAGTTCTGGACCAACCTGGCTGAAGCCCTGTCCCACGTGGGTGTCGATGCCCCGACACCCCCCGAAGAGGACCACCCCGACCAGTGGCAGGAGTACGGGGCCGAACTGGGCCGTCGGCTGGCGGCCGGGCCAGCCCTCCTGCTCGTGGTGGATGACCTGGGCGGGGATCCGTCCTTCGACGCCAGGTTCCAGCATCTTGTGGACAATCTGCCGGCCAATGTCCGCCTCCTGGTGCGGGTGCGCCGGACGCCGCACCTGGACGCCTCCCGACTGCTGGCGGGAGGGCGGCTGGTCCTGCTCGACAGGTGGGACCTGGCGCTCAGTGTCGAGGAGTCCACTGAGTACCTGGAGATGATCGCCCCGGACCTGTCCGCGGACCGTCGGGCCGCGCTGACCGAAGTCGCCGAGGGATGGATCGGGGCCCTGCGCGCCAGCGTCACGGGCACCGGTGGCAGCCCCGACACCGATCCGGCTGCGTGGCTGCTCGGACCGGGGATGGACCTGCTGTTCGGCCGGTGGTTCGCGTCGTTGGATCCGGTGGACCGGGACCTGCTCTTGCGCAGCAGCGTGCTGGACACCCTCACCCCGGACGCCTGTGACTGGATCTTGGACCGATCGGACAGCGCCCAGCGGCTGGCCGGGCTGGCTGAGGCGCAGGTTCTGGCCCCGCCGGTCGGCGCGGTGGGGTTCCAGTACCGAGCCCACGGACTCCTCCAGGAGTACCTGAGGCGACAGCTCTCAGCACGGGGCCGGAAGGCCACCGCTGAGGCTCACCAGGCGGCCGGTATGTGGTTGGCCTCCCAGGGCGATGTCGACAGTGCGGTCACCCAGCTTCTCGACGCGGGCCATATCGACAAGGCGCGAGAGGTGCTGGGGGCACACGTCGCTGGGTTGCTCGACTCAGGTCGCTCGGAACGAGTGCGCAGCTGGTACCGCCAGGCCCCTGAACTGGCCGTCCCCGAGGACCAGCTGATGCTTCTGGCGGTGGCGTGCTCGGAGGTCCTCGGTGGGAACCTCGCGGCCGCGGCACCGCACCTCGCCGAGCTGGAGGCGATCACCGGTGCGGCCGCGCAGCAGGCCACGCTGCAGGGCGACGGGTCCGCGGGGCTGGCGTGGTTCACCACCGAGACCTCGCTGCTGCGCGCCTACGTCGATGTGTGGGCCGGGCGGACCGCCCACGCCCGGGAGCTGGTGCGCCGGGTCCGGGCCTCCTACGCCGACGACTGGTCCCGGACCGGCCCCCACGCCGCGGCGATGATGCAGGTGCGGCTGGACCTGTGGCACGGCGAGGACGAGGCCGCGCGCACCGAGCTGCTCACCCTGTCCAGCCGACCGCGGACCAACCACTACCACCGCACCGTGGCGCTCCCCGCGTTGAGTGCCCTCCTTGCGGCCAGCGACGGCAGGGCCCATCGAGCGCGGTTCCTGGCTGACACGTCTCTGGCTGCCCTCGAGGACACCGGGTCGCTGGGGGTAGTTGACGACTGCGATGCCCGGCTGGCCCGAGCCAGAGCCTTGGTCGACCTCGGCGATCCGGCCGCCGCGCTCGAGGAGGCCGTGGCGGTCGAGAGACGGGGGGCTCAGACCGGGCATGTCGGCTACCTCGTGCTCGGAGCGGTCGCGCGGGCTCGGGCGCTCGCCGCCGGCGCAGACCGGCTAGGGGCCGATCAGGCCCTCGAGGATGCCCGCCAGGTCCTGCGTGACCGGGCCGCGGGCAACCCACTGGCCTCCATCGTTGACGGTGCCGTCGTTGAGGTTGCCGTGGAGCTCTCCGACCGGGGACGCGCCATTCGAGTCCTGGATCGGCTCCCGGCCGGACGGGCTCGGGAGCGGCTGGCCATCAGGGTGGCGGGGATGGGTGGTTCGCTGTCGGAGGCAGAAGCTGTGCGCCTGGCGAGGTCTGCCCGTCCGGTGGTGCCGCGTGACGTGGTCGACGCCCGGATGCTGATGGCCGCCGTGACGGCCGCCTCCCGGCCAATCGAGGCCGAGATGCATCTGTCGGCGGCAGCCACAATCGCTTACGAGCTCGGCATGCTTCGCGCCCTGGCGGGACGGCCCGAGGAGGTGGTCGTCTTGGCCCACCGTGTCGCGCAGCGTGAGCACGAGCAAGCCCTTGCCGCACTCGTGGCCACCGCCGCGAGGACTTCATCCGCGTCGACGCCGACGCTGCCCCCGTTGAGTCGCGGCGAGCGTGAGCTGTTGGATCGGCTAGCCAGGTCCGAGGGGCACCGGGAGCTGGCCGCAGACCTGGGCATCTCGGTTAACACCCTCAAGACCCGGCTGCGCCGCCTCTACGCCAAGCTCGGGGTGCACGACCGCGCCTCAGCCCTCCACCGCATCGGGTCAGGAACCTGACGAGCTGCTCGCCAAACGCCGCCGCCGCACCGCCTTCTCGATCTCGACGGCGACGGCGAACACCAGCGCCAGGCTGATGCACACGGCCCATTGGGCATCGGTCAGCTCGGTGGTCTTGAGGAAGCCCTGCAGGAACCCGACCTCGGTGGAGATGACGGTGATCGCGACTCCCGCGGCGACGAGCAGGGTTGCGGGCACGACCGGTCGGGTGAACGCCGAGGCGGTCGTCTTGCGCATCACGAGGCCAGCGAGACCGGTGGCCAGGCCCATCACGGCGTAGGCCATCGTCACCGACACGCTGGCGACCTCCCCGGAGGGCTCGTCGGGGCCGAATGCCAGCGGCAGCAGGGACAGCACGCCCAACAGCACGCCCAGACCGATCCAGCGGGTCGCCGTGGTGCGGTTGAAGATGCGCTCCCGCGGATCGCGCGGCGGCTGGTCCATCAGCCCGGGCTCAGCCTCGTCGAGGGTGATGATGATGACCGGGATCACGGCCAGGGTGAAGTTCAGGAACAGCACCTGCAGGGGCAGCAGGGCCACCCCGCCGTTGATGTGGAGCATGGTCGCGAGCAGGAACATGCTGACCAGCCCGAACAGCTGGGTCAGCTGGTAGCCGATGTAGGCGGTGATGCGGGAGAAGATCCCGCGGCCCAGCTCGACGGCGTGCACCAGCGTGGCGAAGTTGTCATCGGTCAGGATCATCTTCGCGGCCTGCTTGGACACCTCGGAACCGCTGCCCATCGCGACGCCGATGTCGGCCTGCTTGAGCGCGGCGGCGTCGTTGACGGCGTCGCCGGTCATCGCCACGACCGCGCCGTCCTTCTGCATGAGCTGGACCAGGCGCAGCTTGTCCTGCGGGGAGACCCGGCCGAACACGTGCAGCGCGGGCAGCTGGGCGGTGAGCTGATCATCGCTGGTGGCGGCGAACTCGGTCCCGGACATGCCGCCGGGACCCAGGCCCAGCTCGGCGGCGATCGCCTGCGCGGTGACCAGGTGGTCGCCGGTGATCATCCGCACGTCGATGCCGGCGCGGTGGGCCACCCGCACGGCGTCGATCGCCTCCGGGCGCAGCGGGTCGATGATTCCGACCAGCCCGAGGAACACCAGGTTCTCCACGGCAGCCATCGGGTCCGCGACGACGGCGTCGGTCTGGTCCACCGGCAACGCGCGCACGGCCAGCGCGAGAACCCGCAGACCGGCTTCGCCCAGTCGCGCGTTCGCCCGGTCGATCGCCTCGCGGACGTCGTCGAGGGGCACCGTGCTGCCGTCGGGCTGCAGCGCCCGGGTGCAGCGGGCCAGGACGACGTCAGGTCCGCCTTGACCAGCTCGACCAGGCGCGGCTCCCCGGCAAGCGGCGCGTGGTGGTAGGTGGCCATGAACTTGTACGTCGAGTCGAACGGGACCGTGGCCACCCGCGGGTACGCCAGTCGGGTCTCGGTCACCGAGGTGCCGATCTTCTCGGCCAGCACCACGACGGCGGCCTCGGTCGGGTCGCCGACCACCTCCCCGCTGCGGCTCACCGTCGCGTCGCTGGCCAACGCGCTGACGTAGGCCAGGGCGGTGAGGTCGGCATCGGGGGCCCCGGCCACGCCGCGGATGGCGCCGGTCCAGGAGTAGCCCTCGCCGTCGACCTCGTACCAGCTGCCGCCGTAGAACACTGCCCGGGCGGTCATCTGGTTCAGCGTGAGCGTGCCGGTCTTGTCGGTGTTGATCTGGCTGGTGGCGCCCAGCGTCTCGACGTCGTTGAGGTTGCGCACGATGGCCTTGGCCTTGGCCAGCTGCTGGGCCCCCATGGCGAGCATGGACTGCACGAAGGTCGGCATGCCCGTCGGGATGGCGGAGACCGCCATCGAGATACCCAACAGCATCAGGGCCTCGAAGCTCAGCCCCCGGACCAGCCCCACCACAAGGATCAGCGCCAGGGTGGCCCATGCCACGATCGCGATCTTCTTCGTGAGGTCATCGAGCTGCAGCTGCAGCGGGGAACGGGTCCGCGAGACCCCGCTGAGCATGGCGGCGATCCGCCCCACCTCGGTGCCCATCCCGGTGGCCGTGACGACCATCGTCGCGGTGCCCCGGGTGACCGACGTGTTCTGGAACAGCATGTTGCTGCGATCCCCGAGGGCGATGTCGCCACCCACCAGCGCGGCCGGGTCCTTGCCCACCGGGACGCTCTCGCCGGTCAGGGCGGACTCCTGCGCCTCGAGCGTCGCGGACTCCAGGATGCGTCCGTCCGCCGGCACGATGTCGCCTGCCTCCACCTGCACCACGTCCCCCGGGACAAGGTCGGATGCCGGCAGGAGCGTCAGGCGCCCGTCGCGCATCACCCGGGCCAGGGGCACCTGGAGGCTGGCCAGCGCGTCTACGCTGGCGCGCGCCTTGAGCTCCTGGTTGGTGCCCATCACGACGTTGAGCAGGACCAGGGCGATCACGACGGCCGCTGTGGAGCCCTGGCCGATCACGATGCTGACCACAGCCACGGCCAGAAGCATCAGGGTCATGGGCTCGACCAGTTGCCCCAGAGCGACGCGCAGGACCGAGGGCTTGGCCTCCTGCTGCAGCGCGTTCGGGCCGTAGCCGACGAGCCGTTCGGCGGCGTCGGCCGTGGCCAGCCCGGTGGGCGTTGAGTTGAGCCGGGCGAGTACATCCGCCCCTGGCAGCACGTGCCATGGGGCCTGTCCCGTGTCGGTCTCGTTGATCGTGCTCTGGCTCACGTGAGCTCCTTGGTGGGTGGTGGCGGGGTCAGCTGTGCGCGGGTTCGCTGGTCTGGGCGACGAGGGCGGCGTGGTCGCGCTCGGTCAGATCTGCGTACGAGTTCGCCCAGTCGGCCACCGCGACATCGAAGGTGTCGGTGTCGCCGAGGTACCCGGTGATCTTGGCGGCCCCGCCGGCGCGGGTGTGGGCGCGGGCGAGCACGGCTCCGCAGATGCGCCCGTAGAGGGCCAGGTCCTCGGCGTCGAGGCGTTCGAGGTCGATGGAGCCCTTCATGTCCTTGATCTGGCGGACGAAGTAGTAGAACGGGGCGGCCTGGCTGCCGGATGTCCAGCCGAGCAGGGGGTCGCCGGTGGCCTGCATGAGCCTCTGGCCGACGACGACCCGCCTGCCGTGATGGCCGATGGTGCTGGCGCCGACGTAGGGCTCGAGGACCGAGGCGTTGGCCTGCTTGATCTGCAGGACCAGGTGGTCCCCGTCCCCGGTCACCATCAGCATGGCCAGGGCGCGGGTGCCGACGCTGCCGACACCGACGACCTTGTGCGCCAGGCCCACGAACGAGTAGCGCAGGAGCAGCAGGACCGCGTCCGGGCTCAGCGTCTCCAGGTACTGGCCGAACAGGGCCGCAGCACTCTCGGTGATGCCCTCATGCTCGGCCTCGTCGACGGGTACGAGCAGCGGGGGCGCGGAGCGGAACTGGCGCCGGCCGTCGACGACCTCGGTGAGCTTGCCCACCGCGACGTCGCCGGTGGCCTTCGCCGAGGAGCGCCCGGCCCGCTTGGCGTCGTCGGCCAGGCTGGTGCCCTTGAGCGCATTGACCAGGTCCTCGACGTCGACGCGGGCGTACCAGACCGCCATGGGGCTCATCTGGGCCAGCGTGGCGATCGTGGTGCGGTAGGAGGCGACGGTGGCCCGGGTCGCGGCCCGGGTCTTCTTGGGCTTGACCCCGACGTGCCGCCCGGCGACGGCCACGCTGGCAGCCAGTCGCTTGACGTCCCACTCGAACGGCCCGGGCAGGGTCTCGTCGAAGTCGTTGAGGTCGAACACCAGCCGCCGGTCCGGGGAGGCGGACATCCCGAAGTTGGCGACGTGGGCATCCCCGCACAGCTGGGCGCGGATCGTCGTGCGCGCCCCGGCGGACAGGTCGGCGGCCATCACGGCAGCCGACCCGCGCAGGAACGCGAACGGGGAGGCGCCCATCCGCTCGTACCGCAGTGGGATCAGCCCGGGCTCCCGGGAACTCTCCTGGGCGTGCAGCAGGGCAAGGGCGTCCCGTTCCGGGGGCAGCACCAGGTGCGCATGCGCATCCAAGGGAGTCTCGATCCGGGCCGCCTGGCCCGCCGTGAAGCGGGTGGCCCGGTCCGGGCGCGGCTCGGTGAACGCGCGCAGGCTCAGGTCGGGGGTCTGGGTGCTGTCATCGGTCATGACCCGACAGTGCCCGCGTCCACGTGCCCGCGCACCGAGGGGTGACATGCGGGGTGACATGAGACCGGGGCCCAGGGCGGAGGTGGGCAGGGTGCGGGCATGAATCTGCACCTGGTGCGCCAGTACGAGCCGGTCCTCCGGTTCACCCAGGGGGAGATGTTCCGCCCGATCGCGGTGGAGGACTACCTGCACAGCGCCCGCCTGGTCCTCGGCCGGGGCGGGGACGCGCGGACCCTGGCCGAACCCGGGGAGTTGGACCCCGTGGCCCTGGCCGGCTGGGGGCGTGCGCACCGCGGTGAGCCGCTGTCGCTGCAGTTCGTGTCCGTCCCCCTGAACCGTGGCGCCTACAGCGACTGGGTTCGGTCCGGGCGGCGACCGGCCTTCCAGCGCTCCAGCGCCGCGGCGAGGGTGGGCCTGATCGGGCGGGTCCTCGCTGCGGTGGCGCGGCTGAGCCTGGTGATGCGGGGTCGGGTGCCCGGCGGGCAGGCAGCCGCGGCCCAGCTCCAGGTGGACGCACGCAGGGCGGGTTGCACGTACTACGCGCGGGTGACCCGCGACGCGGGGTATGTAGCGATCCAGTACTGGTTCCTCTATCCGATGAACGACTGGCGCTCCTCGTTCGGCGGGGTCAACGACCACGAAGGGGACTGGGAGCAGATCACGGTGTTCCTGGCCGACACTCAGGACGGCCCAGTCCCGATGTGGGTGGCGTTCTCCAGCCATGACGAGGTCGGCGCGGACCTGCGGCGCCGCTGGGATGACCCCGACCTCGCGAAGGTGGGTGACCATCCGGTGGTCTACGTCGGGGCGGGCAGCCACTCGGGGGCCTACCTGCCTGGGGAGTACCTGGTCAGCATCGCCCCGAACCTGCCCGGGTGGTTGGAGCGCCTCCGCCGCAGCCTGGCCCGGATCCTGCCGTGGGCGGACCCCGAGGGCCAGATCGGCATTCCCTTCATCGACTACCGCCGCGGCGACGGGCTGAGCATCGGTCCCGGGGGTGACGATGGCTGGCAGGCCTTCTTGGTCGATGAGTCCACCGACTGGGTCGTGGACTACAAGGGGCTGTGGGGGCTGGACACCCACGACCCGCTCGGCGGCGAGCGTGCCCCCGCAGGCCCGCGGTACGAGCGTGACGGGCGAGTGCGCGCCTCATGGGCACAGCCCGTCGCCTGGGCAGACCTGGACCGGGAGCCGCCCGGGTTCAGCCTGCGCGAGGCCCTCTGGGCGCACCGGGTCGACGCTGTCACGGAACAGCTCCAGGGCATCGAGTCGAAGCTGGCGGTGGCCCGTGCGCACCTGCGGTCGGCGACGGTGGCCGCGGGCGCCCCGGACCCGACGAGTCGACCGCACAGGACCGAGCTCGAACGGACCTCCGCCCGGGTGCGGGACCTGCGTTCCCGGCAGAGGCAGTTGGCCGAGCAGGCGATTGCCCTCGAACGGTCAGAGGTTGGCGTGCTGCCGACCCCCGGTGTCCACGACCACCTGAGCCACCGCGCCCTGCCGATGGTGGTCGGAGAATCGTCGGGGTGGGCGCTGCAGGCCTGGTCGTCCGTGTCGACCGTCCTGCTGTTCCTGGCGGCCGGATTGGTGCTGCTCGACGGGTCCTCCGCCCTGCTGGTCCCGCTGCTGGGGCTGATCGTCGTGATGCTGCTGGTCGAGGCGATCCTTCGGCGACGGATGCTCGACCTGCTGGTGCGGATCACCATCGCTCTGGCCGTCGGCGCCGGACTGCTGGTCGTGGCCGACGTCCTGCTGGGACACATGCGCCAGACCCTGGGGGTGCTGCTGCTGCTCGGGGCCGGCATCCTGGCTGTCCAGTCGCTGGGCGAGGCGGGGCGCCGCCGGGGCGGGTCCACATGACCCCGCAGCGGGGTGACAGGCGGGGTGACGCTCACGCACGCGGCAGGCCCGGGCCGGGCTAGCGTCCACGCGGACCGACCCCGTGAGGAGAAGACATGGACCTGGCTGTGTCAGGAGCGACACCCCATCAGCCCCCGATTCCACCGACCCTGCAACGCCCGGTCGAGCAGGCGCCCCCGTGGGTGGTGCCGGTGATCCGCCAGACCATCTGGCGCGTGGTCTGGGTCGGCCTGGGGATGGCAGTCCTCGTCCTGTCCCTGCTGCAGGCTCGCGGGCTGATCTCGACGCTGGTCATCGCCTTCTTCTTCAGCGTCGCCATGGACCCCGCCGTCACCTGGCTGCACACCCACCGAGGCTGGTCCCGGGGACGCGCGTCGGGGACCGTGTTCCTCGTCGTCGTCGTGTCCGTCGTGCTGCTGATCACGGTCCTGATACCCGCCCTGGTCCAGGTCGCCGAACAGGTCGGGTCTCGAATCCCGGAGTGGATCGCGGCGATCGAGCGAACGTTCGGGGTCACAATCGCCTCCGGGACGACCGATCTCGGCGACCAGGTCGACCAGTCCATCCGCACCTGGCTGCAGGACAACGGCCAACAGGTCCTGGGCATCGCAAGCGGCACGGTCGGCATGGTGTTCCAGTTCCTGACCACCGCCACGTTCACCCTGTACTTCGCCGCCGATGCACCCAAGATCCGCCGGGCCCTGCTCGTACGCATGCCCCCGGAGCGCCAGCAGCGCCTCGGCTGGGCGTGGGACACCGCCATCGAGCAGACCGGCGGCTACTTCTACTCCCGGCTGGTCCTGCTCCTGATCAACGCGACCCTGTTCTTCTTCGTGATGGTCGCCGTGGGGGTGCCGTGGCTGGTCGCCCTGCCCCTGGCGGTGTTCCAGGGCTTCTTCGCGGAGTTCATCCCCGTCGTGGGCACCTACATCGGTGCGGCCATCCCCGCGCTGGTCACCCTGGGCATCGAAGGGGTGTGGCAGGCCCTCGTGCTGGTGGCCTGGACGGCGGTCTTCCAGCAGATCGAGAACTACTGGCTCAGCCCGAAGCTCAGCGCGCGGAGCATGGAGATCAACGGCGGGGTCGCCTTCGGATCGGCCCTGGCCGGCGGTGCGATCGCCGGGCCGATGGGTGCGTTCATGGCCATGCCGGTCGCTGCCCTGATCACCTCGTTCGTGAATAACTACGTGCCCCGCTACCCGTTGGCCTACCGATCCACATACGACCCGGACGACCCAGACGACTTCGCGCCCGCCGCGGAGGCTGTGATGCAGGAGGAACTGGCATGACGTCATCCACAGCACGGGCGGGCGCCTTGGCCGCCGGCCTGGTCGCCCCGATCGGGTTCGAGCCGAGCCTGATGCCGCGGACCGCGGCCCAGCAAGGCATCGTCACCGGGCTGTCGGCATCCGCGACCCTGGGTGCGGTCGCCCTCGGGCAGGCCGCCACCGCGGCCGGAGCCCGGCGGATGGCCGCCCTCACCGGCGCTGACCCCGGGTCCCGGGCAGTGCATACGG